>CAXTCL010000169.1:0-8276 GCA_964242035.1 uncultured Acetobacteraceae bacterium | reverse complement strand
GCGGAGTCAAAAGTTTTTTGCTTCTTTTTTTCAAAAAAGAAGGCCTTGCTTGCCTCGCCTACGTAAGCAGCACCCGCAGCGAGATAACCAGCTTCTCCCATTTAGGCACCCGCACCGCCGTCTCCGGCCGGGACCACCCCCGCCGTTCCAGCCGCGCCAGCACCGCCGCGTAGCTCCCCGCCATCAGCCGCGCCGGCTTCATCGCGCGGCGGTCGCAGCGCTTCATCGCGGCATACGCATCGGCGAAATGCTGCCTTGCCCGCCGCGCCGCCTGCCCGCACACATCGGGAAGCGCCGGGCTGGCCAACGCCGCCGCCGGCTCGGGCGGCACGCCGGCGCGGGCCAGCCACTCGCGCGGCAGGTACAGCCGGCCGCGTGCGGCATCCTCGGCCAGGTCGCGCAGGATGTTGGTCAGTTGCAGCGCGCGGCCGAGGTGGTGCGCCACCTCGTCGGCCGCAGGCGAGGAATCGCCGAAGCAGCGCACCGAGAGCCGGCCCACCGCGGAGGCCACCCGGTCGCAATACAGGTCCAGCGTCTCGAAATTCGGCGCCACGATGACCGTCTCCGCATCCATCTGCATGCCGTCGATCACCGCCAGGAAGTCTATCCTGCGCAGGCCGTAGCGCTTGGACGCGAGCTGGAGCATGCGGCCCACCGCGCCGTCGTCGCCCGCGCCGCCCGGCTGGCGGACCCCCGGCGCCTGGCCGGCGGCCACCGCCTCGATCCTGGCGCGCCAGCCATCGAGCTGGGTGCGTTTCAGCTCCATGGAATTCGGCTCGTCGGCGATGTCGTCCACCAGGCGGCAGAACGCATAGACAGCATACATCGCCACCCGGCGTTCCGGCTGCAGGATCGCCATGCCGCGGTAGAACGAGGTGCCGGACGCGCGCACGATCCTGCTGACGGCGGTCAGGTCGTCGCGCTCGGCCTCGAGCGGAAAGCTCACGCGGCCACCTTGGGCCGCCGCAGGTAACGCGTGGTGCCTGCCAGGCTGGCGGCGACATCAATGCGGTGCAGCTTGACCCGCTTGGCCAGGGGGTCGCCGGCGCGCAGCCTGGCCGCCAGCCGGCGCGACAGCCCCACGATCACGCCGGTCTCCAGGCGCAGCCGCACGTCGCGCACGCGCAGCGGCAGCGCGGCGGCCTGGTCGTTCATCACGTCGCACCCGTCCAGCAGGCGGTCGATGACGCGGCGCAGCCCCGGCGTCTCTGCCGGATGGCGTACATCGCCGACGCCGGAGCCCTCGGCCGCCAGCCAGTCCTGCGGCAAATAGCAGCGGTCCAGCCCGGCCAGGTCGCGCGCCATGTCCTGCAGATGGTTGAGTATCTGCAAGGCGGCGCTCAGCGCGTCCGACGGCGGGATGCAGTCTGGCGCCTCGCCATGCAGCGCCAGCACGTGCCGCCCCACAGGCATGGCCGAGTAGCGGCAGTAGTCCAGCAGGTCCGGCCAGGTGGCGTAGCGCGTCTGCGTCGCGTCCTGCCGGAAGGCGCGCAGCAGCTCCCGGCTGTGCACGTCGGTCACGCCCGTCTCCGCCAGGCTGCGCCGCAGCCCAGCGGCAGACGGCGAGCCGGCATCGGCGCGGCCAAGCAGCACATCCTCCATCACCGCCAGGCGCGAAAGCTTGTCGGCCGGCGCCAGTTCGGCGCTGTCGGCGATGTCGTCCGCGCGGCGGGCGAAGTTGTAGAACGCGTGCACGTGCCGGCGCAGCGACCGCCGCACCAGCAGCGAGCCCACCGGGAAGTTCTCCTGCGTGCGATCCTTGCCGGACCACGCCTCGACATCCGTCCCCGCTCCGCTCTCTACCTCAAATATCGCTTTGCTCATCCGTGATACGCCCGCTGCTTCCAGATCGTGCCACGCCCCCGGTAGTGGTCCACCGCCGAGCCCAGCGTGGCGGCCGTATAGAACACCGCGGCAGCCGGCAGGCACACTGCCCACGCGAAATTCAGCCGGAACCGCCGTAGCGTCGGCAGGTAGGATGCCGTCATCGCCGCCCAGGCCAGCACGCCCATCCAGCGTGCCGCCCCGTGCCCGAAAACGGCGGCCAAAGGCGGCACCAGCCAGACCAGCACCATGCCCCCCACCGTGCCCGCCAGCTTCCACGGCGAGTAGCCCAACTGCACGAACGCGCACCGCGCCACCATGCGCCACACATCACCCACCTCGCGATACGGCCGTATGCTGGTGGCCAGGCTGCTATGCCCCAGCCAGATGCGCCCGCCGGCCTTCACCCGCCGCGCCAGGGTCACGTCGTCGATCAGCGCCCCGCGCATCGCCTCCACCCCGCCCACCCGCGCCAGCGCCGCCGCGCGTATCAGCACCGTGCCGCCCGCGGCCGCCGCCATCGGATTGCCCGGATCGTTCACCCAGGCGAACGGATACAGCAGCTGGAAGAAGAACACGAACGGCGGCACCAGCGCATGCTCCGCCGCCCGCTCGCAATGCAGCGCCACCATCTCGCTGACCATATCCAGCCCACCGGCCTGCATTTGGCTCACCAGCGTCGCCAGGTGACGCGGCGCGTGCACGATGTCCGCGTCCGTGAACAGCAGCAGCTCCACCCGCCCGGCTTCGGCCACGCCCTGGTGCACCGCCCATAATTTGCCGCTCCACCCCGGCGGATGCGCCGCCCCGCGCAGCACCGTCAGCCGCGCGTCGCCGATCGCGTCCGCCAGCGCTCCCGTCCCGTCGCTGCTCAGATCATCGACCATGATCACCCGGAACGGCCCGTCATAGTCCTGCGCCAGCAGGCTTTGCAGGCAGGCCACGATGCTCTCCGCCTCGTTGCGTGCCGGGACGATAATGGTGACGGGGGGCATGGCACGGGTGGACGGGATCGCGCGCAGCACCGGGCCGAACTGCCAGAAGAGGCCGTGGCCTAGTAGGAGGTAGAGCCAGATTGCTAGCGAGAGCGCGGCTAGGAAAGTCAAGGAAGGCCTTCTTTTTTGAAAAAAAGAAGCAAAAAACTTTTGCTCCTGCGACGCTGCGGGCGCTTCGGTGCGTCCGGCAACACCGCGACTGGTGCAAGCATTGCCCGATCGGCGGTGCCTTCGGTCAACATCTGAGCCACTTCGGCGCTTTCTTCTTCGTGCCCTTCGTGTTCAGAACCCAGTTTCAAGCGTCGCGGCAGCTCGAAGCTGTGCTGGGCGATCGCGCGGGTCATCGGGACAGACGGGCCTCTCTGAACCACGCAACCGCATCGCGCACCGCCTCCACGGCCGGCCTAGGCGCATACCCCAGCTCAGCCTTTGCCTTCGCACTCGAGAAGAACATCTTCTTCTTCGCCATCCCAAGCGTCTCGCGCGTCACCACCGGCTCCACGCCGAACCGCGCCAGCGCCTCGCACACCAGCGCCAGCGGATACAACGGCGCGATCGGCAGCTTCACCCGCGGCGGCCGGCGCCCAGCCACCTGGGAGACCAGCGCGAACAGCGCGCCCAGCGAGAAATCCTCGCCCCCGAGAATGTAACGCTCGCCCACCACGCCACGCTCCAGCGCCAGCGCGTGGCCCTCCGCCACGTCGTCCACATGCACGATGTTCAGCCCGGTCTCCACATAGGCCGGCATGCGCCCCTCCGCCGCATCCTTGATCATCTTGCCGGTGGGCGTGGGCTTGATGTCGCGCGGCCCCACCGGCGTGGACGGGTTCACGATCACCACAGGCATCGCGTGCTCGCGCACCAGGTCCAGCACCGCCTGCTCGGCCAGGTATTTCGATTTCTTGTAGATGCCGATGATGCGCTCGGGATGCACTTCCGTCGTCTCGTCGGCCACCGTGCCGTCACCCACCAGGCCGAGGGCCGCCACGCTGCTGCAATACACCATCCGCTCCACGCCGCGGGACTGCGCGGCCAGCAGCAGCGCGCGCGTGCCCGCCACGTTGGCCTGCATCATCGCCTCCGGGTCAGGCACCCACAGCCGGTAGTCCGCCGCCACGTGCACCAGGTAACGGCAGCCTTCGGCGGCCACGGCGAGCGATGCCGGGTCGCGCAGATCGCCTTCGGCCAGCTCGGCATCCAGCCCGGCGATGTTGCGCCTGTCGCCACCTGGCCGCACGAACAGCCGTAGCGTGTGGCCGCGCGCCAGCAGCACGCGGGCCACGGCGGAGCCTACGAAGCCGGTAGCGCCGGTGACGAGGGTGGGGGGGGTGGACGAGGACATGGGGGGGTTCGTAGCCGACCGCTGGGCGCGAAGGAAGAAAGGCCTTCTTTTTTGAAAAAAAGAAGCAAAAAACTTTTGCTCCCCCGCCTGCACGACAGCCTACCCTGGTCCTGCCGGCAGGTGCGTTGGCAGGACCGGGCCGCGTCTTGGTGCAGGCGGGGGAGCAAAAGTTTTTTGGTCCTTTTTTTCAAAAAAGGACTGCTTGCCTTACTTGCCTTCCTAATCTGTTGAGACCAGTCCTTATCCTGGCCCAAGATACATCATGGCAATGACCCGCAAGCGCGACCTGCTGACCAACATCGTCATCCTGGCCCGGCTCATCCGCACGGAAGCCGACCGGCGCGCCCGGGCGCACGGCATGACCCGCGCCCAGTGGACCCTGATGATCCGCCTCGAGTCCCAGCCCGGCCTGCTGCAGAAGGAGCTGGCCGAGATCCTTGAGGTGGAGCCGATCACGGTGGCCCGCCTGGTGGACCGGCTGGAGGCGCGCGGCATGGTGGAGCGCCGGCCGGACCCCAACGACCGCCGCTGCTGGCGCCTGCATCTGACCGAAGCGGCGCAGCCGCTGCTGGGCGAGATCGACGTGCAACTCACCGAATTGGCCGATACGCTCTGCCAGGGCCTGGGCGACGACACGCTGGCCACCACGACGGCCGCCCTCTCGCGCATGCGGGACCGCGCGCAGGAACAGCGCAACAGCGCAGGCGAACCGCCGCCACCCTGTGACGCAGCGGTTGAAGTGCCGATCTGCCTGTCAGCGAGCACCAAGCCGGCCGCCGAGCCGGCGCTGGAAGCGCTCGGCTGAGCACGCAAGCCTCGTCTCCGCACTCAGGCCAGCAGGACGCATGACCGAGATCATCCGCCTCCCCGCCGCACGCGACGACACGCTCTGGGCCGTCGTGGCCTCCTTGGGCAAGACCGAACGCATCGCCGACATCTACCCCAACCGCATTGCGGCGCTGGCGGACCGGACCTGGCGGGAGCAGCAGGTCAGCGCCTATGCCGGGTTCCTGCGTGGCAGCGTCCAGCCTGTGCCGCGCTATAGCGTGGCGCCGATACGCCGCGCGGACGTACCGAAGGCGTGGCGGCCGTTGCCGGCGCTGGGGTTTTTGCGCGGGCAGTTTATCTGAAGGAAGGAAGGCCTTCTTTTCTGAAGAAAAGAAGCAAAAGACTTTTGCTACCCGCCTGCACAAAGGCCCGCGCTGGTCCTGCAAGTAAGGAGTTGCAGAACCAGCGCGGGCCTAGATGCAGGCGGGTGAGCAAAAGTTTTTTGGTCCTTTTTTTCAAAAAAGGACTGCTTGCTTTCTACCCTTCTCAGTAGGGCGTTGAAGCCGGCAGCCCAGCCTGCCCCAGCAGCACCGGCTTCCAGAACGCGCAATGATGCGCGGTGACGAAATTGCTCTCCAGCGCAGGCGCCGGCGGCACCAGGCTCAGCACCAGGTTCTGCGCATTATACGGCTGCCATGTCGTCGCCAGCGGGGCCAACGGGCGGCCGTAGCGTGCCAGGCTGGTCCAGAACGCGCGCATGGAGCTGGCGAGCTGTAATTGCGGCGGGCTGAAGGCCTCAGGCCCCAGCCCTAGCAGAGGGTCCGTCAGGCGCGGCCAGAGATAGGGCAGTTCGGAGGCGTGGCTGTCGCCGAGGTTCGGGATGGCGGGCTCGTGCGGCAGGAACAGGTCAGGCGCGTGCGGGTCGTTCAGTTCGTAGCTATACACCGTCGTCAATTGCGCCAGCAGGCTGTTCAGCAGGTGGGCGCCGCAGGCGAAGCTGTAATCCGTCGCCAGCGCCGCGTAGGCGTAGCTCGGGCCGCAATCGTAGCCCTGCGTGCAAGGATAGGCGGCGCCCTCGTAGGCGGAGACGGGATACTGCGCGAGCACGGCCATGCCGAAGCTGCCGAAGGCCGACGCGACGTCGCTCATGTAGGTGGCGGCCGTGAGCACCGGCTCACCGAGCAGTTCGTCGATGCCAATGAAGAGGCGGTACTCGTCATGGTTGTTGCCATTGATGACGGGCACGTGCTGGTAGCTGCCGGCCGCGTAGGCCTGCAACGGCTGCCTGGGCACGGTCGTGCCGTCCACGTTGGGCGACACGTTGAGGTCGGCGGGGCTTATGGCGTTGACGATGTCCGTGGCCGACTTGGCATGGAGGCAGAGATACTCGAGCGCGCCGGTGCCGCCGCAATCGAGTTTGCTGGTGGCGGTGGCCACGCCGGTGGCTTCGGCGCTAGACAGTGTCGGCAGCGATTGCATGTAGTCGCCGCTCTCTATGATCGCGGCAGCCACCTTTGGCAGGCCAGGCGAGGTGAGCTGCGTCTCCACGCTGGCGCCGCCGGCCGATTCGCCGAAGATGGTGATGCGGGTGGGGTTGCCACCGAAGCCTCCGATGTTGCGGTTCACCCAGGCGACCGCCGCCTGCTGGTCCTGCAGACCGTAATTGCCGCTGCTGCCGTTCGGGTCGTAGGTCGCCAGCGCCGGATGGGCGAGGAAGCCGAGCAGGCCAAGCCGGTAGTTTATGGTGACGACGACCACGTTGCCCTGGGTGGCGAGCGGGCTGCCGTCATAGTCGGCTCCTTCGCCGTCCACGAACGCGCCGCCGTGTATCCACACCATCACCGGCAGCTTGGAGGCAGCGGTGGCGCCGGCGGGCACGTAGATGTTGAGGTAGAGGCAATCCTCGTCGGTGCTGGGCCGTCCGAACTGGCTCACCCCCTGCGGGCAGGATGAGCTGAACTGCGTCGCCTGATAAGTGCCCGCGAACGGCGCCGGCGGCTGCGGCGGATACCAGCGGAGCTTGCCCACCGGCGGGGCTGCGTAGGGTATGCCGAGCCATTCGTTGACGGCGCCGACCGTGGTGCCCTGGACGGCGCCGTATTGCGTGGCGACCACCGGCGACTGCGCACGCGCGGCGAGGGGCGCCAAAGAGAGGGCCAGCGCGGCGAGATGGAGTGGTTTCAGGGGCAAGTAGCGTCTCCCGGGGGTGGACTTTTGCGGGGGAGCGTATGCGTTCGATCGGGTCGAAGGAAGGAAGCAAGGCCTTCTTTTTTGAAAAAAAGAAGCAAAAAACTTTTGTTCCTGGCGCCTGCATCACGGTCCGCCCTGGTTCTGCAAATGCGCACCTCGCAGAAGAAGGACGGACCATCGCGCAGGCGGGGGAGCAAAAGTTTTTTGGTCGGTTTTGTCAAAAAAGGACTGTTTGCCTTGCCTTCCTGCATCCTTGCCCCATACCCGCCGGCGCACCATAACCGAACCTACCGCCTGATACCGGAGGGCCCCGCCATGTTCATCGAAACCGAAAGCACGCCTAACCCCGCCACGCTGAAGTTCCTCCCCGGCGTGCCGGTAATGGGCGCAGGCACCGCGGATTTCGCGAGCCCCGACGTGGCCGGCCCCAGCCCGCTTGCCACGGCCCTGTTCGCGCTGCCGGGCGTCGCTCGCGTGTTCCTCGGCGGCGACTTCATCACCGTCACCAAGGGCGATGCCGACTGGCAGGCGCTGCGGCCGCAGGTGCTTGGCGCCATCATGGAGCATTTCGTCGCCGGCCGGCCGGTGATGGACGGTGCTGCGGACGCCGCCCTGGAAGACGCCGTGGCGCCGGAGGACCAGGAAGTGGTGGACCAGATCAAGGAGCTTCTGGACACACGGGTGCGCCCCGCGGTGGCCAGCGACGGCGGCGACATCGTGTTCCGCGGCTACAAGGACGGCATCGTGCGCCTGCACATGCAGGGCGCCTGCAGCGGTTGCCCGTCCTCGGCCGCCACGCTGAAGCACGGCATCGAGAACATGCTTCGGCATTATGTGCCCGAGGTGCTCTCCGTTGAGCAGGTCGCGGCATAGCGGTGCCTGAGGCAGCAAGGAAGGCCTTCTTTTCTGAAGAAAAGAAGCAATGCACGGAGCAACGCGTACGCCTCAGAGGGCACGTGAGTGCATCAACGTCGTCAGTAGCAAAAGTTTTTTGGTCCTTTTTTTCAAAAAAGGACTGCTTGCCTTGCCTTTGAGCGCCGAAGCCCTGGACGCGCTTTTCCATGAAGCGCGCACGCATTACAGCTGGACCACCGAGCCGGTCACCGACGCACAGCTCGAGCAGCTCTACGCCACCCTGAAGTTCGGCCCGACCTCGG
>CAXTCL010000168.1:0-8352 GCA_964242035.1 uncultured Acetobacteraceae bacterium | reverse complement strand
GTATGCCGGCCAGCATCAGCACGGTCAGCGGATAGTAGATCATCGGCTTGTCGTAGACGGGCAGCAGCTGCTTGGAGCTGGCCAGCGTCACCGGGTGCAGGCGGGTGCCCGAACCGCCTGCCAGCACGATGCCTTTCATGTTCACGCCCGTCATCCCCTCAGAAACATTCGCTAGCGCGTGTATCACGCGGCCGTGCGGGTGACGCGAAGAAAGCAAGCAATCCTTTTTTTAAAAAAAGGACCAAAAAACTTTCGCTTCCCCGCATCTGCGGCGTCCGTGCGCCTCCGGATAAATCGAGGCGGCTGAACCTGCGCAGGGACAAAGGTTTTTTGCTTCTTTTTTGCAAAAAAGAAGGCCTTTCTTCCTTACTCACCTAAGCCGCCGTGCCCAGCCGCTGCCCACCGTAGCGCGCGGCCCGGATCGGCTCCCACCAAGCCCGGTGCTCAAGGTACCACGCTACCGTCCGCCGCAGGCCTGCCTCGAAATCATGCGCCGCGTGCCAGCCGAGAGCGCCTTCGGCGAAGCTGGCGTCTATCTCATAGCGGAAATCGTGGCCTGGCCGGTCGGTGACGAAGCTGATCAGGCGCGCCCGTGCGCCGGCGGGATCGGGCACCAATTCGTCCAGCACGGCGCAGATGGTGTGCACCACGTCGAGGTTGCGGCGTGGCTGGCGGGCGCCGATGGCGTAGGTGGCACCTGGCGTGCCGCGCTCGAGCACGGCCAGCAGCGCCTGGGCGTGGTCGTCCACGTAGAGCCAGTCGCGCTGGTTGCCGCCGTCGCCATAGACGGGCAGGGGCTCGCCTGCCAGGGCGTTGAGGATGATCAGCGGGATCAGCTTTTCGGGGAATTGCCAGGGGCCGTAGTTGTTCGTCGTGTTGCTGACGATCACCGGCAGGCCGTAGGTGTGCATCCAGGCACGCGCCAGGTGGTCGGACGCGGCTTTGCTGGCGGAGTAGGGGCTGCGCGGGTCGTAGGGGGTGGCTTCGGTGAAAGGGGGGTCGTCCTGGCCCAGCGCGCCGAACACCTCGTCGGTGGAGATGTGGTGGAAGCGGAAGCGCGCCCGCGCCTCGCCTTGCAGATGGGACCAGTAGGCGCGTGCGGCCTCCAGAAGCGTGAAGCTGCCCACCACATTGGTGCGTATGAAGTCGCCTGGGCCGTCGATCGAGCGGTCCACGTGGCTTTCGGCGGCCAGGTGCATCACCGCGTCGGGGGCCGTCTCGGCGAACACACGACGCATGGCGTCGGCGTCGGCGATGTCCGCCCGGACCAGGCGGTGTCGCTGGTGGCCATGTGCCTCCTCGAGCGCGTCCAGCGAGGCGGCGTAGGTCATCTTGTCCACGTTGACCACCTCGTGGTCCGTCGTGCGCAGCACGTGCCGGATGACTGCCGAGCCGATGAAGCCGCAGCCGCCTGTCAGGAGTATGCGCATTGGGGGACGACGCCGCTCCCGAAAGGGTGAACAGCCCCGTCTATGCACCGACCTGCGACGATGTTTCAAGTGCAACCTGACGCTGTGTTTGCGTGACGTCGCTCGCCCTGGGACCGACGATAGCGGGACAAGATCTGCTTCGGAGCTGCCTGCCAAACTTGGGATGGCGAGTCGGCTGGCGCCAGACGGCCGTGTCGTGCGACCGCACGCTGGCGTGTGACGCAAGTTTGGCAGGCAGCTCTTTTTTCAAAAAGAAGGCCTTGCTTCCTTGCCCATGCGACCGCACACGCTATCCCTGCCAAGATGAAGCGACCCGCCCAAAGCGCGCTGAGGCTAACGATACTGCCGGGCGGCGTCATAGAAGGGGTGCAGCGCCGGACCAGCACGGACCGTGTCGCTATCGTGCTGGACGGCACGGTGCACGCCACGCGGGCGCTGGAGCCCGGCCCGCGCGGCACCACGCGCTTCACCTACGAGCTGCCGCGCCACCTCATCTTTGCCGCGCTGGACATACTGGCGCTGCCCGGCTGCGAGAGCCTGCTCGGCATGCCACAGGATCTGGCGCCGGCCTATGCGCTGACAGTGGGCACCGCAGGCCATGACGGCCTGTTCGTCACCGGCTCGTTCACCGCCGCGCCGTTCCTGGCCGCGGAACTTGGCGTGGAGCTGCTCTCGGGCGGCAGGCTGGCGGCCCAGGGCACCGCATTGCGCGCAGGCGGCGGGGTGCCGCCGGCCTGGCAGTTCCGCCTGCCGGTCCACGCCTTGCTGCGCCCGCACGAGACGCTGGCCGTGCAGCCGCGTATTGGCGGGCGGCTGCTGCCCGGGCTGCCGCTGACGCTGACCCCCGGCGGCCTGGGCTTCCTCGGCTGCCTGGACACCGCCAGCCCGAACCACGTGGAAGGCTGGGCGGTTGATCTGGCCGCACCCGGCCGGCGGGTGCGGCTGGACGTGCTCGTGGGGGCGGAGGTCGTGGCGACCGTCACCGCTGGCGAGACGCGGCCGGACATCGCCGACCAGGGGTTCGGCGAGGCGGCTTGCGGCTTCAGCGTCATCCTGCCGGCTCATCCCGACCCCTCGGCGCAGCGCCGCATTGCCGTGCGCCTGGCCGGCGAGCGGACGGAGCTGGCCGGCAGCCCTGTCGTGGTCGATCCGGTGCCCGGCCTGGTCGGCAGCTTCGACACGCTGCACGGCATGGCCGCGCATGGCTGGGCGCTGAACCGCGCCCAGCCCGAGGTGCCGCTGGAAGTGGAGGTCGTGGGCCCTGGCGGCGAGATACTGGGTACGGGTGCGGCCAGCCAGTTCCGTGGCGACCTGCTGGACGCCGGGCTGAACGCCGGGCTCTGCGCCTTCAAGATCGACATCTCGGCGCATTTCGAGCGGCTGATGGACCAGGAGGTGATGGCGCGCATCGCCGGCACGGACAACGTGCTGCCAGGCTCGCCCATAAGGGTGAACACCAACCGCAACATACGCCGCTTCCTGCGCCGCCGGCAGGATCTGCGCGCCGGCGTGCTGCCGCGCCTGCGCCGCGCGCTGAACCACCGCGCCGGCCCGGACGGCATAAGCTTCATCATGCCGGTGCACGAGACGCCGCGCGCCTGGCTGATCGAGGCGCTGGAGAGCGTGCGCGCGCAGTTCTGCGATGCTTGGGAGCTGATCTGCGTCGACGACGGCTCGGCGGCACCGCATGTGGCCGAGATACTGGCCGGCTATGCGGGGCGGGACCGGCGGATACGCGTGCTGCGCTCGGCGCAGAACGTCGGCATCGCGCGCGCGATCAATTTCGGCCTGCGCGCCGCCCGCTTCGGCTACGTGGCGTTCGTCGACCACGACGACAGGCTGGAGCCGGACGCCGCCTGGCAGCTGATACGCGCGGCGCGGCTGACGGACGCCGACCTGCTTTATACGGATGAGGCGCAGACCGCGGAGAACATCGACGCCATCACCGAACTGCGCCTGCGCCCCGCCTTCAGCCACGACTATTATCTGAGCCACCCGTATTTCGTGCACATCGTCTGCGCGCGCACCGACATCGCGCGCCGCATCGGCGGCTGGGACGAGACGATGGCGATCTCGGCGGACGTGGATTTCGTCCTGCGCATGATCGAGGTCGCGCGCGTGGTGACCCACGTGCCGGCCGTGCTGTACCGCTGGCGCACCCATGGCGGCAGCACCGGCCATGCCAAGCAGGAGACGGTGATGGCGGCCACAACGGACGCCCTGCAGCGCCACCTGGACCGGCTGCACACCGGCGCCGTGGTCTCACCGGGCGTGTGGTTCAACCAGTTTCGGGTGGACTGGCCGGCCGCACCCGGCCGCGTGCTGATCGTGATACCCACCAAGAACAAGGCGGACCTGCTGCGCACCGCGATCGACTCGATCGAGCGCACCACGCCGCGCACCGACTACAAGCTCGTCATCATCGACCACCAATCCGACGATCCGGCGACCTGCGCCTACCTTGAGACGCTCGCGGTCCGCCACACGGTCATGTCCTATGACGGCGTGTTCAACTTCTCCGCGATGAACAACGCGGCGGTGGCCGCCCATGGCGAGGGCACCGACTTCGTGCTGTTCCTCAACAACGACGTGGAGGCGACGCAGGACGGCTGGGTGGACCGCCTGCGCCGGCTCGCCGCCCGGCCAGACGTGGGCGCCGTGGGCCCGCTGCTGATGTATGTGGACCGCACGGTGCAGCACGCCGGCGTGGTGCTCGGCTTCAACGATTCCGCCGAGCACGCGCTGAAGTTCCAGAACGTGTTCCTCGACAAGCAAGGCCGCCGCAACCTCGGCTACAACTGCGCGCTCAGTTCGGTGCGCGACTATTCCGCGGTCACCGCCGCCTGCCTGATGATGCGAAGCGCCGTGTTCGACAGCGTCGGCGGGTTCGACGAGCTTTTCGGTATCGGCTTCAACGACACCGATTTGTGCCTGCGCGTGGGCGCGTCCGGCCTGCGCATCCTCTATGATGGGGCCACCATCCTCTACCATTACGAGTCGGCGACCCGCAGCCAGACCAAGCAGGTGTTCCATCCGGAGGACACCCTGCTGATGATCGAGCGCTGGGGCGCGCTGCTTGCGGAAGGCGACCGCTACTACAACCCGAACCTCAGCCTGACGACGCAAGACCATGTTCCGCGTGAGAGCGGCACCTGCCGTGTCGTCCACGCGCCTCGGGCTACCGTGCTGGCGTTGTCCCGGTTGAGCTCGGCCTGAAGGCAGGGAAGTAAGGAAGGCCTTCTTTTTTGAAAAAAGAAGCAAAAAACTTTTGGTCCCTGTCGGCGACCGTTCGGCGAGCGCGCGACAGCGGAGCAAAAGTTTTTTGGTCCTTTTTTTCAAAAAAGGACTGCTTGCTTTCTGACTTCCTATCGCGATGCCGCGCGTGCGTTGCCGGATGCAGACGCTCTCATTCAGTTTACCAGGTTTGTGTAACCTGCATGCGACGAAACCCGGGCCGCTGCGTCTGGTCCGCAATGACCATGCAAGCTTTGCCCGCAGCAGAAACGGAGCTGATTGTTCCTCTCCATGTGGAGGAACTCTCCGTATCGATCCAGCCGGTCGTCACCGGCCGGGTCCGCGTGCATGTTCAGACCCACGAGCGCGAGCAGGCTGTCGACGAGCCCGTACATTCCACACGAGTCGAGGTCGAACGGGTGGCTATCGGACGCGTCGTCGATGCTCACCCGCCTGTTCGCGAGGAAGGCGACACGACGATCATTTCCGTCGTGGAGGAGGTGCTCGTGATCGAGCGCCGACTCATGCTGAAAGAAGAAATCCGTCTCACGCGCGTGACCACACGCGGACAGCACAAGGAGACGCTTGTGCTGCGCGAGGAGCAGGCAACCATTGAGCGGCTGCCAAGCTGAAATGCTCACACCAAAGGAAAATCACCATGCAGAATGACGAAACGATCGTAGCCGTTTTCGATACGGCCGCCCATGCGGCCGCCGCGGTCCAGGACCTTAAGACCGCGGGCATCCCGGACGCCAACATCACCCAGCATGCCGGCGGCAGCACAGCCGGCGCGACGGGCCTGACGTCTGGCACCACCACGACGGGCGAGACCGGCCAGGAGCCGGGCTTCTGGGCCAGCCTGTTCGGCGCCGAGCCGGAGCATGGCCACGATGCCGCCGTCTATGACCGCAGCATGCAGGGCGGCTCCACGGTTGTGACGGTGCGCGGCTCAGGCAGCCACCTCGACCAGGTGCTCGACATTCTCGAGCGGCATAACCCCATCGACATCGACGAGCGTGCTGCAAGCTACGGCGTGGCCCAGACAGGCGGCACGGCGGGCATGGCGACGGGCGCAGGCCTGGCGACCAGCAAGGCTACCGCCACGACCGCCAGCACAGGCGTCGCCGGCCTGGCCAGCGAGCCTGGCACGATCCAGCTCTCCGAAGAGACCCTGGCCGTAGGCAAGCGCGCGATAAACCGCGGCACTACGCGCGTGCGCCGCTATGTGGTGGAGACGCCTGTCGAGGAGCAGGTCAGCCTGCACGACGAGCGCGTGACGATCGAGCGTCGCCCGGTGACGGACGGCCGCGCGGTTGCCGGTGACAGCTTCGGCGACAAGACGATCGAAGTGACCGAGACCGCCGAAGAGGCCGTCGTTTCCAAGACGGCGCGCGTCAAGGAAGAGGTTGTCGTCCGCAAGGATGCGACCGATCGCACGGAGACCGTGCGCGACACGGTGCGTCGCGAGGACGTGGAGATCACCAAGGAGCCCGGTACGCAGACCGCCGGCACGCTTGGCGGCAGCACGACCACGAGCACCACGACAACCGGCACCAACGGCGTCACGGGCACCACATCGCCCTACAAGCCGGCTGTCTAACACCGCCTGACCTGGCCCGGACCGCTGGTCCGGGCGCCTGTGCGAAGACCCGCTCTGGCTTATGCCAAGGCGGGTCTTCTTGCTTGTGCGGCTCGGTGCATGCCAGGAACCCGCCGATGCACGACCTCCACGCCCACAGGCCGAATATCTTCGCCGGCAGCCCGCTCGACAGGCTGGACGCGCGCCGCAAGGATGCCGCCTGGGTCAAGGCGCAACTAGCCGCACCCGACGCGGCCTTCCTGCCCGTTTGGCGCAGCCGCAGCCTGCTGGTTGGTGAGGCGAAGGCGCCGGCGACCGGCACCCTCGACCCCGTCGTGGCGCGCGGCCTGCTGGAAGCGGCACCCTGGGCGCTGCTCGGCGTGGCGGACGGGCGTCCGTTTTTCGCCCTGGACGTCAGCAGCCTCGATGTCCCGCCGGCGCCGGACGGCACACGCTACGAGGATCTTCGCCGCGCCGGCAGCCTGCTCCCGGCGGATGACGCCGCCATACTCGCCCATGCGCGCGGCCTGATGCACTGGCGCACGCGCAGCCGCTTCTGCAGCGTGTGCGGCGCCGCCTGCTTCCCGCGCGACGCCGGCCACGTGATGGGCTGCACCGGCTGCGGCGCGCATCATTTCCCGCGCACCGACCCGGCGGTGATCATGCTCGTCACCCATTCCGGCCGCGCCCTGCTCGGCCAGCCGACGCGGTTCCGGGACATGCGCGTGTTCACCACGCTGGCCGGCTTTGTGGAGCCTGGCGAGTCGCTGGAGGAGGCGGTGGCGCGCGAAGTGTGGGAGGAGGCTGGCATACGTGTGGCGCACGTGCGCTACCGCTCCAGCCAGCCCTGGCCGTTCCCGTCCAGCATCATGCTCGGCTTCCACGCGGAGGCCACCACGGAAGCGATCGCCGCGGATACGGACGAGCTGGTGGAGGCGCGGTGGTTCAGCCGTGACGAGGTGCGGGCACGTGAGGGGTGGGTGTTGCCGCCGGACATGTCTATTGCGCGGCGGCTGATCGAGGAGTGGCTGGCGGCGTAAAGCAAGCAAGGTCTTCTTTTTGAAAAAAGAAGCAAAAAACTTTTACTACCGCGCATTTGCAACGACTCGGTTTTATCCAGAAGCATCCGGGCGCCGCAGATGCGGGGGAGCAAAAGTTTTTTGGTCCTTTTTTTCAGAAAAAGGACTGCTTGCCTTCTTGCCTGAACCCCGCCCGAGGATACACCCCCAGCACCCGGACCTCGTTGGAAAAGAACGACAGCTCCTCCAGCGCGAACCGCAAACCCGGCTGCTCCGGATGCCCGTCCACGTCGCACAGGAACTGCGTGGCGGTGAACTGGCCGTCCACCATGTAGCTCTCCAGCTTCGTCATGTTCACGCCGTTCGTGGCAAAGCCGCCCAGCGCCTTGAACAGCGCCGCCGGCACGTTGCGCACACGGAAGATGAACGTGGTCATCAGCCCGGGTTCGGACGCCTCGCGTCCCACGGGGGTCAGGGCCGCCACGTAGAACCGCGTGGTGTTGTGCGCGGCGTCCTCCACGTTGGCGCGCAGCACGCGGAGGCCGTAGATCTCGGCGGCCAGGGCGGAGGCGATTGCCGCGTCTTCTTTCCTGCCCCACTCCGCCACCAGTTGCGCGCTGCCGGCGGTGTCCGCCTCCACCACGGCCGCCACGCCGAGCTCGCGCACCAGCCGGCGGACCTGGCCGAGTGCCACGGCATGGGAGTGCACGCGCCTTACGTCGGCAATCGTGGCGCCGGGCGGGCCTAGCAGGCAGTGCTCCACACGCTGGAAGTGCTCGCCCACGATGGAGAGGCCGCTGCCCGGCAGCAGTGCGTGTATGTCCGGCACCCGGCCGGCCAGCGAGTTCTCGCACGGCAGCATGGCCAGGCCGGCACGGCCGTCATGCACCGCTTCTATGGTCAGCTCGAAGGTGTCGCAGGGGAGGGTGGGGTGGCCGGGGAACGCGTTGCGGCAGGCCAGGTCGGAGTAGGCGCCGGGGCGGCCCTGGAAGGCAATTGCGGTGGTCATCCGTGGGCCATGGCATAGCGCGCAAGAAAGGCAAGCAGTCCTTTTTTGAAAAAAAGGACCAAAAAACTTTTGCTCCCTGTC
>CAXTCL010000167.1:0-8355 GCA_964242035.1 uncultured Acetobacteraceae bacterium | reverse complement strand
GCCGGCCAACGCGCGTGCGCAGGAGGACGGCGAATGGACCCTGTTCTTTCTGGTGCTGGCCGGCATCACCATCAGCTTCGTAGCCATACTGGGTGAGTTCGGCAGCATGAAGAATGCGGCCGCCGCGGTAAAGGAGATGAAGGTGGCGCTGGTTGCGGTCACGTTGGCGCTGTCCTGGGTTCTGGCGCAGGTGGTCTTCGCCCTGCGTTACGCCCACGAATATTATAGCGGCGCGCCAAACGGCCCGGTCGATGGCGGCCTGGCGTTCCCGTCCCAGCCGGAACCGGATTACTGGGACTTCGTGTATTTCTCCACCGTGCTCGGCATGACGTTCCAGGTGAGCGACGTGAACATCACGTCCCGCAAGTTCCGTCGGCTGGCGACGCTGCACGGTCTGATGGGGCTCGTGTTCAACACGGTGATCATTGCGTTGACAGTGAATTTGGCGTCAGGCTTGCTGTAGGGAAGAAAGGCCCTTCTTTTTTGAAAAAAAAGCAAAAAACTTTTGCTCCCTGTCGGCGACTTCCCGGAAAGGTCCGCGACAGCGGGTCAAAAGTTTTTTGCTTCTTCTTTCAAAAAAGAAGGCCTTTCTTACTTGACCTTAAACCGTATCGGCAAACTCTTCGGCCCACTGACAAAGTTGGAAGCCGTAAGCGTTGGCTCCCCGGCAAACGACACCGACTCAAGCCGCGGCAGCAGCTCCTCGAACAGAATGCGCATCTCCATCTTCGCCATGTGCTGCCCAAGGCAGAGATGCGGCCCGTAGCCGAACCCGACATGCGGGTTCGGATCGCGATCGACGCGGAACTGGTCCGGCGCCTCGAACACCTCCTCGTCGCGGTTGCCAGAGAGATAGCACAGCATCAACCAGTCGCCCTTGGCGATGCGCCGGCCGCGCAGCTCGGTGTCTTCCGCGGCGCTGCGCATGAAATGCTTCACCGGCGTGGTCCAGCGCACCGCCTCCTCCACCAGGCCTGGTATCAGCGCCGGATTCTGCTTGAGCTTTGCGAACTCGCCGGGGTTCTCGCACAGCGCCCACATGGCACCCGCGGTGCTCGAGCTCGTCGTGTCGTGTCCGGCGGCCGCGATGATGGTGTAGTAGCTCATCGCCTCGAAATCGGAGATCTGTGCGCCGTCGACCTGGCTGTTGGCGATCACGGTGGAGACGTCGTCGCGCGGGTTGGCGCGCCTGTCCGCGGTTACCTGGCCGAAATAGGCCGAAAAATCCATGAACACTTCGAACAGTTGCTGTGCGGCCGCGATCGGGTCAGACAATCCGCCCTCCGCGCGCGCAAGGTCGGGGTCCTGGTTGCCAAACAATTGCTGCGTCAGCTTCAGCATCCGCGGCTCGTCTTCCGCCGGCAGGCCGAGTATCAGCATGATGACGCGCAGCGGATACAGCGCCGCCACGTCGGCCGCGAAGTCGCAGTAGCCGCCACGCGCCGCCATCTCGTCCACCGCCTGGCGCGCCAGCGCGCGTATCTGCTGCTCCAGCCGCCGCAATTGCCCGGGCATGAACCAGCTTTGAGTCAGCCGGCGGTATTTCATGTGATCCGGATCGTCCATGTGCACCAGCGTGCGTATCAGATGCGGCCCACCCGTCAGCTCGCGCACGCGTCGCACGCCGGCGCGGTCGGCCAATATCGTCTGCCGCTCGCCGCTGTGGAACAGCGCCTTGTCGCGGCCCACCTGCATGATGTCGGCATGTTTGGTGATCGCCCAGAACGGATCGAAATTCTCCGTCTCGATCAGGCTGACCGGATCATGCGCGCGTAGCCAGGCGAAATCCGCCAGCAGCGTGGCAGGTGCCGCGTAGGATTTCGGACTGGTGATGCTGCGCGCTATCGTGTCCGGCCTCGACTGCATGTCCATGTTTTCCCCTCTGCCTTGTTGGCGGACGCGACGTGATACCAGACGGTATTGACACTGACCGTTGCAAAAGCAAGCAAGGCCTTCTTTTTGAAAAAAGAAGCAAAAAACTTTTGCTTCCCCGCATTTTCAGCGTACGTGTTTATCCGAGAGCGCCCGGACGCCGCAATGCGGGGAGGCAACAGTCTTTTGGTTCCTTTTTTTCAAAAAAGGACTGCTTGCTTTCTGCCGCGAGTCGTCTCGCTCAGCGCGCCGTCATCCGTATCGCCCCGTCCAACCGCACCTGCGTGCCGTTGAAATACCCGTTCTCCACCATCTCCAGCACAAGCCGCGCAAACTCCTCCGGCGCGCCCAGCCGCTTCGGAAATGGCACGGACGCCGACAGCGCGTCGCGCACCTGGTCCGGCAGGCCCTGCAGCAGCGGCGTGTCGAATAGCCCAGGCAGGATCGTGTTGATCCTGATCCCCTCGCCCATCAGGTCGCGCGCGATCGGCAACGTCATCCCCGCCACCGCCGCCTTAGACGCGGAATACGCCGCCTGCCCGATCTGCCCGTCCTCCGCCGCCACGGAAGCCGTGTTCACGATCACCCCGCGCTCGCCATCCGCGCCGGCCTCCAACGCCATCATCCCCGCCGCCGACAACGCCACGCACCGGAACGTGCCGACCAGGTTGATCTGGATGATCCGATTGAAATCGGCAGCCGCAAAAGCCTTGATCTCGCCAGTCTTCTTGTCGCGCGACGCCGTCTTGATCGCCACACCCGTGCCGGCACAATTCACCAGCACCCGCTCCTGCCCCAGCGCCGCGCGTGACCTGGCAAACCCGGCCTGCACGTCCTCATCCGACGTCACGTCCACACGGCAGAACACGCCACCCAGCTCGCTTGCCAGCGCCTCCCCGGCTGGCGCATTGAAGTCGAAAATCGCCACACGCGCACCGCGTTCGGCCAGTTTGCGGGCGGTGGCCGCGCCTAGGCCGGATGCGCCTCCGGTTACGATGGCAACTACCTTTTCGATATTCATGAAGTGCTCCGTAGGAAGAAAGGAAGGCCTTCTTTTTTGAAAAAAAAAAAGCAAAAAACTTTTGTCCCCGCGCCTGCTTCAGCAAACGCGCAGGTTAAAGTACAAACACGACTGCATGAACTGCGCACGGACAAAAGTTTTTTGCTTCTTTTTTTCAAAAAAGAAGGTCTTCCTTCTTACCGCCGCCACCGCGCCGGCCGCCCCCAAACAACCGTAGCGGACATCGCGTAATTCCACACCACGCCGATCACCGCTCCCAGCGCACCAGCCGGCGTGCGCCCGGCCTGCCCGCCGGCATACAGCGCGTTCGCGATGCCGATATTGGCCGCAGCCCCGATCGCGCATACCAGCATGAACAACCCCAGCCCACGCCAAAGCCGGCCGCCACGCAGCCGCTGGTCCCTGTACGTAATCACGTTGTTGAGCTGGAAATTGGCCACCATCGCCACCAGCGTGGCCACCGTTTGCGCGGCCAGGAATCCGGCGCCCGCGCGGCCCAGCGTCCAAAGCACCGCGAGGTGCACCAGCACGCCGAATGCGCCGACGAGCGCGAACGACAGAAAGCGCAACGGCACCAGCCCGCCCAGCGCCTTGTCCACCAGCAATGCGGCAAACTGCAGCAGCACGAGCGGGCTGAGCTTGCTCTCGCCCGCGGTGCGCGGCCGAAAATGCACGCCCACCTCCGCCACGCGCAGCCGCGCCGGCGAGGACAGCAGTAGGTCCAGCAATATCTTGAACCCCTGCCCCGTCAGGCGCGGCGCGATGCGCTCGAACAGCGGGCGCGGCATCATGAAATAGCCGCTCATCGGGTCGGTCAGCCTGGTGCCGAGCATAAACGTCGCCAGCCGTATCGCCAGGTTGGAGAGCGCCAGCCGGCGCCTGCTGGACAGCCCGTCCGCATCGCCACCCGCTGCGAAGCGGCTCGCCACCACCACGTCCGCACCACCATTCCGCAGCCTCGCCAGCATGCCGGGCAGCGCCGTCTCGTCATGCTGGAGGTCGCCGTCGATCACCGCCACCATCGGCGCGGAACTGGCGAGCGCGCCCTCGATCACCGCGCTGGCCAGTCCGCGGCGTCCGATACGCCGTATGCAGCGTATGCGCGTGTCGCCGGCCGCCAGCAGGCGCACCGCATCGGCCGTCCCGTCCGGGCTATCGTCATCGACGAACACCACCTCCCACGCCAGGCCGCCCAGTGCGGCGTCGAGCTTGGCTACCATGGGTGCCACATTGCCGCGCTCGTTGTAGCAGGGCACGACCACGCACAGCTCGGCCGGCTGCGTCACAACTTGCCGTCTTTGTCCCGGCGAGCACGCCCGAGAAACACGGGCATCGGCGGCCGAAGCGGTTGCGCCGCTGCGGCGTCGCAGCCGCCTTTCCGGTGCCACAGGCAGGCATGCGCGATCCATCGGTCGGGCCAATCCGGCTGCGTGGGCTCGTCCCAGCAACGCGCCACGGAAAAACCGGCTTCGGCCAGGACGCTGCCGCCTGAACTGTCGATGACGTAGTTGAAGGCGCCGGTGCGCCCGATCGGATCGCCATCAGTGAACCCGAATACCTTCAGGTGCGATGAAAAAGAGGCATAGCCCGGCGTGCGCGCCCAGGGTTCCTGCGGATGCATGGCGATCCCGCACGTATCAGGCGCCCTGTTGACGGCAGCCACCGCCGAGTTGATAGCCCGATACTGATACAGGTAGCGCCAGATCGGTGCATTTTGCACGCCAACGAGCGAAATTACCGGCCACAGGACAAGGCCGCCCAGCCACCGCCGCCGTTGCCATCCGATGCGATTCGCGACCGCATCCACCAGCATGGCACTCCCTGTTCCCGCCAGCGTGAAAAGCAGCGGCAACGCGGGATACAGAAAACGATCTTCTTTGTGCGACAGGATGAAGAACGGCAGGGCCACCGTCGCCGTGCAGAGCGCGACACCGGGCAACCTGGTGGCGCCTGCAACCGTCATGAAGACGATCGGCAGCGCCAGTGCACCCCAGAACACGAGCTTGAAGCCGAAATACGCGTACCACGCCTGCACACCGTAGCTGTCCGCACCGCCCAGCGCGAGGTTCACCCAGAAATAGCGAATCACCGACTGGAACGGGTAGGACCAGGTTATCCAATCGACAGCCCCCAGGAGCAGTACGGGTACCGCCAGGCCGATCAACACCTGCCGCAAGCCGCCGCGCCAGGCGCACCAGCAAGAAGCTGCCACGATCACGGGCGCGAGCTGCAGCCTGATGACAAGCGCGCCACCCAGCAGCAATCCGCCCGCCAGGCGCCACCGTGGCTGGGGCAATGCCCGTCCCACGCTCGAAAGATACAGGCCCGGCACGAGCAGGCTGGTGGCGACCGTATCTGCGAGGGCATGCGGGGCAAAGGCTGCGATCTCGAACCAGCAGGCGACCGCAGACCCGCTTGCGGCGGAAGCGGCCAGGCCGCCGCCACGCCGCCCCCAAAGCGCGGCACATGCGACCGTCGGCAACGATAGCAGCGACAATGCAATGGCAATGAGCCACAGCGCCAGGTTCGGCCCGGCGTCAAAGAGTCGGCCCAAGGCGAAGGCGGGGGAGAGCAACCCCGGCAGCAGCCAGGACCGGACACCTAGGACATACTCCCACGGCACAAGGCCTGTCCCATACACCAGCCGGTGTGCCTGCTCGAGATACTGGAAGCTCTCATCCGCGATCAACGGACCGGGCATGAGCGCGTAGGCGATCAGCCGGATCAGGAAAGCCAGAAGGCAACAGGACAGCAAGAGGATCAGAAAAGCGTCGCGCTGCCTGAAGCTACGACCCGACAGCAGACCGGACCGATCAGACAAGAGCAAGCAGCAGCCTTATTTCGGCAGGCCAGACGCGCCCAAGTCTCGTCCGCCACGTCCGACGTTTCAGCAGCTCCGGCGACCACAAGCTTATGCAGGTATTGGCGTCGATCCCGGCGGGTCTGATCGGCACGAGAAACGCTCCAGGCGGCATGCGCAATAACTACGCGCGGTCAACGCCGCGTCGCAATGCCGTATCCGCCTCTGGCGCTTCGAAAGAGGGTTATCCAGCACGCGCGCAGGGTGGACCGTGAACACCAGGCGCTCCTTCGCGCCTGGAGGAGCATTGCCGCCCCTAGTGCACCAGCGCCGGCACCATCTCATGCTGGCGGATCGCCGCGAACGCCAAATCCTCTGCGCCGGCCACCGCCATCGGCGTGCCGTCCGCGCCGTGTATCGCAAAGGCCCGGGTGCCGTTCACCAGAACTGGCTTCACGTAGGCCAGGTGCGAGACACCCAACGCGGCAAGCTGCTCGACCGTCATGAGCCGTATGTCGAACGCGCTCATCGCCTGGGTCGCGGTCTCGATTGTGTCGTCGTCGATGTCGGTATTCATGATCTGCAACTCCGAAACCAGCCTCCGCTCCGGCCGATGATCGGCGGCGCGCGAGCCGGGACCGTTCCGCAAACATACGCGGAAGCGGATAAGGAAAAGATAAGCAAGTATTGCGCCGAGTGTCTGGCGTCAGCCTTCGCCGTCCACGATCTTGTTCGCCCGCATGCGCTCCGGCTTGGCGATCTCGATGTGGCGCACCTTCGTCTCCGGCTGCGGACGCGACAGCTCGATGTGCAGCAGCCCGTTATCGAGCCACGCGCCACCGACCTCGATGCCCTCGGCCAGCACAAAGGCGCGCTGGAACTGCCGTGCGGCAATGCCGCGGTGCAGGAACACGCGTCCCTGCGCATCGTCGGCCTGGCGGCCGCGTATCACCAGCTGGTTGTCTTCCTGGGTAATCTGCAGGTCGTCCATCGTGAAACCCGCCACGGCCAGCGTTATGCGCAACGCGCTCGGGCCGGTCTGCTCGATGTTGTAGGGCGGGTAGCCATCCGAGGACGTCTTAGCCGCGCGCTCCATCATCTGCTCCAGATGATCGAAGCCGAGGAACAGCGGCGAGGTGAAAAGTCTGGAACTCACGGTGTGGGCCTCCTCTTGGATGAGCGAGACGATACGGCCAAGGCCCTAATTGGCGCCTTGACCGCCACACTAATTCGGCAGGCGTTGACACGTTTGCAAGAGAAGCAAGCAAGCAGTTCTTTTTTGAAAAAAAGAACAAAAAAGCTTTTGACTCCGCTGTCGCGGACTCTCCGGACAGGCACGCGACAGCGGAGTCAAAAGTCTTTTGCTTCTTTTCTTCAGAAAAGAAGGCCTTGCTTCCTTACCCCGCCAGCAACCGCCGAACATGCAACGCCGCAGAAGCCGCCAGCGCCTCTAGATCATACCCCCCCTCCAGAACCGAGACGACACGCGGCGCGCACGCCAGCAGCTCGTCCGTGATCCAGCCGAAATCCGCCGTCTCCAGCTCCAGTTGCGCCAGCGGATCCGCCAGATGCGCGTCGAAACCGGCCGAGATGATCAGCAGCTCCGGCGCCCAATCCCGCAAAGCCGGTAGCCCGTGTTCCGTCCAGGCCGCGCGGAACGCCGCACTGCCTGACCCAGGCGCCAGCGGCAGGTTGACGATGTTGCCCACCCCCGTCTCCCGGGCGGCCCCGGTGCCGGGATAGCACGGCATCTGGTGGCTGCTGGCGTAGAACAGGTCCTTGTCAGACTCGAACATGTGCTGCGTGCCGTTGCCGTGATGCACGTCGAAATCCACCACGGCGATGCGGCGCAAACCCCAGCGCGCCCTGGCGTGGTGGGCGGCCACCGCCACGCTGTTGAACAGGCAGAAGCCCATCGCCTGACGCGCCTCGGCGTGGTGGCCGGGCGGGCGCACGGCGGCAAAGGCGGTATCCGCCCAACCCTCCATGACGGCATCGACGACCGCCACCGCGCCGCCTGCCGCATGGCGCGCCGCTTCGACAATCCCCGGGCCCACGAAAGTGTCCGCGTCCAGGCAAAGCAGCTCGCCTGCCTGCGGGTGCAACGCCAACAGGGCGTCCACATACGCGGCCGGGTGTGCCAGGCAAAGCTGTTCGCGCGTCGCAAGCGGCGCCTGCTCGCGCAGCAGGGTGTCGAAATCGCGGTGCTCCAGCGCACGCAGCACCGCACGCAACCGGTCCGGGCATTCCGCATGGCCGGCGCCGGGATCGTGCGCCAGGCAGGCCTGGTGGCTGAACAGCGCCACACGCCTCATGCGCCAGGCTCCGCGTCCGGCAGCTCGTCGGGCCTGAATGGCCGCCTTCGTATGGTGAAGCTCAGCGTGCCCACCTCGTCGCTGAACGCCAGCAGATCGTGCCCCGTCTCGCGGCAGTAGGAGCGGAAATCGGCGATCGAAGCGCGATCCGTGGCCAGCACGCGCAGCTTCTCGCCTGGCGCCAGGCTGCGCAGCACACGGTTGGCCCGCAGCACGGGCAGCGGGCAGTTCAGGCCTTTTACGTCCAGTAGGGTTTCAGCCATGTCACTGCACCCTGCCTTGGATGGACGAAGGAAGGAAGGCCTTCTTTTCTGAAGAAAAGAAGCAAAAGACTTTTGGTCCCTGTC
>CAXTCL010000166.1:0-8636 GCA_964242035.1 uncultured Acetobacteraceae bacterium | reverse complement strand
AAAAAAGGACCAAAAAACTTTTGCTCCCTGTCGGCGGCTGCTGAAAGGTCCGCGACAGCGGAGTCAAAAGTTTTTTGCTTCTTTTTTTCAAAAAAGAAGGCCTTGCCTACCTCGGAACGGTCACCTTCGGAGACGGTGAGGCTAATTCCACGGTTCAGGGACGAAAGCCTTTCTAGAAACAGTCTCGCTTCCTGTCTGCGCCGTCGAACGCCACATCCCGCTGACGCCCCAGCAGCGACTCTCCCCCGTCCAGGACAAGTATCTGCCCGTTTAAGCTGGGCGTGGCCAAAATGAACCGGCACGCCGCTACCAGCTCCTCCTTCGTGCTGCTCCGCCCAAGCGGCGGCGCCGACCACGCACGCTCGAACCCCACCTGCGTCTGCTTGCCGCTGAGCAGCGTGATCCCCGGCGCCACCCCGTTCACCGTGACACCCGTGCCGCCCAATGCCTGCGCCAGCAGGCGCGTGGCGCCGGCCATCGCCACCTTCGCTATGGTGTAGCTGAAGAAATCCGGGTTCAGCGCCGTCACCTTGTGGTCCAGCATGTTGATCACGCAGCCAGGCCGCCCGGCGCGCGACGCGGCGAACGCCTTCGCCAGGAACACCGGCGCCTCAAGGTTCGGCCCGAGATGCGCATCCCAGGAGGCCGTGTCCATCGTCTCCAGCGTGTCGTAACGAAAGCTGCTGGCGTTGTTGACCAGCGCGTCCAGCGCGCCCGCGCAGCCGATCAGCCCGGCTACCGCGTCCCGATCGGCCAGATCCGCCTGGACCACGCTGCATGATCCGCCTGACGCCGTCACACGATCGGCCAGCGCCTCAGCGTCCTCGAGCGAGGCGTTGCAGTGGATGACGACGTGCCATCCATCGGCGGCCAAGCCCTCCGAAATGGCCGCACCTATCCGCCGGGCACCGCCGGTGACGAGAACACGCCTCACGCCGGGCGCAGGCGATAGAACTCGATACCCGCCGCACCTGCCTCGTTAAAGATGTCCGGCTTCATCACCGACACACGGCAGGCCTCCACAAGCGGATTGGCGAAACACACCGACACGATCTCCTCGGCCAGCGTCTCCAGCAAATCCGTGTGCGGCCGGCCTGGCCAGGCGCGTATGGCCGCGCGCACCGGGTCGTAATCCAGGAAGACGGCGCCGTGGGCGAACATCTCCACGCAGACGACCAGCCTTGTCGGGCGCTCGGGATGGCGCTCCCAGGGGTGCAGACCGACCTGGGCTTCGGTCTGCACGTCTTTCAGCATTGCGCGGACGTAGCTGGTTGTTGCGTCCCAGAGATCTGGCATGGAAGGAAGCAAGGCCTTCTTTTTTGATAAAAAGAAGCAAAAAACTTTTGCTCCTCCGACGCTGCAACGCTCGCGCTCACCGGAAGCATTTGGCTGGTGCAGATGCGCGGTAGTAAAAGTTTTTTGGTCCTTTTTTTCAAAAAAGGACTACTTGCCTTGCCTAAAGGTTAGCCTGCTCCTCAAACTTCAGCTCCTGCCCCGGCTTGAAATACAGCTCGGCGCATTCTTTGGCCAGCAAGCCGCCCTCGATGCTGATGTCCTTGCGGTATGCGTCACGTATGAAGTCGTCTGTGTCGAAATGCCGATCTTCGAAATACATCTCATGCACGTCGTCGCGGCCGGCGCCGTACACGATTCGGCCGATCTTCGCCCAGATCGAGGCCATGGTGCACATGCCGCAAGGCTGCAGCGTGCTGTAGAGCGTGGCGCCGCGGAGCTCCCAGTTGCTGATCGCCACACCGGCGCGGCGCATCGCCACCACCTCGCCATGCGCGGTCGGGTCGTGCTGCCCCTCGGTCTCGTTGTGGCCCTCGCCGATGATGCGGCCGTCCAGCACGATCACGCAGCCGATAGGCGAGCCGCCCGGCGTGGCCAGTCCCTCGCGGGCCAGGGCGATAGCGCGTCGCATGAAGATCTCGTCTGTGCTGTCGGCCATCTGGCGTCCTTTGGCGTTTGTGGACGCGGATTTGGGGATGGCGGTTGATTGGCTAAGGCAAGGAAGGCCTTCTTTTTTGAAAAAAAGAAGCAAAAAACTTTTGTTCCTGCGCTGGTGCGGCGCTTCGGCGCATTCTCACACGGCAAGCTGGGGCCGATGCTGTTCCGCAACGGGCCGTTAGAACCCGGTGAAACCTACCGCCGGGTTTGGCGTGCCGCGATCGGTGACGGCGACGTGCACGGGGGCGGCGTGCTGGGCGGCAGCGCGGGTCGCCTTTCCAGACTTGCCGGGCTTTGTGCCGGCGGCAGAGGCAGTCTGCACAAGCTTGCTGCTGCTCACGGCGCCGCGGAGCGAGAGCAGAAGGAAGGTGATGTCGTTGCGGCTGAGGTCGATGGCGGCGTCCGTCGGGGTCTGGCCCAGCACGTTGTGTGCGTCCAGCTGCGCGCCGCGGTTGACCGCATCCTTGGCGGCACCCAGGTCGCCGCGGTTGATGGCGTCGAACAGCGCTTCGTTCGGGCTCATCTCGGCGGCCACCTTGTCGGCCGGGATCACGGCTGCGTCCGCATCCGGCTGCGCGCCGGGAATGGCGGGCGGCGGCGCCACCGGCTTTTCTTCGCCCTTCCTGGAGGAGTCGTCGTCCTGGTTACGGCTACGGCTCGGCAGGCCGGAGCCACCGCCGCCGTAGGAGCTACCGCCCGCGCCGCCGTAAGCGCTGCCGGCGCCGCCGACCGACGGGCCGATCTGGGCATAGGCGGGGAGTGCTGCGGCGCAGAGGAGGAGGGCAAGGAGGGGGCGCTTCATGACCCACCGTCTAGCACAGCAAAGTTCCGAAAGCTAAGGAAGCAGCCACTGCTTTTCGCTTTGAACAGGCATCCCGCCGCCCCCCGTGTCCAGAAAGACGCGCCCGCCGCAAATGCGGGGAGTCAAAAGTTTTTGGTCCTTTTTCAAAAAAGGATTGCTTGCTTCCTTGCCTACTGCGCCTCCCGCCGCCAGGCCGCCACGACCAGCCCCAGCAGCAGGGGCAAAGCCGCCCAGGCCGGCAGAAGCGGCACCGAGTCCACCCCAGTGACCAGATGCGCGTCCCGATGCCGCAGCCCGATCCAACCCGCACCCGACGCCAGATCCGTGGCACCCACGCGCCGCAGCTCCGGCACACCGCGTCCCAGCCAGGACACGCCGCCGCCGGTGGTGGCCGCGAGCTTGCGCACATGGTCCGCCGTCGCGCGTAGATCGGCATATTCCAGCGGGTTGTCGAGGCCCACGGCGGCGTAGGCCAGGCGGGTGCCATCGCTCACCTGCCACACGCCGGGGGCGGCCGCGTCCAGGCTGGCCACCGCCCGGCCGGCGCCTGCGGGTGCGAGCACCAGGCTGCGCTTGGCACCCTCGGGCGGGGTGACCGTCACCGTGCCGGCGGCGCTGCCGGAGACAGACTGGCGCTCCACCTGCAGGCGGCCGGCCTGTATGCGCGCCGTCAGGCGCTCCTCATCCAGGTCCGGCTCCTTCATCAGCCAATGCGCGGCACGGCGCAGCAGCTCCGCCTGCGGACCGCCGCCGCCATTTGGCGAGGAGGACTGGCCGCGCGACCACAGCCAGATCTGGTCGCTCATTAGCATGGCGACGCGGCCCTGCTCCACGTGGCTCAGGATCAGCAGCGGCGCCTTGTTGGGGCCGGTCATCAGCACCTGGCCGGAGACGTCCTCCGGCTGGATGGCGCGGTACCATGGCCCCCAGCCGGGGGCGTTCGGGTCGGCGGCCAGGCCTTCCGTCACCGGATGGCGGGTGCCCAGCTCGGTCACCAGCGGGGTGAACGCGCCTGTCAGCAGGCCCGCGCTGCCCTGATCCTGGCCCAGGCTCTGGCCGTCGCGCCTGTCGTCGCGGTTATCGGTGCCTTGGGGAGCGTGGGCGGGCAGCACGTCACCCAGCGGCGTCTGGTCCAGGCTGCGCCCACCTGCGAACTCCGGGCCGGCGACCAGAAGCAGCGCGCCGCCGTGGCGCACGTAGTCGGCGATGTTGCGCAGATAGATGTGCGGCAGGATTCCGCGGTCGGTGAAGCGGTCCAGGATGATCAGGTCGAAGCCGGACAGCTTGTCCTGGAACAGCTCGCGGGTGGGAAAGGCGATCAGCGCCAGCTCGTTCAGCGGCGTGGTGTCGTCCTTCTCCGGCGGGCGCAGGATGGTGAAGTGCACCAGGTCCACGGCCGGGTCGGATTTCAGCAGGCGGCGCCAGGTGCGCTCGCCCTGGTTCGGCTCGCCGCTGACCAGCAGCACGCGCAGCCTGTCGCGCACGCCGTTTATCTCCACCACCGCCTGGTTGTTCAGCGGCGAGGCCTCGCCCGGCACGGCATCAGTAGAGAGCTTCACCAGCATCCGGCCCTCGCGGGTGATGTCCACCGGCACACTCTGCACCTCGCCTGGCGTGACCTGGATGTGGTCCGGCGGCTGACCGTCCACCTGCACGCTCAGCGTCGCCGGGCCGGGCGGCGCGCTGCCTGGCGGCCCGAGGTCCTCGACGGCCACGCGCAGCATCAGCGTGCGGCCGACGATGCCGTAGCCCGGCGCCTCGATCACCCGCACGCGCCTGTCCCATTCCTCGCCGGCGGCGGGGATCAGCACGTTCAGCGGCGCGGGGATCGCGGCAGGGTCGGCGGGCAGGTCGTGTATCTGGCCGTCGGTGATGGCCACGATACCTGCGAGCCGGTCGGCGGGGATGTCGGCCAGCGCCTGGCGCACCCCGGCCCAGAGCAGCGTGCCGTCATGGCCGGACTCCGGCACGCTCACATGGCGCAACTCGAGCCCGGGCAGCCGCGCCGCCTGCGCGGTGAGCGAGGCGGCGGCCTTGGCGGCCAGCGCGGTCCGGTCGCCGACCTGCATGGAGGCGGAGCCGTCGGTGACGAGCAGGGCAATGTCCGACAGGCGCTGCCGTGTCTCCTGGACAAGCGTGGGGCCGGCGAGCCAGGCGAGCAGCACGGCAAACGCGGCGCTGCGCCACCAGGCGCCACGCGCGCGGCGCCAGTGGCCGGCGCCTCCGGCTATCACGCACGCGCATGCCAGTAGCGCCAGGAGCCAGAGCGGGAGCGCTGGGGCGAAGCGTAGGGCGCTGATGGCTTGGGTCAAAAGGAAGGCCTTCTTTTTTGCAAAAAAGAAGCAAAAAACTTTTGCTCCCCCGACGCCGCAAGTGTGCGCGCCAGCAGGACCGGCGCGAGCCGTGGTGCAGGCGGGGTAGTAAAAGTTTTTTGCTTCTTTTTTTCAAAAAAGAAGGCCTTGCTTCCTGTCACTGCCCCAGCCGCTCCAAAATCGCCGGAACGTGCACCTGGTCGCCCTTATAGTTCCCGGTCAGCGCGTACATCACCAGGTTCACCCCAAAGCGGAACGCCAGCGTGCGCTGCCGCGCGCCCCCGGGCACAGTCGCAAACAGCGGGTTGCCGTCGTCGTCTTGCGCCCAGGCGGCGGCCCAGTCGTTGGAGCCCACGATCACCGGGCTCACGCTGTCGTTGCTGCGGTCCTGGTCCTGCTGCACCCAGACGGTGTCGCCGTCGAAGCGGCCGGGGAAGTCGGACAGCAGGTAGAATGCGCGGGCCAGCACGTGGGCCGAGGTCAGCGGGGTCAGGCGCGGGATGTCCAGCCCGCGGCCAATGCGGCGCAGGGCGGCCGCGGCGTCGGGTGCGGCGCCGGCGCCGGAGCGGGCCGGCTCCGCGCGTCCGCCTTGCAGGTCGATGGCGACGATGCCGCCATGGTGCATGTAGTCGTTCAGCGCGGCCACGGCCTTGGGCGAGCCGTCGGTCTGCGCGGTGACGGGGAAGTATAGCAGCGGGAAGTAGCCAAGGTCGTCACGGCCTGGCACCACGCCGACGGGGTCGGCCAGCACCGCCGCCGTGCGGGTGTTCACGTAGTCCGACAGACCGGCCAGCCCGGCGCGCGAGGTGGCGTCCACCTGGGCGTCGCCGGTGACCACGTAGGCCAGATGCGTGGCCAAAGCCGGATTCTCCGCCGCCCGTGCCGCGCTGCTGGCGCTGAGAGCTGCCGCCAGCACCAGTGCGGCGCCGGCGCGACGCCAGAGCCGTGCTGCCACGCCGTCCAGCAACCCGCGCAACCGCAGCGTCAGCAGCATATCGGCACACAGCAGCAGCACGGCCAGCGCGATCAGCCATGGCCCCACCGGCCGGGTGCGTGGGGCGGCGGCCAGGGACATGCGTGCGGCGCCGGCGATCGGCGCCATCGCTGCCAGCTCCAGCGGCGAGGCGCCCAGGTTCAGCGCGTGCCGGTCGCGCTCCGGGCCGTAGAAGCCGGGCGGATGTATGGGAGATGGCACCACGTGGCCGATGTCGCGCGCGCTCACGCTGCGGGCGGCTTCTGGTGGCTGGCCCAGCACACCATCGCCGTCCAGACTCAGCGCGGGCGCCAGCAGGCGGGAATCGTCGGCCACCGCAACGCCGGCGGAGCGCGCCACCAGGCGGCTCAGCATGTCCAGGAACAGGCCGGAGAGCGGCAGGTTGGACCAGTCGGCGTTGGCGGTCGCGTGGAACAGCACCACTTCGCCGGCGCCGAGATGGGCGGCGGTGACCAGCGGCGTGCCGTCCGCCAGCGACGCCCAGGTGGCGGGTGCGGGCTGCGCCGACGGGTCGGCCAGCACCTGCCGGTTGACCGTCACCTCGGCCGGCACGCGCAGGCCGGCGAAGGGGGAGCCCTGGGGGAAGGCGGCGAGATGCGCGGGCTGGCTCCAGGACATCGCACCGCCGAGTTGCCTGTCGCCGGGCAGCAGACGGCCGGGCAGCAGCGGGTCGGCGGCTGGCGCATCTTCGGCGGGCGTGGCGTCGGGGGCTGGTGCCAGCCCGGCGGAGGCGAAGCGCAGCAGCAGCCCGCCCTGCTTCACCCAGGCGGCGACGGCCGCGCTGTCCTCCGGCGAGAGCGAGCTGCCGGTCAGCACCAGCATCGAGAGCTTGCGCGTCAGCAGGCTGGCGACGGTGCCGCGGCGCAGTTCAGTCGCGGGACCCAGTGCGCGTTCGAGATAGTATTGGTCGCCGAGCAGGGGCGTGTCCGTCCCGGTGCCGCCGTTGACCAGGCCCACCGGCCGCCGGCGCGCCGCCTCGTCCAGCAACGCCACGGATCCGGCGCCAGGGGCGCCGGCCAGACGCAGCGCGCCGAGCTGGTTGCGCAATTCGGGTGGCAGGTTGATCACCGCCTCCGCCGTGGCGGCACCCGCCGGCACGCTGAGCGCTGTGCGTGACAGCACGCGGCCGTCATTCGTCTCGGCCAGGACCGCCTCTTGGCGCGCGCCGGGCCAGGGCGTCTGGCGGAGGCGGGCCATCAGCCGCTCCGGTGCGAGGTCTGCCTGCAGCAGGCGCGCGGGGGCGTCGCCGGTCAGCTCGGTCACCCGGCCACGGGCGGAGAGAGCGCGGGCGAAGGTGGCGTCCGCGGGCGAGGCCACCCCGTCCGACACGTAGAAAACCGGGCCGCTGCCCGCGACTGAGCCAGCCGCCTTTGCCCTGTCGGAAGGCCACGGCTTCGGGCGCAGCGCGTCGAGGGTCTGGCGCAGGATGGTTGCGGGCATGGCGGCGCTGGCTGGCGCAAGGCGGCCGTCCGGGCCTGGTGCGGTGGTCAGCAGGCTCACCTGGCGCCCTGCCCGCGCCAGCCTGTCCAGGATCGCGTCGGACGCGGTCACGCGCTGGGCGAAGTCCGCGCCGGACGACCAGCCGTCATCGATCACCAGCAGCGCCGTCCCGCCGCCGCCTACGACCAGGCCGGCACCCGTCAGCACCGGTTGCGCAAGCCCGACGATGACCAGCGCGCACGCGGCCAGGCGGAGGGCGAGCAGCCACCAGGGCGTGCGGGCCGGGGTCTCCTCCTTCGGGCGCAGGCCGGCGAGCAGGCGGATCGCCGGGAAGGTTTGCGCACGCGGCGCCGGCGGGGTGGCGCGCAGCAGCCACCACAGCACGGGCAGCAGGATCAGCGCGGCCAGCACCCAGGGTTCGGCGAAGATCACAGCGCGGCCACGTGGCCGGAGGCGGCGTGGCTGGTGGCGCTCAGGGCCAGCCAGAGCGCCAGCAGCGCTGCTTCCGGCGGGTGGTCCGTACGGTGCACGGCGAAGCCGAAGCCGGCGGCCTCGCAGATGGCGCGCAGCCCGTCCTGCTGGCGGGCCAGGGCGGTGGCATAAGCGTCGCGCACGCCTTCCACGCGGGGGATCACCGCGTCCGCCTCGCCTTCCAGGCCGTGAAAACGCACGCGACCGTCATAGGGCAACGCCAGCTCGGCGGGATCGAGCACCATCACCAAATGGCCGCGCACGGGGACTTCGGCCAGGCGGCGGACGGCGGTGCCGATCTCCTCGAGCGGGCCCAGGAAGTCCCCGAGCAGCACGGCGGCGGCGTGGCGCGGCAGGGCGGCAGGCGGCGGCACGCCGGCGGCGCCGGCCGGCAGCGCGCGTTCGACGCCGTCCAGGGCGTGGCGGCCGGCGAAGACGCGGCCTTCGACGCCTATCAGCCGGACCTGCTCGCCGGCGCGGAACAGCAGGCTGGCGAGCGCCAGCAGCAGGAGGTCGGCACGTTCCCGCTTTTCCGGCAGGGCACGGCCGGAGCGCCAGGCCATGCTGGGTGAGGCGTCGCGCCACAGGCACACGGTCTGCGCGGCCTCCCATTCCATGTCGCGGACGTAGGTGCGGTCGGACTTGGCGGATTGCTTCCAGTCGATGC
>CAXTCL010000165.1:0-8655 GCA_964242035.1 uncultured Acetobacteraceae bacterium | reverse complement strand
GGGCCGACTGGCCCCAGCGGGGTCCAGGGGCAGAGCCCTTGGCCTTGCCTTGCCTCCCTTGGCGCACTCGCCCCAAACGCGCATTGTCCGCAGCCCGTGGCAACATCCTGGCGGGAAAGGCGTTTCGGAGCCTGAATGACGTTCCATTGTGATGATGCTGCGCCGGCCGGAGAGGTGATTTCCGAGTCTATCCTGCGCGAGTGCCAGGACTGCGGGCTGTTCCAGACGGTGGCACCGCTGGCAGAGGGGGATGTGGCGCATTGCCGGCGCTGCGGGTCCAACCTGCGCAAGGCGCATCGGGACAGCCTGAACCGGGCGATGTGGTGCTACATCAGCGCGTTCCTGCTGCTGGTGCTGGCAACGCAGTTGCCGTTCTTGGATCTGCGCAGTGTGGGGCGGACCTATCAGGCGACGATATTCACCGGGCCGGCGCAACTGGAAGACCACAACATGTGGGAGATCAGCCTGGTGGTGCTGATCACGCTGGTGGCGGTGCCGTTCGTGCAGCTGCTGCTGATCCTGACGGTTCTGCTGGGGTTGCGCATGCCCAATCCGCCGAAGGTCCTGCCGCGTCTGTTCTCCTGGGTGGCGAGCCTGCGGCCGTGGTCGATGGTGGAGGTGTTCCTGCTGGGCGCGTTCGTGGCCTACACCCGGCTGCAGGCGATCGCGACGGTGGAGGTGGGGCCGGCGCTGTATGCGCTGGGTGGCGTGATGCTGTGCATGGTGGCGGCCGACGTGGAGCTGGACCACGAGGATGTGTGGGAGGCGTTCGAGGCAAAGGGGATGACGGCGCAGGTGCCGCCGCAGCCGCAACATGGGTATATCGGGTGCGATTGCTGCCACCTGGTGGTGCAGGCGCGCGAGAGGAGCCGGTGCCCGCGGTGCCGCAGCCGGCTGCAGCGTCGCAAGCCGTATAGTCTGAACCGGTGCTGGGCGATGGCCGGGGCGGCCGTGTGTCTGTACTTGCCGGCAAACATCTACCCGATCCTGACGCTGATCCGGTTCGGCCAGGGGCAGCCCAGCACCATCATCGGCGGTGTGATCGAGCTGGCGCAGGCGCAGATGTGGCCGCTGGCCTTGCTGGTGCTGATGGCCAGCATCGTGGTCCCGCTGTTCAAGCTGGTGGCGCTGTTCACGATGCTGGTCATGACGGGAGACGGCAGCGTCACGCGGCTGCGCGACAGGACGCGGCTCTACCGGTTTGTCGACAGCATCGGGCGGTGGTCGATGATCGACGTGTTCATGCTGACGATCCTGGTGGCCCTGGTGCGTCTGGGGTTTGTGGCGACCGTGCTGCCGGGCATCGGCGCGATTGCGTTTGCCGCGGTTGTGGTGCTGACGATGTTTGCGGCTGCGAGTTTCGATCCGCGGCTGATGTGGGATGCGGCGGCCGAGGCCGGGCATGATCTGGAGGCGGAGGATTTGGAGGCACATCGCGCACCGGGGTCCCGGGCACAAGCGGGGGTGGCGTGAGCGGTTCGGCGCCAAGGGTGCCCGATGCGGTCCTGCGCCGCCGCCGTCGGTTCTCACTGATCTGGCTGATTCCGATCGTGGCCGGCGCGATCGCGGTCTATCTGGTGATCACCACGCTGGCGGACCGCGGGCCGCTGATCACCATCAGCTTCAAGACGGGCAGCGGCATCAGCGCGCAGCAGACCCAGGTGACGCACAAGGCGGTGGCGCTGGGGATGGTGGAGGACGTGCAGCTCACCGACGACCTGAAGGCCGTCAAGGTTCGCGTCCGGATGAACCGGGAGGGGTCGAAGATACTGACGGACCACGCGCGGTTCTGGGTGGTGAAGCCGCGTCTGTCCTCCGGAGACCTGTCCGGGCTCGAGACGCTGGTGTCGGGCGCCTTCATCGAGGTGGATCCGGGGCTGCCTGGCGGCAATCCGGAGCGCAACTTCGTGGGGCTGGAGGAGCCGCCCGGCATGCGGTCCGACGAGCCGGGGACGAGCTATTCGCTGCGGGCGTTGCGGCTTGGGTCGCTAGGGCCGGGCGCGCCGATCTTCTACCGCGACGTAACAGTGGGCGAGGTGCTGAGCTACGACCTGGGCGACGGGCTTGGGCCGGTCACGGTCAACATCTTCGTGCGTCAGCCATTCGACAAGTTTGTCCATCAGGACACACATTTCTGGAACGCCTCGGGTGTTTCCGTGAGCCTGGGCGGCTCGGGTGTGCATGTGGAGCTGGAGAGCTTGCAGGCTCTCCTCTCGGGCGGCGTGGCGTTCGAGACGCCGCACCAGATAGGCTCGTCCACAAGCTCTGCCCCGCCGGCAGGGGCGAACACAAAGTTCGTGCTGTTCGAAGACAAGAGCCAGGCGGATGCGGCCGGGTTCGTGCAGAAGATCCCGTTCGTGAGCTATTTCACCACGTCGGTCGGCGGGCTTGGGAAAGGATCGCCTGTCGATGTGTTCGGCATCCAAGTGGGCACGGTGAACGATGTGAAGCTGATGCTGGACCAGGAGCACGGACGCATGCGTGTGCGGGTGACGTATGATCTGCAGCCGGAGCGGGTGTTTGCCGAAGACGCCGCCTCACGCAAGGCTGATCCGGAGCATGTGACGGGAGCGTTGGTGGGCGAAGGGATGCGCGCGGTGCTGGAGAGCAGCAGCTTCATCACCGGCCAGAAGCAGATATCGCTGCAATACGTACCCGGTGCGACACATGCGGAGGTGGGGCACGAGGGAGACGCGCTGGTGATGCCAAGCCAGGGCGGCGGCGTGGACAACATCATGGCCAGCCTGAGCGACATCGCAACCAAGCTGGACAAGATCCCGTTTGAGGACATCGGAAAGAACCTGAATGCCACGCTGGCCTCGGCCAATCGGGTGATCGGCGGGCCGGAGGTGCGCAACGCTCTGACACGGCTGAGCGAGACGCTGACGGATGTGCAGCATCTGGTGCGGCGCACCGATCAGGGACTAGGGCCGATGCTGCAGCGTCTGCCGAAGATCAGCGCGGAACTGCAGCAGGCGGTGGAGCGGGCGAACGCCGCGTTGGGCGAAGGCGGGTACGGCGGCAATTCGGACTTCCAGCGTGGCGTCAGCCGCGTGCTGGATCAGGTGAACGATGCGGCGCGCAGCCTTCGCCTGCTGGCGGACTTCCTGGACAGGCATCCGGAGGCGCTGCTGCAGGGGCGCTCCGGCAAGGCGGGTGAACGATGAGGATTGCGCTGTGCATGTGCCTGCTGCTGGGGGTGGCGGCGTGCAGTTCGCCTGACCCCACCTACTACACCTTGAACCCGGCGCCCGGCACGGCGCTGCCCGGCGGTGCGGTGAGTGTGGAAGTACGGCGGCCCGGGTTGGCGGGGTATCTGGACAGGTCGGACATCGTGTTGAAATCGGCCGCCTACAAACTAGCGGTGAATGGCCAGTTGCGCTGGGCGGAGCCGTTGGGAGACATGATCGGGCGAGTGCTGTCGGAGGATCTGTCGCAGCGTTTGCCCGGGAGCAGCGTGTTTTCGGAGTCGGGCGCGATTTCCGCTGAACCCGGCGTGCGCGTCGAGGTGGATGTGCTTCGGTTCAATGCGGATGCTTCGGGTGCCGTGGTGCTGCAGGCGGAAGTGGCGGTGGAGCGCGGGACGACGCATCAGCCGGTGGCGACGCGGCATGTGGCACTCAGCGCGCAGCCTGCCGGGCCAGGGGCTACGGAGCTGGCCGCGAGCTTGAGCGGGCTGCTGGGCGGACTGGCGGACCAAGTGGCGGGGGACATCAGGAGTTCTGGCGTAGGGTCGGCTGCTGTTGCGGATCTGCGCTGAGTTTGTTCGTACGGCGCGTTCGAGGCGGGAAGGAAGCAAGGCCTTCTTTTTTAAAAAAAAGAAGCAAAAAACCTTTGCTCCTGCGCCCTCTGAGGCGCTTCGGTGCAACCTGCCACGCACGCTTGCTGATGCAGAGCGGCTGCATTCAAGTAAAACGGAGCTGTTGAGCAGCGAACAGACAAAGGTTTTTTGCTTCTTTTTTTTCAAAAAAGAAGGCCTTGCCTGCTTGCAAAACTCAGCCGCAAAACCGCTCCAAATGACATGACGGCGCTGAGGATACGCGGCCTGCTCGACATCGCCGGTGATGGCGACATGATGTCACCGGATGCGCGTGTTCATCATCTGCACTCGATGGCGCCCGGTCGGGTGGCGCTGCCCGAGTTGGTGACAGGCGCCGCATTCCTGAGTTACTGGCCGGTGCGCGAGGAGCCTGGCGGGACATCCTGGCGCGCGCCGTTCTACGAGTGCATGGCGCCGGCAACGTTCGTGCTGCATGATGCGATGGTGCACGGCTCGGCGGGGATAATTTCGCTGGGTGGCGATGTCGTGGCCGAAAGCCTGGCGCACACGGATCCTGCGGCACATCGCTATGCGCTGGGCGCAGGAACGCTGGCGATGCGGCAAGGCCGGGAGACGAAAATGCCCGGAACGCACGTGACCGTTCTGGCCGGCGGCAAGACGAACTACTTTCATTCCGCGATAGAGGGTGCAGCGCGTATCTGCATGATCCCGGGCGAAATCCTTGCGGGCGCGAGCTCGATACTTTTTCCCCGCGGCGCCTCGCATCAGCCGGAGATGCTGGAAATGCTTGGCCTGCCTGCATCCTTGCGTATGGTTGCGGCGGACGATGCTGACAGCTTCAAGGTGGACAGGCTGCTGTTCCCATGGAGTGTGCACGGCCAGTCCTCCTACCATTCGGTGGTGAACACGTTTTTCGACCGGATGTCCGCCGGCGTTGCCGATGGAGCGGCGGTGTTTCCGCGGCGCTTCTACGTCGACAGGCGCGGCACGGCGCAGCGTGTGCTTGACGGCGAGGATGAGGTTGTGTGCGCCCTGCTTGCGCTTGGCATCGTCCCTGTCCGGCCGGAGACTTTGTCGTTTGCCGACCAGATCAGGCTGTTCCGTGGTGCGGAGCTGATCGTGGCGCCACATGGGGCGGGTTTGACGAATATCGGGTTTGCGCGGCCGGGGTGCCAGGTGCTGGAGTTGCACATGGATGCCTACGTGAACTGGTGCTTTCGCCATCTGGCAGCTTTGCGCGGCGTCGCTTACGATTGCGTGGTTGGGCGTGCGCTTGGGCCCTGGCTGGAAATCGCGTCAGGCGCTGTGCATGGTATGCGCTGGCGTGTCTCCGTGGATCATGTGCTGGCGGCAGTGAAGAGAGGCACGTAACACCAGCCTGTGTTGAGGTTGAATCTTGTGCAAGCAAGAAAGGCCTTCTTTTTTGCAAAAAAGAAGCAAAAAACTTTTGATCCCTGGCGCAGGTTCAGTTGCTTCGGTGTATCCGGACATATACGGACTCTGCAAATGCGGGAGAGCAAAAGTTTTTGGTCCTTTTCTTCAAAAAAGGACTACTTGCTTGCTTTGAGTCTGCATCCAGCCAAGTCGGTGTTACTTCCCTTGTACTATCGTCTCCAAGGAAGCCGCAATCTGAAAAAGCCTAGCATCAGATAAGCAAGTTGCCGCCACCGTAAGCCCGGCCGGCGGCGCGCCCGGTTCGTGGCACGGCAGGCTTATCGCACAGCCATCGACGAAATTTATCTGCGAAGGCAGCCGTAATATCGCGGCGTTCAGGCGTATGTAATCGGCCTCCTGGTCGAACGCGGTGATAAGCGGAGGCGCGATCGGCACTGTCGGCATGACAAGCGCGTCGAACGGGGCCATGTCGTCTGCGAAAGCGGCGATAACGCGGGCACGGGCTTCGACCAGGGCCACGTAGTCGGCGGCTGCCATCTTGGCGCCGGGCAGGATGCGGCTGGCGACCCGCGGGTCGTAGAGCGCTTCGTGGTCTGCCAGGAGCGCGCGGTGCCAGGCGTAGGATTCCACCACGGCGAAGCCGCCGCGCGCATGGGCGCCGACCAACATGTCCAGGCTGGGCAGCCTCTTGTGGACGACGACGATTCCGGCGCGATCCAGGCGCTGCAGGGCGCGGTCGATGGCGCGTTCGGTGGGCGCGTCCAGTGTGTCGGGGTCGATGTTGGCGGGATAGACGAGGCGCAAGCCTGCGGGCGGGGCACGGCGCAGCGATGGAAGGGGGATGCCGGCGAGGATGGCGTCGATGACGGCGCAGTCCTCGACCGATCCTGCGAGCGGGCCCACAGAGTCCAGCGACGGGGAGAGCGGGGTGACGCCGGCGAGCGGGATGCGCCTAGCAGTGGGCTTGTAGCCGACCACGCCGCAGAAGGCGGCCGGGATGCGGCAGGATCCGCCGGTGTCCGTGCCTATGGCGGCCAGCGCCATGCCGTCCGAGATGGAGACGGCGGCCCCCGACGAGCTGCCGCCGGGAACGCGCCCTGCCCCGTCCGCCGTACGTCCGTAAGGTGAGCGCGGCGTGCCGTAATGCGGGTTTATGCCGACGCCGCTGAAGGCGAATTCCGTCATGTTGGTGCGGCCTATCGGCACGAGGCCGGCCGCCAGGAGGCGTTGCACCACGGGGGCGTGGGCCTGGGCGGGCGCGGTTTGGGCCAGGACGCGGGAGCCGGCGGGCGTGGGCTCGCCGGCTACGTCCAGCAGGTCCTTCAGGCTGATAGGGATGCCGGCGTATGGGCCTGGAGCCCGGCCGGCGTGGCGCAGCGTGTCCATGGCGTCTGCGCTGGCGCGGGCCTCGGCTGCGTAGGTCTTCGTGAAGGTGCGGGCGCCTTCGCCATCCGGGGCTTCCACGGCGGCCAGGCACTGCTCGATCAGCGCGCGGCTGGTGGTTTTGCCGGCTTGTAGGGCGGCTCTGGCTTCTTGCAGTTTCGTGTTCCTCGGGAAAGGAAGGAAGGAAGGCCTTCTTTTTCAAAAAAAAAGAAGCAAAAAACTTTTATCTCCTCGCTGCTGCCGTGGCGCTGCCGCCGGAGGAGAACCGCTGGGCGTTCCGTGCGCAGATCAAGCAAAGCCGCCCGACAGCACGAGCGAAAGGAGCAAAGTTTTTTGCTTCTTTTTTTCAAAAAAGAAGGCCTTTCTCGCTTAGCCTTTGAGGTCCTAACGCGACAGCCGGCAAAGCTCATTCACGCATCGCGCCGGACACGGCGGCCGACCCGTCCTCCCAGCTCAGTACCCGATATTTCCACGCCGGGCCGCTCAGGGTTCCATCCAGGCGGAACAGCATGCGCCGGATGAAGGCCGCCCCGTTCGCCCCGGTCGCACGTGCCTCCAGCCGCAGCACGACCGGCCCGCGCGCATCGGCCGGATCGACCGCCAGCCCCGAATCGCGCTTGGCCCGCGCGATCGCTGCCAGCACGACCGGGCTCGCATATGCAACCCAAGGCCCCTGCTCGAGCGCCAGCGTCAGGTACGGCCGGCTCGCGTCATAGAGCGCAGGGGTCATGCCGATCACAAGTTTCAGCTCGTCGAGGCGCTGGAACTCCTGGCCGGCCGGGCCCCAGACGCGCCCGTCCGACCTGTAGCTCGTCATCAGCGGCGTGTCGGTGTCCGCACCGGCCGGCTGCTGGGACCGCCAGTCCGCGATGCCGTTGGCGGCGAGCTGGGCGGTGCTGCGGTTTGCACCCACGATCGAGAACAGCGCCGACAGCAGGGCGACAGGAGACTGGTTGATGTCCAGCTTGCCGCGCTCGTCGGTCACCGTCACGCGCACGGGGCCGGCCGGCTCGTTTATCACTGCCGTGGTCGCACCAGGCGTCCAGTAATCCCCGCCGCCATCCAACATGTGCCAGACGGTCTCGTACGCCGCGGCATCGGCGGCCGCCTGCAGTTGCGCGCCGCTGCGCAGCGCGTTTGCGAGCTTCGTCTCCGCGCGGCCGGCGCCGGTCACTTGGGAAGCCAGCAGGGAGAGCAGCGCCATGGTCCACAGGACCAGCAGGAGCGCGAAGCCTTCGTCTTGGCTCGTTGGTGGGTGCGCAAGGAAGGAAGGCCTTCTTTTTTGGAAAAAAGAAGCAAAAAACTTTTGGTCCTGGCGCCTGCCCGATCCTGCGCGCACATCCGGGAACCGCCGCGGCTGCATCAGGTGCGCCAGGAGTAAGAGTTTTTTGGTCCTTTTTTGCAAAGAAGGACTGCTAGCCTTCCGTTTGTCAGGCCCGGGAGCTTTAGAAACTTCCATTGGTGTCTAGCAAGGTTGGCATCTGCATGTCCGGCCAGCGATGCTTGCCGGCGGGCAGCACGAAATGCAGTTGCACCACAACGGGCAGCGGGCCGTCGGTCCATGTCTTGGACCATTTGCCGCCCTCGGCGGTGCCTGCGTGATAGGCCAGGTCGATGCGCTCCACCCCCTCGGCCAGAACGATCTCCTGCATCGGTGGCGCGGGACCTATGGCCACCGCGTTCGGATGCGGCTTCCAGCGCAGCACCAGCCGGTGGCTGTCATCGACGCCGATCGCCACCTGCGCATGACGCGAGACCGCGGTCTGCGGCTGGTCCGGCAACAGGGTCATAAGCGTCAGCCTGTGCTCCTCGCCGGCAAACGGCTTGTCGTCCGTGGAAGCGGGCGGGGAGGCCTGCTCGATCACCCGGCGCAGCACGCGGTCCAGGCGCTCCTGTTGCGCGGCATTGCCGGCCAGGCGGTCCTCCACGCCACGCGCCGTCATGCCGAAACGCAGGGATTGCGCGAGGCCGACGACCACGAAGCCGAAGATCGCCAGGGCGATTATCACCTCGATCAGGGTGAAGCCGGAGGAAGGCAAGGAAGGCCTTCTTTTTTGAAAAAAAGAAGCAAAAAACTTTTGCTCCTGGCGCCTGCC
>CAXTCL010000164.1:0-8670 GCA_964242035.1 uncultured Acetobacteraceae bacterium | reverse complement strand
CACCCGCCAGGCTGGACGGCGTAGCGAAACTGGACGTGACAAGGGGGCCTGCCGCGCTGCCGAACAACTGGGCCGCGGAGAGAAACATGGCGGTGCGCCGCGTGGGATCGATGTCTAGCAGCAGCCTGGTCTGGAACGGCATCGCCAGCATCCACAGGAAGCCGAACAGCATGATGCAGGCGAGGTAGGTCGGCGCAGTGAGCGTGCCGCCGAGCACCAGGATGAGCGCGATGTTGAGCAGGCAGCACGCAGCCAGGATGAACACCGGCTTCACCCGGCCGGTGGTGACGGTCGCGAGTAGCCCGCCGGCGATCTGCGCCGCCAGCGACGCGGCTACGGCAAAGCCCACCAGGCTGGCGGCGATCCTGCCGCCGGTGCCGATCTGTTCGACGAATACCCACAGGCCGACGATGCCGGCGAGATAGAAGAACATCGAGGCGAGGCCGACGACGCCTGCGGCCGGCAAGGCGGTGCTGCCGGCTTCCTCCTTCGGCAGGCGGGAGAGGCTGTCGGGCAACAGGAAGGACGCAATTATGGCGAGCACGCCGAAGCCGGCCAGGGTGGCCAAGCCGCCATTGGCGCCGTAGCGCGGCATCAGCGTCACCGGCAGCAGGCCCGCCAGCGCACCTTGCGCCAGCGCCTGCACGATAAGGAAGATGCCGGAGACGCGGTCCGGCCGTGCTGCGCGGGTAATGACGGCGATGGCGATCCACACGAGGAAGCCGCCGGTCACGCCGGCCGCCGCGCGTGACGCGACCATCGCGTTGCCCTGGCTGTAGATCGAAGCGAGGTTGGCGAGCACGAAGGCTACGCAGGCGACGCCGTTGACGAGGCGCAGCCGCACCGGCGGCATCAGGGCGGCAAGCAGCCCGGTGGTCAGGCCGAGCGCCAGCAGCTCCGCCGTGGCAGCGTAGCCGATCTGATCGACCGTGAGCCGGCTTTCATCGGCCAGCGCGCCCAGCAGCAACGGCTGCAGGCCGAGCATGAGCAGCGCCACCGAGCCTACCGCCAGGGCGGCGCTGATCGTCAGCGTGCCGGGCGGCTGGGGCACGGCCACCGCCGGGTCGCTCAATACCGGAAGACCAGTTCGCCGCCCACGTAGCGTGGCGGCCCGACAACGCCCTCGGTCAGACCGAGTCCGCTGGTGAGGTCGTTGACGAAATTGTTGTATCTCGTGCTCGTGAGGTTTTTGCCAATCACCGCCAGCTCCCAGTGCTTGTTGCGCGTCTGGTAGGCCAGACGCGCATCCAGCAGCCAGTAGCCGTTCTGTGCCGCAAGCGGGCTGTTGTTGGATTCAAAGAACTGATGGCTGCGGTAGGAGGCCGTGCCGGTCAGGTCCAGCGCGTCGCCCTGCGGCAGCGGGTACGTGTAGTCGCCCTGCAGAATAACGTTCCAGCGCGGCGCGTTGGGCAGCGCCTTGCCTGTCAGGTCCTGCGGCGGCCCGCTGCCGGCGGAGCTCTCGAACGCGCCGAGCTGGGCATCGACGTAGCTGGCCGAGACGCTGGTCGTGAGGTTCGACAGGGGCGTCGCGTCGAGTTCCAGTTCGGCGCCCTTGATGGTTGCGGTCGGCGCGTTGGTCAGCACGGTCAGCGGCAGTGCCAGACCGCCGCCGGATGGGGCCTGGATCAGGTTGAATGTCTGCTCGTCGCGATAGTTATAGTAGAAACCGGCAACGTTCAGGCGCACCGCATTCTGCAGCAGGTCGGATTTCACGCCCACTTCGTAGGCGGTGATGTATTCCGGCCGGATCGGCTTCAGCTGCGCCAGCGCGTCGGACACGTCGTTGGCCAAAAAGCCGCCGTTGAAGCCGCCGCTTTTGAAACCGGTGGAGATGGAGGCGTAGGTCAGGACGAGTGGCGTGACCTTGTAGTCGAAGGCGACGCGCCAGGAGGCCGCGCGGTTGGCCAGGTTTTCGGAGATGTTATAGAGCGTGGCGAGCGGCGGATACGCGCCGTTGTTCTCGAAGCTGCCTGCCGAGAACGCATCGAACGTCTTGTGTTCGTAGGTTAGGCGGCCGCCAAGCGTCAGCCGGGCTTTGGGGAAGATCTCGTAATCGGCCTGCCCGTACGTGGCTATCGATTCGGTGAACTGCCCGTTCAGCGTCCTTGCTTTTTCGGCCAGGCCATTGCCGATGAACGGATCGCCGATCAGCGGGCCCACCACCTGGTCGATGTCGGTCAGCAGGGCGATCGACTGGTCCTGCTGCAAATGCTCGACAAGCCCATACACGCCGGCGAGCCAATGGTAGTTGGCGCCCGATCCGGTGACGCGGAATTCCTGCGTGATGTCCGTCGAGCGGACGCCGTAGTCGATCTCGATGAGGTCGTAAGGATCCGCGTCGGTATCCTCGGGATGCAGCTTGTGGCTGGCTTCGTACGCGGTGATCGAGGTCAGCGTGCTGTCGCCGATCTTGTAGTCGGCGCGCATCGAGCCGCCGATCGAGTTGATGTAGAGGTTCTGGTCGCGGTTGTAGTAACCTTTGTAATTGTCCTGCGGCGCCTTGTAGCCGAGCAGGTCGGTGCATTGTCCGGCGCCGATCATGGCGTCGGTGCACTCGCTGCCGAACAAGCCGTTCAGCGTGCCGGTCTGCCGGTACTCGTCCGGGCGGCGGTGCACGTTGCCGCCGTGAAAGTTCAGCAAAACGCTGAGGTCGTCGGTGGGGTCCAGCTTTAGCTCGCCCCTATAGGCCAGGTCGTTGTTACCGTTGGTCTTGTTGCCGTCTGTCAGGTCGCTGAAGAAACCATCCGAGTAGTCGTAGAACACCGCGAGCCGGCCATCGACCTTCGGCGCGATCGGACCGTTGACGACTGTCTGCGTGGTGACCGTGTTGAACGAGCCGTATTGCAGGTCCTCGGAAGCCGAGAACGTGTCGGTCGGTTTGGCGGTGACGAAATCGATGGCGCCGCCCGTGGTGTTGCGGCCGTAAAGCGTGCCCTGCGGGCCCTTGAGGACCTCGACGCGCGAGAGGTCGAACGTCTGGAAGGTCTGACCCGCGGGCGTCGCCTCATAGACCTCGTCCACATAGACGCCGTTGGGGCCGGAATTGTTCGTGTTGGTATCGTTCAGGCCAATACCGCGTATATTGATCAGCGGCTGGTTGCCGCGCCCCGACGGTAGCGCGATCTGCACGGCCGGCACGTAGTTGGCCAGCTGGTCGCTGCTCTGCACGTCCAGCTTGGCGAGCTTCTTGGAGTCCAGAACGGTTATCGTGATGGGAATATCCTGCACGCGCTGGCTGCGCTTCTGTGCCGTCACCACAACGTTTTCGATGCGCGCATCAGGCTGCGCCGGCGGCGATGGCGCGGTCTGCGCCGCCGCGAGGCCGGGAGCGGCGGCCGCCAACAAACCCACAAGGCACGCCGGCCAAGTCCCGCCCATGATCCGCATACCCCCGCAGCCTGTGTACAGAACGATAGCGACCGCTACCGATCAGAGCAAGAACATTTATTGCGCTTTGCAGGTTGCAGAGACCGGCCGCCTCAGGTGAAGCGGGTGTAGTACATCACGACCATCCAGCAGAATTCCGCGGTGATCGCGTCGGCATCGGCGCCCGGATCTTCCAGCACCATTTCGGTGGCCGTCGACGCCAGCTCCAGGTTGAGGCGTATCGCGCGCCGCAGGTCCGCCTCGGACGTGTTGCTGTAGTTCGCGTGCATGCCCTCGTACAAACGATCCACCACGTTGATGCGCGAGGCGATCCGCACTTCCCACATCGCGGGAACCGCACGCAAAGCCCGCAGGATCCACAGCGCGCCGGGCTGGCGGCGCGTCACCGCGTTCACCCGTTCCTGCACGTCGATGTTCTTGCGCACCGCTTCTTCGATCGACGTGGCCGCCAGGCCGCCTTCCGCGATCCAGGCGAACACCTCCTCGTCCTGCGCCTGCATCAGGCGCGTGCCCAGTTCGCGCAGCAGCGCGTATTTGTTCGGAAAATACCGGTACAGGGCCGGCGGCGTAAGCCCGGCGCGTTCGCAGATCAGGTTGGTGGACAACCGTTCGATGCCCACATCCTCGAGCAGATGCGCGGTCGACTCCAATATCGCGTCGTAGGTCAGGCGTGAGCGGTCCTGCATGGGCTGCGTCTTGGTCTGCATGTCCACCGCCGGCTTCGGTCTGCTTTTCTGTCGGTTCATCGGTGTCCCGGCGCCGGGGTCCTGCTGGTAATGCAGCACGCGATATGGTGGCGCGCGGAGGTCTTGGCGGAGTTTGCCGAAGAAAGCAGTCCCTTTTTCCGCCGCGGCTCTACCAAAGCTGGCGGACCGCGCGCGAAAGCGGGTTGCGCGCTGGCGTCAGGCGAACGCGTCCACGTGGTAGCGCCCGGTCGCTTCCAGCGCCTGCACGGCCTGCGCGTGTTCGCCCGCGCCGTGCGCGAGGATGTCTGCGAACGCCGCGTTCACGGCCGGCACCATCGTGTCGGCACGGCCGCATACGAAAAAGTGCGCGCCGGCCGCGAATAGCCGCGCCAGCTCGTGGCGATCCTGCAACAACCGGTCTTGGACGTAGACCCGCTCTTCCGACTGCCGCGAGAACGCCATCCGCAGCTCGACGATCCCGTGCTCCTGCCAGGCGGCCAGTTCGTCGCGGTACAGCCAGTCAATTTCCGGGTGCGTGCAGCCGAAATACAGGATCGCCTGGACCAGCTGCACGCCGCCGGCACGCAGCACGGCCCGTTCCTGCAGGAAGCCGCGCAGCGGCGCGATGCCGCTGCCGGCGCACACCATGATAAGCGGCGTGGCCGACGGCGGCAGGGCGAAGCCCGGACGCCCGGGCCGCACGGCCACGGTGACGCCGTCGCCAGGCGCGAGCTGCGCCAGGTAGGTAGAGGCCACGCCGCGATGCCGCGCGCCACCGGACAGCGCGGCCCTGTCCAGCACGGCGACGGTGATCGAACACGCGGACGCCGCGGTGCGAGGTGTGGAGGAGAGGGGCGAGGAGGAGATGGAATACTGCCGTATCCTGGCCGGCGGCAGCGCGGACAGCACCCAGCCGAGGCCCGGCCGCGCGCTGGCGAAGCGTTCGAGCAGGTCGATCAGGCTGACCCGCCTGCTGGCCACCTGTGCGTCATGGGCGCCGGCGAGTTCCAGCAGGGCCGCGCGGTCCGGCGGGCAGCGCGCAGCTTCGGCCAGTTCGGCCACCTGCCGCCGCGTGGCCGGCTGCCCCAGCTCGAAATAGTCGCGCAGCATCTCGGCCAGGCTGACCGGGCGGTCCGCCGGCAGGGTGGTGGCGCCGCGCACCACCACCATGCTGTCTTCGGGCAGGCCAAGGACGCGCAGCGTGCGGCCGACCGCGGCAGCTTCGTTGCGCGGCAGCACCGCGAGGTAGTCGCCCGCCTGGTAGCCCATGCCGGCGGGCAGGCCGATATCCAGATGGCGGGTCGAGCGCGCTACCTCGGAGCCCTGGGAGACAAGCTCGTGGTTCGCCAGGACCGTGCCGGCCTGCAGGTCGGCATAACCGAGAAGGGCGTGGCGGGTGGACGCCACCACCTCCACGTCCAGCGCCAAGGCGGCCGGCGCTGGCGGATGCCCGCCGAGTGCGGTGGCCAGCGCGCCCCACAGATCGTCCGACCAGGCGGTGAAATCACCCACGAAGTCGCCAGCCGCGTCGGCTTCGCCCCTGGCGCAGAGGCGCGTGCCGCCAGCCTTGGCCAAGCCCCGGTCGGCCTGGGTGGGAACCGCCTGATACGTCGCGGCCCATTGCCGGTTGCCGCAGCCGAACACCGCGAACCACACGCCTTCCAGGCTGCCCGGTGCGAGTCCGGCCAGCCAGGCCATGAACTGCCGGGCATTGTCCGGCGGCAGGCCCTCGTAGGATGCTGTCAGGACGATGACGGCGCCCTCTGCGGGCAGGCGGCCCGCATAGGAATCCATCGGCGCGATCTCCGCCGCATAGCCATGCTGCACCGCCTGGCGGCCCAACATCCGGGCAAAGGCCTCGCTGGAGCCGGAATGGCCGCCATACAGCAGCAGCAAGGGTGTGCCGGCCGCCTCCGGTGTCGCTGCGACCAATGGCCGCGACCCGGCCGGCCGGCTACCCTGATCCAGGTGCGGCGCCCCGGCGCCCGGCACACGCCTGCGCGCACGGATCATCAGGCCCTCCGGCTTCATCGTCAGGCTCTCGTGCACCTTCAGCACGTAAGACGGGTCGGCAAACGACAGGTCGAAACGCTGCAGCACCAGCGCCAGCACCAGCTGGGCCTCCTGCATGGCGAAGGCGCGGCCGATGCAGGCGCGCTGGCCGTTGCCGAACGGCTTCCAGGCATGCGGCGGCAGGTTCTCCGCCACGCCGGGCGCGAAGCGTTCGGGCCGGAACACCTCGGCGTCGTCGCCCCACACCGCCGTGTCGCGGTGCAGGCTCGGCAGCAGAACCAGGATCTCGTCGCCGGGGACAACCCCGTAGCCGTCGCCGATAGTGGTCGGCTCGTGCGGCGTCACGGCAAAGGCCGGCGCGGTCGGCCACAGGCGCAGCGTCTCCATCAGCACCTGCTCGACGTAGCGCAACCGCGGCAGGTGATCGATGGTCGGGGCCGCCGCGCCGAGCACCGCGTCCACGGCGGCGCGCGCCTTCTGCAGGGCGTCCGGATGGCTGATCAGCAGGTAGATGGCGAAGGAGATGAGGCCGCTGGTGGTCTCGTGCCCGGCGATCAGGAAGGTGACGAGCTGGTTGCGTATGTTGTCGTCGCTCAGCCCCTCGCCGCTTAGCGGGTCGCGGCCGTACAGCAGCGTGTCCAGCAGGTCGCCGCGGACCGGCCCCGCCGCCTCGGCTCGCCGCGCGCTGAGCAAGCGTTCGGCGAGTCCGTGCATCGTCCTCACGTCCGCCTCGTAGCGCCGCCGCGTGCGCACCATCGCCCTGGACACGAAAGGCGGGCGCCGCTCGCGTGCCGCCGCCTCCTGCAACGAGCCGTTCATCGCCGCGACGAACGGGTGCTGCTCGTCGCGGTAGAAGCTGTTGAACCGGTAATCGAGCGCACACAGCGCCAGCGTGTCCAGGGTGAGCCGGGTGGTGTTGTCGGTCAGGTCGATGTCGGCGTCACCGAAACGCTCCCAGCGCACCAGCATCTGCTCGGCGACGTCGAGCATGCGGTCGAACATGCCGCGCACGCCCAGCGGGCCGAACGCCGGCATCAGCAGGCGGTGCGCCCGACCCCAGTTGGGTTCGTCCCCGAAGGCGGTGAACAGCCCGTCCCCGGCCAGGTTGCGCAGTTCCAGCAGCGAACTGTGCACGATCTTGGAGAAGCGCGTCTCGTCGCAGACCTCGCTGACCAAAAGTTGCGAGCTGATCCAGATCATCGGGTAGCCCAGGATGGTGATCTTGAAGATCGCGCCGTACCGGGCGGCGAGCGGCATCATGCTCTGCGTGGGCGAGTCGGCATCCACGTCGAACAGATTGCCCACGACTGGTAGCATCCGGGGTTGCGGGATCGGCAACGCGGTGGCGGCGGAAGGGGCCGAGACATCCATGTGCCGCTCCGTAAAAGCCGATCGGTGATCGAGTTGTGTGCTGATAGTTACCGAGCGATGATCGTGTTCGCAAGCCGGAGCGAATGGGGGGGAGCTATGACGCGTTCGGCTGAAACCGTGCCGGTAGGCGATGCCGGGTCCCGGGCATCGGCGCGCAGCCGCCCGCAGCAGGAGCGCAGCCGCCAGCGGCGCACGGCCCTGCTGGACGCCGCCGAGGCGGTCGTCGCCGAAGCCGGGGTCGATGGCCTCCGCATGCGCGAGGTGGCGCGACGCGCCGGGCTGCCGATCGCCTCGGTCTACCATTACTATCCATCGGCGACCTCCATCCTGCGCGAGCTGTCCGTGCGGAACTTCGACCGCCTCCGCACCCTGCTGGTGGACCGGCTGACGGCGCACCTGCCGCTGGGCATGCGCGTGGCCGGGCGCGCCGACCTCGTCTCGCGCATCATCGACGACGTCGCGGGCTTCGTCTTCACCACGCCATCCGTCACGGCGATCTGGAGCGGGCTGCACGCGCAGCCGGATCTGCGCACGCTGGACATCGAGGACACGATGCAGAACGCCCGGCTGCTGCGGCCCTATCTGATGCGGCTTCTCACCGGCGTCACGCCACGCCAGGCCGAGATGATGGCCGTCGTTGCCATGCAGGCCGTCTCCAGCACCCTGATGCTCGCCGTGGCCCTGCCCGAGGGTGAGCGGGCCCATCTGGTCGCCGCGCTGAAGCTGTTTGTCACGGGTGCGATCGTAGCGCCGGCAGAGGCCGGTGCCGCGGCTGATTGACCAATAGCGGGCTGGCCAGGACCGTCCTGGCAGCGCGGCCGTTGATGGCTGCCCCCCAGACCCGGCCAGCCTTTGCCACCCCTATCTTACTTCGCGCGCCGGTCTGGGTTCACCTTCAGACCTAACGGTGAACGAAAGGCGTTGCTGCCGACCCGCGCTCAAGCGAGGCCGTCGTACGCTGGGGAGGACTGCGGCTCTGATTGCTGCCTGCTCACCGGCTATGATCGCGCTCGCCGAGCGCTTTCAGTCGGACGTATTGTGTCTTATTATCGAGGGAGCGAACGCTGAGACGCTGCGATAGCCGACTTGGAGACATGCATGCTGCGCGAAACGATGGTGGCGACCGGCGGCAACCAGTCCCCGGCCGCGAGCTTGCTCGGGTCTCGCGGATGGGGTTGATCAAGAAGTTTGCTAGGAGCGAAGAGCAAGTTAA
>CAXTCL010000163.1:0-8690 GCA_964242035.1 uncultured Acetobacteraceae bacterium | reverse complement strand
CTCCCCTCCCTCCCCTTCCCAGGCGGCCGCGCCCTGCGCCTCCCCCTCACCATCGCCGGCTCCTGGTACTACCGCGCCCTGGACCGCCTGGCGTAAGGATGCCTCAACCTCCCCCACCTGCTACGATCCCCTCGTCCCGTTCCCGATGGTGCCCCGTATGTTATCCTGGCTAGGCCTCCGCAAACCCAAACCCACCCCCCAACCCGCCATCGCCCCAGAAGCGCCCGCCCCAGGCGCGACCGTCTCAGCCGCGACCGCCCCAGGAGCGACCACCCCACACGCTGCCGCTCCAGACGAGACCGCCCCAGAGGCAATCGCTCAGGAACACCCCACCCAGGAAGCCGCACACCTCGCCCCTAATCGCGAACCGGCCCCCACCCAACCCGACCTCGACCCCACCCACCCGATCGCCGGGCATACCGCGCCCCAACCAGACCCCACCCAAGCTCCGCCACCCGCAAACACCCAACGCACCGAGCTAGAATCCCTCATCGCCGAAGCCCGCTTCGCCGAAGCCGAGACCCGCTTCGCCCTACTCCCGCCGGACCTCGAACAGGAATGGTACGTCCGCGCCGGCCTCGCTCTGGCCCGCCGCCGCGCAGACCACACGCAAGCCCTCGCCTACGCCACGCGCCTGCAGGCCCTCACCCCGTCCACACCCCTCGCCTACGCCGCCGCCAGCCAAGCGCTGCGCGCCCTCGCCCGCCCGCGGGAAGCCCTGGCCGCCGCCGAAGCCGGCCTGCAGAACTTCCCCAAAGCCACGGGCCTACTCCAGGAAGCCGCACAGGCCGCCGAAGCCGCCGGCAACACGGACCGCGCTTACGCAACCCTGGCCGCCTTGCGCGCCGCCCAGCCAAAATCCTCCGAAGGCTACGTCCGCGCCGTCCAGCTCAGCCTACGCAGGCGGCACCCCGAGATCACCCGCACCCTTCTGGCAGAAGGCCTGGCCACCTTCCCGGACGACCGCAGCCTCCGCCTCGCCGCCGCCCGAGAGGCCGCCGGCAACCAGGCGTGGCCCGAGGCCGCCGCGCATTGGAGCGCACTGACCACCCTCTTCCCCGAGGACGCATCCCTCGCCCTTGAAGCCGCCCTGTCGGTCATCGGCCTCCGCTCTGGCCGCCTGGAGCGCATGCCCCAGGTCCTGGCCGGGCTGGCCGCGGTGCGGCGACGCTTCCCCGATTTCGCGCCCGCGTATGCCGCCGAGATCAAGGTCCTGCGCGAAGCCGGCCGTCTCGACGAGGCCGAGGCGAAAGGCAAGCCCTGGCGCGAGCGCTTCCCTGCAAGCCAGGATGTCGCGATGGCCTGCGCCCGCGTCGCGGAAGAGCAAGGCCGCCCCGAAGAGGCGGTCAGGATGCTGGAAGCAGCCCGCGCCGGCGCCGAACCGGGCCCGCTCCTGGAGGCGGCCTACCTTCGCAGCCTGAGCCTCGCCGGTCAGGACGAGGCGGCCGAGCGTGCCACGGACGCCGCCCTGGTCCGCTTCCCGCAGGACATCCGCATCATCAGGCAGCACGTGACGCTGGCCAGCCGCCGTGGCGACTCAGCCGAGGCCGCCGCACGCGCCCGCCGCCTGGCGCAGCGTTTCCCCCACAATGCCGCCATCACCAAGCTGGCGCGCCGTCAGGCTGCCGAGCCTGAAGACGACAACGACCACACACTTGCCACTCGAACAGCACACAAGCCGTCTTGAATCACCTCTCCCCCAAGGAAAACGCTCTCAGAAAGAACCCAGCCGCCACACATGCGGGGAAGCAAAAGTTTGGTCCTTTTTCCCAGAAAAGGACTGTTTGCTTACCCAGACAGGCACTCCTATTCGGCATCGGCCTCCATGAAAGTCTCCGCAGCAAACCCACAGCGTTCCGCGACCCGGCCCCGCTCCATCGTGAAAGCGTCTTCCGGACGCGCCACAGGCCTAGCGTTGCGGTCATGGTTCAGCCGCGCCTTCTCCGCGCGGAATGTGAGCTGACGCAGGATGTCGATGAGCGCGTCATGCGCCTCCACCGTCATGCGGTCGAGGCTCTGGCCGGCATTCGGAACACTCACCGTGAGTTCCGCCACGGGCAGCATGGAATTGGTGACGGCGAAGGCGAACTGCGCGCCGCCATGCGTGGGAAGATCCATGCGCGCCAGCACGATGTTGTAGTTGTTCAGCCCGTCGCGGGGCACCAGGCGGTCTTCGATCTCAGCCATTTGCGCGATGCTCCCCGTGCGGTCGTTACACTTGCCGTTATGCGCGAGCATTTGCGCATTTGCCAGCCTGGAGCAAGGCGGAAACCTGATTTCTCAGCCAAGCGGCGGGTATGTGACGCCGGTCAACTGCTCGGACACCGCCCAGAGCCGCTCCCAGGTGACGCGGTCCAGCGCATGTGGCGATATCTGTGCCAATGCCGGGGCGCCGCGTACCTCGAGCAACCCGTTCGGGCCCCAATACTGCCCGCCAACCACATCCGGCATCGTGGCCGCATACAGCCCGGGCAGCGCCCCGCGCGCGGCATTCTGCCCAAGTACGCTTATGCCGAGATTGATCACGCGTGCGGCCGGCCCGGGCATGCCGGTGGAGGCGATGAAATTGGTGGTGGACACCCCGGGATGTGCCGCCACGCTGACCAGGCGCGAGCCGGCCAGCCTGGCGCGGCGGTCCAGCTCCAGCGCGAAGACAAGGTCCGCCAGCTTGGACTGCCCATAGGCGACCCGGCCATTATACGGCCGCTCGGTCTGCAGATCGTCGAAATTGATCCGCCCGCGGCGGTGCGCGATGCTGGCGATGGCCACCACACGGGGGCTCGGCGCCCGCAAAAGCGCGGGTATCAGCCGGCCGGTCAGCGCGAACGGCCCGAGGTGGTTAGTGGCGAACTGCCGCTCGAACCCGTCCACCGTCACCGCGCGCTGCGATTGCAGCCCCAGCCCAGCGTTGTTGATCAGTATGTCCAGCCGCGGTGTCGTGTCCGACGCACGCTCGGCGAACTCTCGCACCGACGCCAGGCTCGCCACATCCAGCGCCATGACCGTCAGCCGCGCCTCGGGATGGGCGCCGCGTATACGCGCGGCACAGGCCTGGCCGCGCGCCGTGTCGCGCACCGCCATCACCACCTCGGCGCCGTTCGCGGCCAGCTGCAACGCGGCCTCATAGCCGATGCCGTTCGTGGAGCCCGTCACGACGGCGACCTTGCCGGCCAAGGAAGGGATGCGGTCGGCGGTCCAGGCGGTCATGGCATATGCTTCCTCTTGGTTGCGCGGGGTCTAGCACGAAGCAAGAAAGCGCGTTCTTTTCTGAAAAAAAGAATCAAAATTCTTTTGCTACCTGAACGTCGCCAGGCGGCCGATAGGCGCTCCGAGCACCTCATCATCCTGCATCACGACATTGCCTCTGACGATCGTCGCCGTCGGCCAGCCTTGCACCTGCTTGCCGTGGAAGGGGGTCCATCCGGCGGGCGTGGCTATCCAGTCGTTCTCGATCGTGCGGCGGCGGCCCAGATCCACCAGCGTGAAGTCCGCATCGTAGCCGGCCGCGATTCGGCCCTTGGTGACCGCGCCATACACACGCGCCGGTCCCGCCGCCATCAGGTCAACCAGGCGTGCCAGGCCGAGCCGGCCCGCATTGACGTGATCCAGCATGACCGGCACCGCCGTCTGCACGCCGGTCAGCCCCGCCGCGGTGTCTGGCCACGGCCGCGCCTTTGCGGCATGCGAGTGCGGCGCGTGGTCGGACCCGATCGTGTCCACCCTACCGTCCTGCACAGCCGCCCATGCCGCCTCGAAATGCCGACGCGTGCGTATCGGCGGGTTCATCACCGCGTAGGCGCCAAGCTGCTCGTAGCATTCGGGGCCGATCTGGGTGAGGTGGTTCACCAGCACCTCTGCGGTGGCGATGTCGCGATGGTCGCGCAGGAAGTCAAACTCCTCCGCCGTGGAGACGTGCACGATATGCGCCGGCCGGCCGGTCTTGCGGGCGAGGGCGATGATGCGCCGCGTGCCAAGTGCCGCGCATTCCGCATCGCGCCATTCCATGTGGCGGGCGTATGGCTCGCCAACGTGGAACAACGCCCGGCGCGCCTGCAGCCGGTATTCGTCCTCGGAATGAAAGGCGATGCGTCGGTTGCCGGAGCGCATGACCGCCTCAATCCCCGTATCGTCCTCGATCATCAGGTCGCCGGTCGAGCTGCCCGCGAACAGCTTGATCGCGCAGACGCCAGGCGCATGCTCCAGGGTGGCCAATTCCGGCGTGTTGCCGCGCGTGGCGCCGATGTAGATGCCGAAATCACAGTAGCTATGTTCGGGAACATAGGCCTGTTTCCACGCAAGCGTGTCGGCGCTGGTGATCGCCGGCGCGGTGTTCGGCATGTCGAACACGGTGGCGATACCACCAAGCACCGCCGCGCGCGTGCCGGTGGGGATGCTCTCTACGCTCGCATCGCCCGGGTCGCGCAGATGCACGTGCGGATCGATGAGGCCGGGAAGCACGTGCAGATGGCTCGCGTTCAGCGTAACCTCGGCAGTGTCGGACGCCGCAGCGGCCAGGGTGATGATGCGGCCGCCTCGCGCGCCGAGGTCGGTTTGGGTTTCGCCCCAGGGTGTCACGGCTGTGCCGCCGCGTATCAGGAGGTCGTAATGCTCTGGCATGAGGACGCGACTTTTCGGCCGCATAGCGAAAGGAAGCAAGGCCTTCTTTTTTGAAAGAAAGAAGCAAAAAACTTTCGTTCCTAACGACGTTTCAGCAGTCGTGCCTTTTCTGAAGCACCAGGCTGGTGCAAGTGCGGGGTAGTAAAAGTTTTTTGCTTCTTTTTTTCAAAAAAGAAGGCCTTGCCTTCCTACAAAAACCCGATCCGAGGCCAAACCTCCCCAAGCACCGCCCCCGCATTCCCGCCCATCCTGCCAATAAGATCGCTAAGCACATTGCGGAAATCCACGCTAAGCGCCAAGTTCCCGTTCACGTCGAACCGCGTCAGGCTTGGATACGCCCCGTATACGCCGCCTTTCACCGCGTCGCCCAGCACAAAACTGACGCTGGACCCGCCATGGTCCGTGCCGAAATCCAGGTTGGCCGCAGGACGGCGGCCGAAATCGGACATCGTCATGACAACCACGTTTTTCGAGACGCCTTCTTCCTGCAGGTAGCCGTAGAACTGCGCCAGCGACTCGCTGAGCTGCCGAAGCAACGTCGGATGGCTGAGTATCTGCTCGCCATGCGTGTCGAAGCCGCCCTGTACGGCGTAGAACCCGCGTATGCCGGCGCCCGCCACGATAAGGCGGCCGATATCGCGCAGCTGGTAATCGAGGTAGGTGTTCGTCGCGTAGGCTTTGGGCTGCTCGTGCTTCGCGTAGCTGTGGATCGTCCCGATGTCGGCCAGCGCCTCCTGCAACTGCGACTGGTTGTAGGCGGAAGTGCTGTTGGCAGCAGGAAGGATGCCGATCTGGTGGTAGGTGGAGACCAGGCGGTTGTAGGTGTCCGTGCTGCCGTAGGACACGCCGAAATAATCCATTGGCGGGTTGATCACCAGACCTGGGTTCTTCTTGCCGGAGATCAGCGGGACGGCGCCGCCGAGCGAGACGGTGGGCCCGAGGCCGCCGGCGGCGGCGTTGTCCAGTGCCAGACCGAGCCAGCCCATGCTCGGCGTGCTGGCGACGTTGATCTGCCCGGTCAGCCAGTCCCACTGGCCGTTCTCATGGCTGAGCGGGTTAGTCTCGGCTTTCGGCAGGCCCACGCCCGCCACCACCGCGAGGTTGCCGCCGGCGTAGAGCAGCCGCATGGCGTCCATACCAGGCGCGAAGGCGTATTCGGTGGCCAGGCCAGGCGGCGTGGATGGCGTGCTGTTGAAGGCGAGCGGCTGCAAGGCAGCCTGGGTGTAGGCGAGTGCCAGGTTCTGCGGCGCCGGCGCCGGCGTGCGCAGCCTGTTATACGCGCCGTATTGCTTCAGCGGCACCACGGTGTTCAGCCCGTCATTGCCGCCAGCCAGCAAGATGCAGACGACGATCGTGCCTGTGGGAGCGGTCTCGGCCGCGGCGATGCTCTGGAAGAACGTGGGTGCGATGGCGATGCCGCCCAGGCCGCGCAGGACGTTCCGGCGATTTATCATGTTAGTTCACCGCATAGTCAGGAGAGTTGAGGATCAGCCAGATCGCGCCGCGCAATTGGTTGTCGCTCGGCGTGGCGCCCAGATAGCCGGCGATCAGCTTCTGCTGCGCGGGCGAGCCGCCGTCCAGCAGCGCGTCCAGCAGATACGTGGCAATGCCCGCAGCGTGCGTGACACCCATCGCGGTGCGCAAGCCGGGAATGTCGACATAGGTGTCGGTATAGGGGTTCGCCGGGTCCGCGTTGGTAATGTTGGCGAACACGCCGGTGCGGCTGAGCAGGCTACCCGTGTTGGTCAGCGCGTTCAGCGCGCCCGGCCGGTAGAACGAGAACACGCTTGGCGAATAGAAAAGCTGCTGTCCCAGGCTGCTTAGTTCCCAAAGCAGCGAGCTGCCTGGCGTGGTCTCCGCGGTGAGCTGCATGGCACCCGGCAGGGCACGTAGCGTGTCCAGCACCAGTTCGGCAGGCTGCCTGCCCATGTCGTGATAGCTGGTAAGGAACTCAGGGTCGTTTACGATCGCGGTTATCACCTGGGCGATCTGGTCGGGCTTGTCCTGCGTCGCGCGCCAGACCGCGGCGATGTTGCTGACATAGGCCTGGCTCGGGTGTTCGGTCACGAAACGCTGCAGCAGTTCGGTGGCCATGAAGGGCGCCACCGCCGGCCGCCTGGCGATCACATGCATGACGGCGGCAATCGCCGTCGCGTCGTTCGGGATGGCCTGCGTGCGGCCGAAGAAATGCAGCGTTCCCGTGTAGTGGTTCGACGGGACATATTGGACGGAGAACCGGGTCTGAGGGTTGTTGTCGGTCCAATCGACCGAGACGCTGTAGCCGGTGATCGCCTTGGCAACTTCCTGCACCTCGGGCTGGCTGTAGTTCGCGAGCGGCGCGCCGGTGGCACCCAGCAGCGGCGCGCCGTCATCGCCGAGCTGGTATAGCCCCATCGTGTAGAGCTGCATGCACTCGCGGGCGAAGTTCTCGTTGGCGACGGGACCTGCGTTGTTGTTGTTGTCCAGCCAGATCAGCATGGCCGGCTCCTGCGCCACCGCCGTGAGCAGCGTTTCGAAATTGCCCAGCGCATTGGCGCGCACCGTCTGGTCGTAATGATACATGATGGCCGGATCGCCGACCTTCTCCAGGCCGACGGCGAAATGGTCCAGCCAGTGCAGCTCCATCTTGGCCTGCAACTGCCGCGGCGTGAGCAGCATGTGCTGCATCACCGCGCGTTCGAAGATGTTCCAGTCCGGGTAGCCGCCGCCCACGAGCGCGGTCGGCAGGGTTTCCAGCCCCGTGTTGCTGTCGTCCAGCGCGGACCAGTTCTCCTGCGCGGCCACCCAGGGTGCGATACCCGATGCGAGCGTGGCGGTGACGGCGGCAGGCGGCGCGGAGAAGGCGAAGCGCCGCAGGAGATGCTGAACCTGGTTGCGGGTGAGCGCGGTCTGCGCGCCGGCCGGTGACGCGGCAAGTGCGGCGGTAATAACCAGAAGAGCCGCCCTGAGGCGAAAGCCTGAATACTTCATACCACGCAGAACCCTTTTGATACCGTAACGTGTTGAAGCATGCGGCACAGCTTCGTGCAACTATTACGTGTATGTGCCGCTTCCTCGAGACCGGAGCCCCGGACCGCAATCATGGCTGCCGGCTGCCACCGAAGGTGTGCCAAGCCGCCGGGCCGTGGTATGAGCCCGGCACAACAGGATGGGACCAGCCGACGACGATGGGTGTCTTCAAGGACAATATGTTCAACGAGCGGCAGAATGCCTCGGCGAAGGCCAAGCAGGTGCTGCTGGAGAAGTTCAAGGCCAAGCCGGCGCCGGACGATCCGGCCGTGCTGGCCCGGGCGGCCGAGCGCCTGGCCATTGCCGAAGCGCGCGAGATACGCGCCGCCGAGCGACGCACCATACGGGAGGCCGAAGCGGCCAAGCAGGCGGCCGAGCAGGCAGCGCGCGAGCTGGAAGCGCAGGCGCGGGCGGCGGAGGAAGCACGCCTCGCCATCGAGCAGGCCGCGAAAGACCTGCAGCGCAAGGCCGAGCAACAGGCCGCGCGTGATGCGCGCTACGCCGCCCGTAAAGCCAGGCGCTGATACGCGTCAGGGCACCCCAGACCGTTCCCCAAGGAGAGACCATGCGCCGACTTCTCAACGTAACGTTACTGCTGGCGCTCGGGTCCTGCGCCACGACCGCCGGCAGCGGCGGTCAGCCGCCCGGTTTCGTGGTCTTCTTCACAGAACGTTCGTCGGCGCTCGAGCCGGCGGCGGTCGATGTGGTGGCGCAGGTCGCCGCCGTGGCCAAGGCGGCGCCAGGCAAGGGCGTGCTGGTTCGCGGCTACACGGACAGCGCTGGCAGCCGGCCGGACGACGTGAAGCTGTCTCAGCAACGCGCGCGCGCCGTGGCCGACGGGTTGATTGCAGACGGCGTAAGCCCATCACGCATAACGCAGCAGGGCCGTGGCCAGACAGGAAACGACCCAGGCGTGGAAAGCCGCCGCGTGGAGATTTCGCTGTCCAACTGATGGCAGGGTAAGGCAAGGCCTTCTTTTTGAAAAAAAGAAGCACAAAAATGTTTTTCCCGAGCATCAATGACGACGCGCGCTCAAGCCGCCTTCTGGGATGCTGGCAGGACCG
>CAXTCL010000162.1:0-8694 GCA_964242035.1 uncultured Acetobacteraceae bacterium | reverse complement strand
TGTCCGTCCCCCATCATCACAGCCTGCTCGATGTCCTGGTGACCGGTTATGAAACGTTCCACCAGAAGCTGGCGCGCCGGCTCGGCTCAGACATGCGGGCACGTGACGCGCTGCATAACGTCTACATCCGGCTGAACCGGGGTGACGCGATCGCCGTCGAAAGCCCGCGCGCGTATCTGTTCCGCATGGCGCTGAACGCGGCGACCGATGACATGCGTTCGGAGCGCCGCACATCCAGCCTGCGCGACGTCGATGCGATGATCCTCGACCTGCCGGACAACGGCGCCGACCCGCTGCGCACCGCTTCCGCCAGGCAGGAAGTGCGCCTGCTTGAACAGGCGCTGGAGGAGCTTACGCCGCGGCGCCGCGCCATCCTGCTCGAGTCACGCCTGCATGGCAGGCCGTTGGCGCACATCGCTGCGAACCTGAAGCTGTCGCAGAGGATGGTGGAGATCGAGCTCAAGCACGCCGTCAGTCACTGTGCGGAACGGCTCAGCCGGCCGGTCATACAGCGTTTCGGTCCGCAGCCGCGCGCCGCGTCTCATATCAGCTCGCCTTGAGGTTGGCTCGTTAAAAAGCAAGAAAGGCCTTCTTTTTTGAATAAAAGAAGCAAAAGACTTTTGCTACCTGCGCCTGTCCAGCTGCCTCGTTTTATTCGCAGGCACCCGGTGCCTGCGTGTGCATTGAAGGGTGGAGGGACTCAGGTGGCACCGTGAAAATGTTCCGCGACGAGGCAAGCGGCGAAAGCGGACCGGCTGACGCGCCGACCTCCTGCGGCCTCGACCGCACCGATGCGGTCGCGGTCGAAATGATATGCCGCCTTGTGTCGGGTGCGGCCGGCGAGGACGAGCTGGCGTCGGCAAAGGAATGGCGTGACATGAATCCCGATCATGCGCAGGCCTTCGCGCGCATCTCCCACGCCTGGACCCTGATCAAGCCGGCGGGTGCCACGTGGAGGCGCAGGCAGCGCGCCAGGAGGCTGGCTTTGGCGCTGGTGAAAGTCCGCGCCCTCCTGCTGGGTTTCCGCCCTGCCCGCCTGCCTGGCCAGCCGCGCGGCCCGCAAAACCAGGCTGCGCGCAAGCTGGCCCTGCGCCACGTCGGCGTTCGATGATGCTTGACGCGCCCGCTTCCGCGACGGCGCAGCATGCCGATCCCGATATCGCCCCGGATGGCGCGGTGCAGGCTTGCAGATGCGGCAGCCTGTTGCCTGCCACGTCCTGCTGCGCCCTCGATACTGGCGGGAAGCTTGTTGCCGCCGAGCCGTCTGAAGCCACGTTGCAGGCGATCTACGCGGCCCGCCGCGGCGGCATCGAGGACGCGGCCGCGTTGTGCATCGCGCTGCTGACAGACACGCCCACGCTGCTGCCGGCGCTGCATCTGCTCTTCCTCATCCGGCGTGACCAGGAGAGGCGGCCGGCCGCCCTCGCTCTAGCCCGCCGGCTGGTCCGGCTCGCCCCACAGGATCCAGGTATGGCGCTGGAACTCGGAGCGCTGTTCTTCGAGATGCGGCACTGGGCAGAGGCCGAGCACCAGGCGCGCCATGCCGTGCGGCTGTCGCCGCTGTCCGCCGGGCCGCATGAGCTGCTGGCCCAGGTGTTCCAGGAGCGCAAGGAGCCAATTGCGGCGGCGTTCCACATACGGCGTGCGCTCGGGCTGGCGGAGCACAGGCGCAAGCCGCTGCTGCGCGAGCTCGCCCAGATACAGATACAGCAAGGCGCGCTGGCCGAGGCGCGGGTCAGCGTTGTCGAGGCGCTCGCACTCGGACCCGACGATCCGGCTACGCTCGCCCAGATGGCGGTGGTCGAGGAATACAGCCGCAACAACGCTGACGCCGCACAGTTGCTGGACCGCGCGGCGTCGCTCACCGGCGGCGGCTGGGCCGGCCTGCGGGAAGCCCGTGCCCGCCTGCTGTCCGATGCAGGCGACCACACAGGCGCGCTGGCGGCACTCGTTGCGGACGCGGCGAACGGCCCGGAGCTGAACGCTTCGGCGCTTCTGCTGAAAGGCCGGATACTGGATCGGCTGGACCGCACGGAAGAGGCGTTCGCGGCGTTCGAGGCCGCCCAGAAGATCGACTTCGACCAGGAGGAGGCGCATCGCCATCTGTCCTGGATCGAGACCACCGCGCAGCATTACCGCCAGTTCTTCCTGCGCTCGCTGACCGACACGCTGCCGCGGGCCGAGCCTGCAGCCGGGCGCAAGCAGCCGGTGTTCGTGGCCGGTTTCGCGCGGTCCGGGACCACGCTTGTCGAGCAGACGCTCGCGATGCACTCGCAGATTGCCGCCGCCGGCGAGATCGGGTCTTTGCGCCAGGTGGTGAAGCACGCGCAACGCCTGCTGCACAGCCCGCTGCCGTATCCCAATGCGCTGACGGAGCTGTGGATGGGCGACCAGCTTCGCGGCCTGGACACGCTGCGCGACGCATACCTGAATGACGCCGAGCAGATGCACGGCGTCGCCGGCAACAGCGAGCCGTATTTCACCGACAAGATGATCTTCAACGAGATGCACCTGGCGCTGATCGGGCTGATCCTGCCCGACGCCCCGGTCATCCACATGATACGCCATCCGCTGGACGTCGTGCTCTCGGTGTTCTCCCACCAGCTTTCCGGCGGCGTGCGCAGCCGGGGCGACATCGTAAGCATCGCGCGGCATTACGCCGCCACGATCGAGCTGGTGCAGCATTACGCCGGGCAGGGGCTGCTCGGGCGCTACATGGCGGTGCGCTACGAGGACGTGGTGTCCGACCAGCGGGCGCAGGTCGCGCGCATGCTGGATTTCATCGGCCTGCCGTTCGAGCAGGCCTGCCTGGAGTTCGACAGGAGCGAGCGCTACGCACGCACGCTCAGTTTCAACCAGGTCAGGCGCAAGCTGAACAGCGACGGCGTGTTCCGCTACCGCAAGTATCGTCGGCAGCTTGAGCCGGTCTATCCGATCCTGGAACGGCACGTCCGTCAGCTCGGTTACGAACTCGAGTGAATGGCGCGGCGTGGATCATAGCGAGGAAGGAAGGCCTTCTTTTTCGAGAAAAAGAAGCAAAAAGCTTTTATCTGCGCTGTCGCGGACCGTTGAAGCGCGCGCCTCGACGACACGCACCCCCGGAGACAAAAGTTTTTTGGTTCTTTTTTTCAAAAAAGAACTGCTTTCTTCCTTGCCTTCCACGGTCGATCGCAAAAGTCAAAGCATAGCAAAGGGCGGAAACAATGGCAGTCTCCGGTAGTGTTTCGATACCAGGCGCGTCCGGAGGTGTGCTGCTCACCGTCACCGGTGCGAGCACGCTCAACAATGCGCAAGCCTTTGCCAGCGTGCTGAGCAACGCCCAGAACGCCGGAACCTTGCAGATCGACGATCTGGACCATCCGCCTGTAGCCCCGCCCGAGTTCGGCCGGACACTCGAATACACAATCTCGGACGCCGGCGCCTCGGGGACGATCCCAACCGGCGGCGCCTACCTGTTCGACTACACGGCGGACGCTACGACGGTCACCGGTTCCGGTGCGGACGACACGGTGCTGGCCGCGCTGGCCGGATCGGGCGGTAGCGGGCTGACCTACATCGACAGAGGCGGCGACAACAGCGTCATCTTCGTCAGCGGAAACAACATCTATGACGGCGCGGGCGCGAACAGCCAGGTCGATTCCGACACGGTCACCGCCGGCGAAGGGCGCGACACCATAAACACCGGCGCAGGCGAGACCACCGTGTTCTCCGGCGTGGGCGGCGCGCTCATCACGCTGAACGACACGGCGCCAGGTGCCACCAACGACGAGGTCCTGCTCAGCGACGGCGTGAACACCGTCAGCGCCCAAGGTGCGGGTGACCTGATGTTCGTCACGGGACGCGGCCAGACACTCGATGGGGGGTCGTCATCCGCCGACCAGGACCGCATCGTCATCAGCCCCACGCTGGCCGGCGCCACTGGCGGGGACATCGTCAACGGCGGCGGTGCGGAGACGCAAATCTTCGACGCGGGGGGCGGCAATGCCTTCAACGTGGATTCTGGCGCGCTTGCCGTGTTCGACGAGGCCGGCGGCAACTCCGTCTTCGGCGGCGCCGGCGCCCTGTACCTGGAATCGAGCCCGACCGCTGCCGGCGGGGCTGCGGCCGACACGGTGGCGGCCGGCGTTGGCATAAACGACATCTTCGGACCGACCGCCTCGGCCGCGGCCTATGACCTGATCTCGGCCCCCGGCACGACGGTATCCTTCCTAGACGACGGCGGTGCAGCGACCGTCAACGCCCTGTCCGGGCAGGGCGTGCTGGACGTGTTCGGCGACAGTTCGGCTGACCTGCTTGTGCAGGGCGGGGCCGGCGCGTTGAACTTCATCGGCGGCGGCGCTGCAGGCTCCACCTTGTCTGCCACGATCAGCCCGGGATCAGGACTGACGAACGTGTTCGGCACGGGCGGCGAAAGCATCGCCCTGCGCGGCCAAGCAGGCACAGCAAGCTTCGCCGCCGGGCTCGGCAACGAGACGCTCGACGGGTCGGGCTTCAACGGCAACATGGACGTCTTCGCATCGAACCCCGCCGACAACGTCGCCGGACCGGCAGTCAGCGACTCGCTCGTTGGCGGTTCCGGGACGAACTTCTTCCTGACCGGTGCAGGCAATGAGACGATTGTGGGCGGCAGCGGCGTCAACCTCTTCCAGCTCAGCAAGACCCTCGATGGCATCGGCGGGACCATCACGGTGTTCAACTACAGTGCAAGCGACCTGATCACCTTCAACGGCTTCACCACGGCAGAGGAGAACGAGGCCATACGCAGCGCGGCACCTACGGATAATGGTCTTGTCGGGACGCAGATCACGCTGAGCGACAGCACCTCCGTATTGTTTGTCGATGTGAGCGTGCATGCATTGAAGTTCGATAAGTAGCTTGCGGCGCGTGTCTGGCCGGCGGCGCATTTTGGCGTGACCGGGATCACTGAGCCGATCGGCGATGAGGCCTCGGCGTCCGGGTATCGCACGCTTGCGCGCAGCGGGCTTTTTTTGCCGGAGTGGTACGCAGACGCCTATCAGCTTACAAGCCTGGCCGGGACAGACCTTCTGGCGGAGTTCTGCCGCTTCGGCTGGAGAAGCGGCCGCAACCCCAATCCCTATTTCGACTGCACGTACTACCTGGAGCAGAACACAGACGTGCGGATGGCGGGGCTCAATCCGCTGCTGCACTATCTGCTGGACGGCGACAGGGAAGGGCGGCGTCCCACCGACTTCTTCGATCCTGCCTGGTACCGCGGGGCTTACGCCGTCCCGCCAACACAGACCTGCCTGGCCCACTTCCTCGCACGGCGTATGACTGGCCTGGTCAGTCCGGTTCCGGGCTTTGACCCTGTCCGTCACCTGCGCCTGTATCCGCAGGAGGCGGCGGCCGGTCTGGATCCCTTTCTGCACGCACAATCCATCGCCGGAGCGGGTGTGCCGGCCGCCACCGCGGTGATCGCCGCTTGCGGATTGTTCGACGCGAGCTTCTACCTGATGAACAATCCTGACGTGCGGGAGACCGGGCTGGACCCGCTCGCGCATTTCTGCCGCGACGGTGCGGAAGAAGGCCGCAACCCGAACCTGTATTTCGACATCGCCTGGTACAAGGCAAAGGCCGGCTCGGCGCTGCAGCGCGGGGAGAACCCGCTGTGTCACTACCATCTCAGCGGCGAAGCGGCCGGGCTGCACCCGAGCGCCCATTTCGATCCGCTCTGGTACAGCAGATCCCATGGGCTCGCGCCGTGGCAATCGGCCTTGCGGCACTACCTCGTGCACCGGCGCGGGCAGCGCGTGAGCCCGAACCCGGCGTTCGACCTCCCCGCCTATCTCGCGCAGGCGGCCGGCCGGCTCGGGCCGAACCGTGACGCCTTTGCCGACTGGCGGCGGCAGGGCCAGCCCGCGCTGCCGGCAAAGCCGGTGCAGGCCGAGGCGGCACCGCAGGCGCGCGCCGCCGCGCCTGCCCTGCAAAGCGCCTTCGACCGTGGACTTGCGTATCTGCGCGCCGGCGGCCTGGACCAGGCGCGGCGCTGGCTCGAACGCGCGCGGCGGCTGGAGCCGGGTGACGCCGCGGTGGCGCTGGCTCTGGGTCACGTCATGATCCGCCAGCGTGACCTTGACGCCGTCGCGTTCTTCGAAGCCTTTCTGCGCATCGCCCAACTCAACGAGGCGCTCTGCGGGCTGGCAAGCGCGCAGTTCATGGCAGGCGACGCGCAGGCGGCGGCGCGCTCCCGCAGCCTGTCGCTGTCATCCTATGCGCAGCGTTTTTCCGCCAACCAGATCGACGCGCTGCGGCTCTACTGCAGGCGGACGGAGGCTGCCGGCTGGTGCGGCCTTGGCGAGGAAGGCGTGCTGACGCTTCAGGTGGCCGAGGCCGCGCGACCTGGCCTGATCAGCCTGTCGTTCGACGGCGAACCTGCGTTCCGGGTGCTGGCTTGCGAACCAGGCGCGGCCAGGGCCTGGCGTTTGGATCTCCCGCCGGGCTGGGAGGCGAAGACCACGCTGCATGTGCAATGCGGGCACGGCCATCTGCTCGGTGGCGAGATCGACCTGGCGGAGATCACCCGTGTGGAAGGTTTCGTCGAGTCCAAGGACGGTGGCCTTTCAGGCTGGGCCTGGTGCCCGAATGATCCCGACCACGACCCGGTACTCACGGTCTCGCATGACGATGGCCGTGTGCTCACCTCGCTCAGGGCGCATGATGCAAGCGGGGACGTTTCGCATTGGCGTCCGTTCGCCCGGCCGCGCAGCTTCACGCTCGGCGCGGCATCGCCGGGAAGTCTGGACGGCGCCCTGCACGTGTCCGGCCGGGACGGACGCGCGCTCTACGGTTCCCCCGTATCGCCCTTGTTGCAGGCGCGGACAGCATCCTTTGCGGCCAGGGTCGCGCCTGCCTTGCTGCTCCGGCCGTCCGAGCCGGCCGGGGATGCGCGCCTGGCGGAAAGCTGTCCCCTCCCCCTCGCCATTCCCATCCCGGCATCCTTCGTCGGCAGCACACCAGGGTCGGTGGTGCCGCCACCGCGATGCTCGGTCATCATCCCGGTTTTCGGCGCCCGCGAGGCCACGCTGCAATGTCTGGCCACGGTGCTGTCCACCTTGCCTGCCTGGGCGCGTATCATCGTCGTGGACGATGCGTCACCGGACCGGATCCTGGTGGAAGCCTTGCACGCACTCGCGCGCAATCGAGCGGTAACTCTTGTTCTGCACGCAGCAAACAAGGGGTTTCCCGCTGCCGTCAACACCGGGCTGCTTGCGTGCGCGGGCGACGATGTCGTCCTGCTGAACAGCGATACGCTCGTGGCGGATGGCTGGCTGGATCGGCTGCGTGAGCTGGCGTATTCGTCGGCCTACATCGGCACCGTGACGCCGTTCTCCAACAACGCGACGGTCCTGAGCTATCCCGATGCGTGGCGGGACAATGCCGTGCCGACCTTGCAGGAAACCCAGGAGCTGGACAGCCTGGCCGCAAGCCTGCCTGCGTATCCTGTGGAGATCCCGACCGCGGTCGGCTTCTGCATGTTCGTCAAATCCGCCTGCCTGGCGCAAATCGGCGGCATGCGGGAGGACCTGTTCGCACAAGGCTACTGCGAGGAGAACGATTTCTGCATGCGGGCCCGCCACGTTGGGTGGCGTCACGTGGCGGCGCCGAACGTCTTCGTCACGCATGCCGGAAGCAAGTCCTTCACCGCCACGCGCGCTTACCTGCAGGCGCGTAACCTGCGCGTGTTGAACATGCTTCATCCCGGCTACGACAATCTGATTGAGGATTTCCGCAGCACGGACCCGCTCGCCTTGCCGCGGCGCGCGCTTGACATGCTGCGTTGGCGCAGCCGGCGCGATGACAGGCCAGGAATCCTGCTCGTGACCCATGGTCGCGAAGGTGGCGTGCGGCGGCATGTGCAGGAGCGCGCTACCCTGCTCAGGCAGCAAGGCTTGCGACCAATCCTGCTCTGGCCGGCCGGCGGCAGCCGCGGCGGCCGTGACTGCGTGCTGGGAGATGGACCTGAGGGCGGCACGCCCAACCTCCGCTTTTCCCTGCCGGACGAGCGTGATCGTCTGCTGGACTTTCTCCGCGGTAACAACCTCCAGCGCGCAGAAATCCACAACCTGGTAGGGCATGACCACGCCATCATCGGCATCTGCAACGAGCTTGACCTTACCTACGAGATCTACATTCACGACTATGCGTGGTTCTGCCCCAGGATATCGCTGCTGACGACAGGACGGCGTTATTGCGGCGAGCCCGACATCGCAGATTGCGAGGCATGCGTTGCCGATAACGGGTCGGAGATCGAGGAGACAATCGACGTGGCCGATCTCATCTCGCGATCAACCGACGAACTTCGCGGCGCCCAGGCGGTGATCGCGCCTTCCAGGGACAGTGCAGCCCGCATGCGGCGGCATTTTCCGCACATCGACCCGGTCGTGCGCCCTTGGGAGCCGGACACGACCGGAGGACACGCCGTCAGCGCCGGCAACTCCGATGGGCCGTTGCGTATCTGCGTTCCCGGCGCCATCGGTTACCAGAAGGGCTTTGACATCCTGCTAGCCTGTGCGCGCGACGCAGCACGGCGCGAACTTGACCTGGAATTCGTGGTCGCCGGCTTCACCACAGACGATCTGCGCCTGCTTCGGACAGGCAGGGTGTTCATAACGGGCGAGTACCATGAAGGCGACTGCATAGGCTTGATCGAGCGCCAGTTTGCCGACATCGCGT
>CAXTCL010000161.1:0-8739 GCA_964242035.1 uncultured Acetobacteraceae bacterium | reverse complement strand
TGCGCGGGGTGTCTTTCTGTTCCTTGCGTCGCAGGCGTTCTTCGGCGCGTTCTATGACGAATGTCAGGAGGTTGTCGGCCTGCGCGGGGTCGGCAGCGAGGTAGTGGTCGAAGCGGTCACGCAAGGCGGTTTCCACCAGGCGGGTGGCTTCCGGGCTGGTGAGTTTTTCCTTTGTCTGGCCCTGGAACTGTGGGTCTCGCAGGAAGACGGAGAGCTTGGCGGCGAGCTGGCCGGTGACGTCCTCGGCGGTGACCGCGAGTGCGCGCTTGTTGGCGCGCTGCTCGCCCCAGGAGCGGAGGGATTTTAATAGGGCGTTGCGGAAGCCGGTCTCGTGCGTGCCGCCGGAAGGCGTGGGGACGGTGTTGGTGTAGGAGTTAAGGAACGCCTCGCCGTGCTCCAGCCAGATCGCGGCCCATTCGACGCGGCCGCTCGGGCGGCCGTCGGGGCTGTCGGGCAGGTTGGCGTCGCCGGCCCAGATTTCGGGCAGGGCGCGGGTGTCGCCTTCTATGTCGGCTTGCAGGGAGTCCTTCAGGCCGCCTGGGAAATGCAGGACGGCTTCTGGTGGCGTGGTGTCGCGTATGAGTGTTGCGTCGCAGGACCAGCGTATTTCAACGCCGCGGAACAGGTACGCTTTCGAGCGGCAGAGTTTGTATAGGCGGGCTGGGCTGAATTGCAGCGGGCCGAAGATCTGCGTGTCCGGCTTGAAGCGTATGGTGGTGCCGCGGCGGTTCTGGGTGGGGCCGGCGTTGACGAGCTTCGTGGTCGGCACGCCGCGCGCGTAGCTTTGGCGGTACAGCACGCGGTCTCGCGCCACTTCCACGTCCAGCGTTTCGGACAGGGCGTTGACGACGGAGCTGCCTACGCCGTGCAGGCCGCCTGAGGTCTCATAGGCTTTGCCGCCGAACTTGCCGCCGGAATGCAGCGTGGTGAGGATCACCTCCAGCGCGCTCTTCTTGGGGAATTTCGGGTGCGGGTCCGTGGGTATGCCGCGGCCGTTGTCGCGTACGGTGAGCGTGTTGGCGGGGGCCAGGGAGACCTCGATGAAGCTGGCATGGCCGGCGACGGCCTCGTCCATGGCGTTGTCTATGATCTCGGAGGCGAGGTGGTGCAGGGCGGTCTCGTCGGTGCCGCCTATGTACATGCCTGGGCGGCGGCGTACGGGCTCCAGGCCTTCCAGGACCTCGATGTCCTTCGCGGAGTAGTCCTGGGTGGCGCGTTTGTCGGCTGCCCCGCCGAACAGGTCTTCGTTCATGGTGTGTTCCTGCTTGCCTGGGCAGGCTAGCGGGCGGGAAGGGAGGAAGGAAGGCCTTCTTTCTTGGAAAAGAAGCAAAAAACTTTTGTCACTCCGGTGGCACAGGGGCGCGCTGGTTCTGCCGTCATCGTAAGCAAGCAAGCGGTATCACCAAGAACACCAAGGAAGCCCTTTCTTCTTGGTGCTCTTGGTGGCTTTTCGCTTTGCTTGGTGTTCCTGGTGTTGAGTCTTGTTTTCCTGAAGCTCGCGCAAAGCGGAGTTCTTCAGAAAAGAACTGCTTGCTTCCTTCTCCCCATCCGCACCAGCACAGCAGCCGCCAGCAGAACCGACCCCGCGCCCAGCCCGAAGAACGCCGTCGCCGGTATCGCCCCCCAATACGCGCCCATGATGCCGGCCAGCAGGCTGCCGAGGAACTTCGCGATGTACCAGGAGCCCATGGCCATCGCGGCCAACTGGGCCGGGGCGAGTGCGCTGACCAGAGAGAGGCCGACGGGGATGACCATTAGTTCGCCTACGGTCAGCAGCACGAAATAGGCGAGCACCCAGGCGGCGCTGACGGGTTGGCCGGTGGCGGTGTGGCGCGCCGCCGCGGCGACCATGATCAGCATGGCCGCACCTGCGACGACGCAGCCGAGGCTCATGCGCCGGAGCAGGTTGGCGGCACCGGTGCGGCGCTCCTGGCGGCCCCACCAGGTGATGAGGACGGGGGTCAGCGCGATGATGAGGAGCGGGTTGATCGCCTGGAACCAGGTGGCGGGGATGGTGAACGCGCCCACGTTGCGGTCGGTCTGGTGGGCGACCCAGAGGGCGATGACGTTGCCGCTCTGCTCGTAGCCGATGCGGAACAGGACGACGACCGCGATGATGGCGGCGAGGCGGGTGAGGTTCGCGCGGTCTTGCGGGGTGAGTGCGGCGGCGGTCTCGCGCTGCGCCTGTGGGGCGGCGAGCGGTTCTGGGGGGAGCAGGCGGGCGCCGGCGCGGTAGATCGCCAAGCCGACCAGCATACCGAAGCCGGCGGCGGCGAAGCCCCAATGCCAGCCTGCGTATTCTCCAAGCGTGCCGCAGATCAGTGGGGCCAGCAGGCCGCCGAGGTTGATGCCCATGTAGTAGGCACTGAAAGCGTGGGCGCGTCTTGGGTCGTCCGTGGCGTAGAGGCTGCCGACCTGCACGGCGAGCGGCGGGAGGAACAGGCCGTTGCCGGCGGCGACCAAAGCCAGCGCGGGCAGCAGGAGGGCGGGCACGGCCATTGCGAAGTGGCCGCACATCATCAGCACGCCGCCGAGCATGACGCTGCGTGTGCGGCCGAGCCAGCGGTCCGCGATGATGCCGCCGAAGAACGGGCTGAAAAAGGCGGCCGCGCCGTACGTGCCGTAGATGAGCGAGGATTTCGCCTGGCTGAAGCCCAGGCGCTCCGTCATGTAGTACACGAGCAGGGCCTGCAGGCCGTAATAGGAAAACTCGGCCCACATCTGGGTCAGGAACAAGACGGTCAGGCCGGGCGGGTGGCCGAACAAAGTTCGGGAAGCGGGCTGCCCGGGGTTCTGCGCGATGACTGCCGACATGATTGCCCTCCGGGAGGCCGGATTTCATATATGAAAGATTGTGGCGGCTTTCGCAAAGGGGTGGCGCGCCCTATGTTGGGCCTGGCTGATGCGGGATGATCCATGGTTGACGAAAAGACGCTGCTGTCCTCCCGCGTGAAGGCGCTGCGGGAGCGGCGCGGCTGGACGATCGCGGAGACGGCGCGCCGGGCCGGCGTGTCCGTCAGCATGCTGTGGAAAGTGGAGAACGGGCAGACGACGCTGACCTACGGCAAGCTGGCCAAGCTGGCGGCCGGGCTGGAAGTGCCGGTGGGCGAACTGTTCACCGACCCGGCGCGCACCATGCGCCGCGGCGGCCGCCGCGTGGTGGACCGGCGCGGCAGCGGGCCGACTGTGGACGTGTGCGACAACCTGCACCAGTTTCTGGCCACCGACCTGGCGGGCAAGCACAACTTTCCTTGCCTGATCGAGGTTCGTGCGGAAGGCGACGGCGTGGACGCCGAGGCGCATGGGGGCGAAGAGTTCTCCTTTGTCATCGAGGGGCGGGTGCGGTTCGTCTGCGAGGGTTATGAGGCGGTTGTGCTCGAGCCTGGGGACAGCGTGTATTTTGATGCTTCCTTGAAGCATAGGTATTTGCGGGATAGCGAGCGGCCGGCGCGTATGCTTTGCGTGTACTCGCATCCGGAGCATGCTCGTTTGAGCGAGGCGGCGGAGGTGGAGCCGCATTCCTTGGCCATGCGGGTTCTTGGTTCGCCTCGACGGGCGACAGGGTAGGCAAGCAAGGCCTTCTTTTTCGAGAAAAAGAAGCAAAAAGCTTTTGCTCCGCTGTTGCGGGAACGTTGACGCGATTTTCATATATGATAATGTGGTGGCGGATGTGAAATAGGGTTGCTTATGGTTGTGATGCACGTGGCGGTGGAGCGGCTTATGATGAAGCGGCCGTTCGTGATCACGGGCTACGTGTTCGATGCCATGCCGGCGATCATCGTGACATTGACCGACGGTGTGCATGCCGGGCGGGGTGAGGCGCAGGGCGTGTATTACCTGCAGGACGATACCGACCACATGGTGCGCCTGGTGGAGAGCGTGCGCGGCGAGATCGAGGCGGGGCTGTCACGCGCGGCGTTGCAGACACGATTGCCGCCTGGGGGCGCGCGTAACGCTCTGGATTGTGCGTTGTGGGAACTGGAAGCTTCGCGTACGGGGCAGCCGGTCTGGCGGCTGGCCGGGTTCGACTCGGTGCATCCTCTGGTGACGACGATGACGGCCGGCGCCGAAGCGCCCGCGGTGATGGCGGAGACGGCGCTTGGTTTCGCCGGGGCGCGCGCGATCAAGCTGAAGCTGACGGGCGAGCCGGCGCTGGACGTGGCGCGCGTGGCGGCGGTGCGTGCGGCGTGCCCTGATGTGTGGCTGGGCGTGGATGCCAACCAGGGTTACAGCCTGGCCAGCCTGGAAGCGGTGCTGCCGGAGTTTGTGGGCCACGACGTGAAGCTTGTGGAGCAGCCATTGCCGCGCGGGCAGGAGGCGGCGCTGGACGGGTTTGCGTCGCCGATACCCTTGGCGGCGGACGAGAGCGTGCAATCGCTGGACGATGTTGCGGGATTGGCCGGACGCTTCCAGGTGGCGAATTTGAAACTGGACAAGTGTGGCGGGCTAACGGAGGCGCTGGCGATGGCGCGTCGCGCGCGTGAGATGGGGCTGGGCGTGATGGTGGGCAACATGGCCGGCTCGAGCTGGGCGATGGCGCCGGCGTATATTGTCGGCCAGCTTTGCGAGATCGTTGATCTGGACGGACCGCTTTCGTTGGCGGCCGATCGTACGCCTGCTGTGGAGTACCGGGACGGAGAGATCGTTTGCGACGATCGTGTCTGGGGAACCGGTATGCATAATCCGAAACAAATGGAGCTCCCACAGCAGCGTCAGTGATAAAAGTCTTTTGCTTCTTTTTTTCAAAAAAGAAGGCCTTGCTTCCTTATTTGGCGGGAACCCCATGCGCCTAAAACCTCTAGCCGCCCTACTAGCCCTAGGCCTATGCGCAGCCCAGGAAACGCCCGACGCACGCGTGGCGCGGGTGCTGGCGCAAACGCCGCTGATCGACGGGCACAACGATCTCGCCTGGGAGATACGGGAGCGTTACGGATCAAGGCTGGACAGGGTTGACTTGGCGCATGACACGGCGGGGCTGCCGCATGAGGGGCGGCCGGCGTTGATGACGGATATCCCGCGGTTGCGGAAGGGCGAGGTGGGTGGGCAGTTCTGGTCGGTCTGGGTGCCGACGACGGTGAGCGGTCCGGCTGCGGTGGAGATGACGGTAGAGCAGATCGACCTGGTGCGCCGGATGGCGGCGCAGTATCCGGGCGACTTCGCCATGGCTTATACGGCGGACGATGTAATTCGGCTGCATGCTGCTGGGAAGATCGCCTGCCTTATTGGTATCGAGGGCGGGCATTCCATCGATTCGTCGCTGGCGGTGTTGCGGCAGATGTATGTGTTGGGTGCGCGGTACATGACGCTGACGCATGCGTTGAATACGCCCTGGGCAGATTCGGCGACGGACGATCCGCAGCATCATGGGTTGAACGCGTTTGGCCGCGCGGTGGTTGGCGAGATGAACCGGTTGGGGATGCTGGTGGATTTGAGCCACGTGTCCGCGGAGACGATGCGGGCGGCGCTGGCGGTGAGCAAGTCGCCGGTGATTTTCTCGCATTCCGGGGCGCGGGCCCTGGTGGATCATCCGCGTGATGTGCCGGATGACGTGCTGGCGCTGGTGGCAAAGAACGGCGGCGTGGTGATGGTGAATTTCTACCCGGGTTATGTGTCCGCGGCGCGGTATGCGTGGGATGCGGATTTTGCGGCGGAGAAGACGCGGCTGAATGCGCCGCCGATGGGTGGGTTGTATATCGGGCAGCCGGAGCGGGCGCGCGCTTCTATGGCGGCCTGGGTGGTGGCACACCCTGCGCCTGCGGTGACGGTGGCGCAGGTTGCCGATCACGTCGCGTATGTGGCCAAGGTGGCTGGTGTGGATCACGTGGGGTTGGGTTCGGATTTCGACGGCATTCCGGACGCGCCGGTGGGGCTCGAGGGCGTGGATAAGCTGCCAGCGGTGCTGGTGGAGTTGGCCGGGCGGGGCTGGAGCGATGCGGATCTGGCCAAGGTTGCCGGTGGGAACGTGCTGCGGGTTATGCGCGAGACCGAGCAGGTGGCGGCGCGGTTGCAGGCCGGCGCGCCGCCGGGCGTGGCCACGCTGGGCGATGCGCCGTGAGCGAGTTGCGGGCTGGCGTGACGGGAATGCGGTTTAGGCGAGGTGGGAACATGCGCAATTCGAAACGTTTGGTTGCCTGGGCAAGTGCTGCGTTGTTTCTGGCGGGTGCGGCGGGCGCCCAGGTGCCCGATGCGGTGCAGCCGGCTGGGCCTGCTGCGACGGCGGTTGCCGCGCCGGCCGAACCGGGGGGCGTGCCGGCGCCGTACGCGCTGGATGCGACGGATGTGAACGCGTGGCTGGACGGCTTCATGCCGCTGGCGCTGGCGCAGGGGAGTGTGGCCGGCGCCGTCGTGGTGGTGGTGAAAGACAGCCATGTGCTGACGCAGCGCGGCTTTGGGGTGTCGGACGTGGCGACGCAGGCGCCTGTCGATCCGGCGCGCACGCTGTTCCGTACTGGCTCCACATCGAAGCTGTACACATGGACCGCGGTGATGCAGCTTGTGGAGCAGGGCAAGCTGAATTTGGATGCGGACGTCAACACTTATCTGGATTTCAAGATACCGCCGGCGTTCGACAAGCCGATCACCCTGCGCAACCTGATGACGCACACGGCGGGTTTCGAGGAGCACGCCAAGCATCTTTTCGTAGCCACGCCTGCCGACCTGCAGCCGATTGGCGACTACCTGAAGGCCTGGGTGCCGGCGCGCATCTTTCCGCCGGGCACGGTGCCGGCGTATTCCAATTATGGCGCGACGCTGGCGGGCTATATCGTGGAGCGCATGTCGGGCGAGAAGTTCGATGACTACATAAAGGCGCACATCTTCCAGCCGCTCGGGATGACGCACGCCACGTTCGACCAGCCTGTGCCGGCTGCCTGGCTGCCGGATATGTCCAAGAGCTACCATGAGGCGACGGGGCCCACGCAGCCGTTCGAGCTGATCCCCGCTGCACCCGCCGGCAGCCTTTCGATCACCGGCGCGGACATGGCGCGGTTCATGATCGCGCATCTGAATGACGGCCGTTTCGGCGATGTGCAGATACTGAAGAAGGAGACGGCCGAGCTGATGCATGCGCAGGCATTTGCCGCGACGCCGCCAGTGCCTGGCATGGCGCTGGGTTTCTATCATGAGGACAGGAACGGGCACGTCATCATCGGCCATGCCGGCGATACCGAGACGTTCCATACGGATTTGCATCTGTTCCTGAATGACGGGACCGGGCTGTTCGTGTCTTTCAACAGCCTGGGCAAGGATGGCGGGGCACATGCTGCGCGCACGCTGCTGTTCCGCGCGTTCACCGACCGGTATTATCCGGCACCGAGCCAGGCGGCGCCTGCCGCCTTGCCGAGTGCGAAGGCGGATGGCGCGCTGGTTGCCGGCACGTATGTCGGCAGCAGGCGGAGCGACACGACGTTCTTCCATATTGCGGCGTTGCTCGGCGACACGACAATTTCTGCGGATGCGGACGGCGCGCTCAAATTCCCCGATCCGCTGGTGCCTGGCGCGGCGCCGGTGCGCTGGCTGGAAGTGGCACCTTTCGTGTGGCGCAAACAGGGCGGGGTGGATCTGGTTGCCGCCGTGGTGAAGGACGGCCGCGTGCAGACTGTGGGCATGCAGGGACTGCCGTTCGAAGTGTTCCAGCCTGCGACTGGAGCCTACGCCAGCTGGAACATGGTTGTGCTGGAGGCGTCGCTGGCGGTGCTGTTCGTCGCCGCGGTGCTGTGGCCTGTCACGGCGTTGGTAAGGCGGCGTTACCATGAGGAGTTCCGGCTGCGCGGTTTGTCCGCCTGGCTCTACAGGCTGGTCAGGCTGGCGGCGGTGGTGGATGTGCTGGTGGCGGTCGGCTGGGTGGTGGTGTTGTCGGCTGCGGGCAAAAGCATCCTGGTGCTCAACGATCCTTTGGATCCGTGGCTGCGTGTGTTGCAGGTGCTGGGGGCGCTGGGCGTGCTTGGCGCGGTGGTAGGATTGCTCAACCTTGTGCAGGTGTTCCGCGACGATGCGCGGGGTTGGTGGGCGAAAGTCACCGCGGTGGCGTTGGCGTTTGCAACGGTGGGTGCGGCTTGGATCATCATCGGCCAAAGGCTGATCACCGCCGGGCTGGACTACTGATCCCGCATTCGCACCAGCCGGTTCCATCCTGATATCCCAAGGCGTCGGCAGCGTCGGGGAGATAAAAGTCTTTTGCTTCTTTTCTTCAGAAAAGAAGGCCTTTCTTCCTCACTTCAGGAGCAAAAAATGCGCCTAGCGTCAGCCTTGTTCCTGAGCGCCTGCTGGTCCGCGGTCGCCCACGCCACACCACCGCCCGACACGGATAGCTTCGTGCAATCTGCCATGCAGGCGTTCGGCGAGCCCGGGCTGGGGCTGGCGATCGTCGAGGATGGCCGGACCGTGGTGGCCCGCGGCTACGGCGTGCGCAAGCTGGGCACGCAGGAGATGGTGGACGCGCACACGGCGTTTCCGATCGGGTCGGAGACAAAGGCGTTCACGGCGACCGCACTTGCCATATTGGTGGATCGCAAGAAGCTGTCCTGGGACGACCATGTGGCAGACAGGCTGCCGGGTTTCCAGATGTACGACCCGTATGCGACGGCGCACATGACGATACGGGACCTGCTGACGCACAGGAGCGGGTTGGGGCTGGGCGAGGGCGATCTGCTGGTGGTTCCGGGAACCAACAGGAGCCGCGCCGACATCGTGCACGCGTTGCGATATCTGAAGCCGGTGACGGGATTCCGCGAGACGTTC
>CAXTCL010000160.1:0-8843 GCA_964242035.1 uncultured Acetobacteraceae bacterium | reverse complement strand
GTATGTCCGCCTTCTGTCCATCGTGTGCAGAAAAACTGAAGCACAGACCTCCAGCGTCGGGTATGTGCTCGTGAACCGTGGCGCTGCCGTTGGCGTCGAACGTAAGTGGCGTGCAAGGTAGCAGGCGCGCTCGAGCTGGAATTGTCGCTAACGAAACACCGGCTGCAACAACAACAACCTTCTTGAGGGGCATTATACGCTCTCCGGACGTCGATACTTTATATAGTGGTCGCGGATGATTTCTACTGCAGCCAGCTCATGGTTATTGGATTCCCAACAACTCCACATCGAAGATCAGCGTGGCGTTCGGCGGGATCACGCCGCCTGCGCCCCGGGCACCGTAGCCCTGGGCGGGCGGGATGATCAGCGTGCGCTTGCCGCCGACATGCATGGTGGCGACCCCGGTGTCCCAGCCAGCTATGACGTGGCCCTGGCCGAGCACGAATTCGAACGGCTCGTTGCGATCGCGCGAGCTGTCGAATTTCGCGCCTTTCGCGCCGTTCTCGTACAGCCAGCCGGTGTATTGCACGCTGACCGTCTGGCCGGCCTTCGGCTCGGCGCCGCTGCCCACGACTTCATCATGATACTGCGTGCCGGACTGCATGGTGACATAGGTGTCGGCAGCAAAAGTGGGCTGGCTCAAGAAAAATGCTCCAAGTAGAAAAACACGCTTCAACATTACGCCTCCGGTAGCAAAAGTTTTTTGCTTCTTTTTGCAAAAAAGAAGGCCTTGCTTACTAACCTGTCACTTTCTCGCGGTCCTCGGAGTTGACGCCGAGCTGCTTCAGCTTGCGATGCAAGGCGGATCGCTCCATCCCAACAAACCCGGCCGTGCGGGAAATGTTGCCGCCGAAACGCAGCAATTGCGCCTGCAGATACTGCGTCTCGAACATGTCACGCGCCTCGCGCAGCGGCAAAGCCATCACGTCAGCCGTAGGGTCGAAGTTCAGCAATGCCGGCGCGCCCTGGCCGATCTCGGGCGGCAGCATCTCGGCGCGTATCGGCTCGGCGGCGCCGCCGGGCGCCATGATGAGCAGCCAGTCCATCAGGTTGCGCAACTGGCGGACGTTACCCGGCCAGTCATAGGCCTGCAGGGCGGTGATCGCATCGGCGGAGAGTTCGCGGCCGGGCAGGCCGGCGGACTCGGCAGCGCGGGTGAGGAAGTGGCGGGCAAGTTCTGGTATATCCTCGCGGCGTTCGCGCAAACCGGGCAGGCGCATCGGGACCACGGCAAGGCGGTAGTACAGATCCTCGCGGAAGCGGGCGTTGGCGATCTCGAGCTGCAGGTCCCGGTTTGTGGTGGCAAGCACGCGGACGTCCACCTTGACGCGGCTGCTGCCGCCTATGCGCTCGAAGGTCTGGTCCTGCAGGGCGCGCACGATCTTGCCTTGCGTCTCCAGCGGCATGTCGCTGACCTCGTCGAGCAGGAGCGTGCCGCCATGGGCGCGTTCCAGCACGCCGGCGCGCCGCGGCAGCGTGCCGGGGTCGTTGCCGGCTTCCACACCGAACAGCTCCTCCTCGAAACGGGCGGGGTTCAGCGTGGCGCAGTTCAGCGCCACGAACGGGCCTTCGGCGCGCCGCGAGCGGGCGTGTATGGTGCGCGCGACCACTTCCTTGCCGCTGCCGGCCGCGCCGGTGATCAGCACGCGCGAGCCCGTGGGCGCCACGCGCTCGATCTGGCTGCGCACGGCGTGCAAAGCGGGGCTGGCGCCGGTGAGCTGGGCTTCCTGGCCGGCACGCAGGCGTAGCTCGGCGTTTTCGGCCGCGAGGCGGGCGGCTTCCAGCGCGCGGCGTATGATCAGCAGCAGGCGGTCGGTCTGGAACGGCTTCTCGATGAAGTCGTAGGCGCCCTGCTGTATCGCGGCCACCGCCGTCTCGATGGTGCCGTGGCCGGAGATCATCACCACGGGGGCTGCCGGCTCTTCGCGGTGCAGGGCCTTGAGTATGCCCAGGCCGTCCAGGCGGGAGCCTTGCAGCCACACGTCCAGCAGGATCAGCGAGGGGCGCCTGGCGCGGAACGCCGCGATCGCCGCGTCAGAGTCGCCGGCCTGCCGTGTGTCGTAACCTTCGTCGCGCAGGATGCCGTCAATCAGCAGCCGGATGTCCGGTTCGTCGTCAACGATAAGGATTTCATGCGCCATCGGCAGCCTTCGCTTCCTCGATGAGGTCCGTTTTGACGGTGCCGGTCAGCGGCGCCGCAGGAAGAGTTAACGTCACGACCGCCCCAGTTGTGGCAGGGCCTGTGCCTTGTCGGTCGTCCAGTGTGACCGATCCGCCATGGTCCTCCATGATCTTCTTGACAATGGCAAGCCCCAGCCCGGTTCCCTTGGGCTTGTGTGTGACGTAAGGCTCGGTCAGGCGGGCGGGATCGCCCTGTGGCAGGCCAATGCCGTTATCGGTTACGGCGATTCGCACCATCCCATCGGCCTCGGACACCGCCACGCCGATGTGGCCCGTCTCGCCCTCGGGACGCGCGCGCATGCCAACCGAATCGGCCGCGTTGACGAGCAGGTTGGTCAGCGCCTGGCCCAGCAGGCGACGGTCACACGGGCCGGCGGGGCCGCGGTCGGGGATGTCGGTGGTCCAGACGATGTCCGGATGCGCGGTGCGCTGGAGTATCAGCGCCTCACGCGCCACGCGGCCCACATCCTCCACCCGTATCACCGGCAGCGGCATGCGGGCGAAGGCGGAGAACTCGTCCACCATGCGGCCGATGTCGCCCACGTGTCGCACGATGGTGTCGGCGCACTGGATGAAGGTCTCGGGGTCGGACGTGATCTCGCGGGCGAAGCGGCGTTTCAGGCGCTCGGCGCTGAGCTGTATCGGCGTGAGCGGGTTCTTGATCTCATGGGCGATGCGGCGCGCCACGTCTGCCCAGGCGGCTTTGCGCTGGGCCGATTGCAGCTCGGTGATATCGTCGAAGGTGACAACGAAGCCGTGCGCGCTGCCAGCCTTCAGCTCGGCGCCTATGCGCACCAGAAGAGTGCGGCGCTGGCGCGGGTTGCCGGCCTGTATCTCGGCGGTGGCCGGGCGTTCCGGGGCGGCCATGCAGGCGGCCAGCATGGGCGCCATCTCGGGCACGCGCTCTGCCAGCAGTTGACCAGTCAGGCTCACCATGTCGAGGCCGAGCAGCGCGCTGGCGGCACGGTTCGGCAGCTCCACCCGGCCGGCGCCGTCCAGGCCGATCACGCCGGCGGAGACGCCGGACAGCACCGTCTCGGTGAAGCGGCGACGCTCGTCTATCTGGCTGTAGGCGCTCATCAGCTCGGCACGTTGGCCGCTGAGCTGGTTGGTCATGCGGTTGAAGGCGCGGCTGAGCCCGGCCAGCTCGTCGTCGCTGGCGATCTCCGGCACGCGCACCGCCAGGTCGCCGCCGCGCACGCGCTCGGCCGCCTGCATCAGCCAGCCGACAGGGCGGGCGATCTGGTTGGCCAGCACCAGGCCAATAGAGACGGCGGCCGCCAGCACCAGCAGCGCCACAAGCGCGAAGATGAGCGCGAAGGTCACCTGCAGGCTGGCGCGGTTGGCATCCAGGCGGCCGTACTGGGCCACCGCGTCCTCGGTGGAGTGCATATGCGCCAGGATGTGCGGGTCCACCGGGCGCTCGAGCATCATCATCAGCGGCGGGGTGGAGTTGAGCTGGACCAGCGCGCGCACTTCGGTGTCCGCCCCGTTGCCCAGGACCGGCACCTCGCCCTCGCGCGCCGCCTCCACCGCGCCCGGTGGGATGTTTCCCACACCTACGCCTGCCATCAGCCCCGCGCTGACCAGCACGCTGCTGCTGCTGGGGTCGAAGATCACCACCTCGTCCAGGCCGCGCAGGGCGGTCTGGCCCTCCAGCGTCTGGCGGAAGGCGTCCGGCTCGTCGAACATGGCGCGGCCGGCGCGTTCCAGGTCGGCCTTCATGCCCAGCGCGTCGGTCTTGATGGTGTCGCGGTGTTCGGACAGGTAGCCCTGGCTGGCCTGCAGGCCCTCCTCCAGCGCGGTGCGTATGCGGTCGTTGAACCAAAACTGTATGCCCAGCGAGAACCAGGCGGTGGCGAAGACGCCCACCAGGATAGTGGGGATGACGGCCACCACGCTGAACAGCAGCACCAGGCGGACATGCAGGCGCGATCCGGCCGAGCCGCGCCGCCGCTCCACCAGCACGCGGGTGAGCCTGCCGGCGAGCGAGGCAGCGAGCAGCAGGAGCACGCTGAGGTTGGAGAGCACCAAAGCGGTGACGAGGTTCGGCCGTATGGCCAAGGGCGCGCCGCTGGACATGAAGAAGAAGCTGCCGATGCCGAGCGCGGCTGCGGTGGCGGCCAGCGCCAGGGTGACGAGCCGGCCGAGCAGGATGTCGGCGATGCGACGGGTGCGGGACGGGGGTGGGGTCTGGGCGTCCATGTGGGGGAGGGTAGGGGTTGGTTTGGGAAGAAGTAAGGCAAGGCCTTCTTTTTTGAAAAAAAGAAGCAAAAAACTTTGTCTCCCGCCTGCACTTACGCCCGCGCTGGTCTTGCAGGGACGTACGCTGGCAGAACCGGTGTGTGCCGTCGTGCAGGCGCGGGAACCAAAGTTTTTTGCTTCTTCTTTTTCTAAAAAGAAGGCCTTTCTTCCTTCCCTTCCCGGAGACACGCATGCCTTACGCCACCCTAGCCACCACCCTGCAGGACCGCGTCCAGACCATCACCCTCAATCGCCCTGACCAGCTCAACGCGTTCACGGTAGAGATGGCCAACGAGCTCGTGGCCGCGTTCGAGGCGGCGAGCCTGGACGACGATGTGGGCGCAGTGGTGCTGACCGGCGCCGGGCGGGCGTTCTGCGCCGGCATGGACCTCTCAGTGGGCGGCAACGTGTTCGGCCTGGACGAGACGCTGGCGCCCACAATGGCGGACATGCACGAGCGGCTGGACGATCCGGCGATCATCGACGGGGTGCGCGACACCGGCGGGCGGGTCAGCCTGGCGATCTTCGGCTGCCGCAAGCCGGTGGTGGCGGCGATCAACGGCGCGGCGGTGGGCGTGGGCGCCACGATGACCCTGGCCGCGGATATCCGTATGGCTTCGGAAAAGGCGCGCATCGGGTTTGTATTCGGGCGTCTGGGCATCGTGCCCGAAGCGTGTTCGAGCTGGTTCCTGCCGCGGCTGGTGGGCATGCAGCAGGCGCTGGAGTGGTGCTACACGGCAGACATCTTCGACGCGGCCGAGGGCCTGCGCGCCGGCCTGCTGCGCTCCGTGCACGCGCCGGAAAACCTGCTGGCCGACGCGCAGGCTTTCGCGGCCCGGCTGATTGCCAAGCGCTCGCCGGTGGCGGTGGCGTTTACCCGTCAGATGCTGTGGCGGAACGCGGCGCAGCCTGATCCTGTCGAGGCGCATCGGGTCGACTCGCTGGCGATGTTCTACGCCAGCAGGGCGGACGGGAAGGAAGGCGTGGCGGCGTTTCGGGAGAAGCGGGATGTGGCGTTTGCCGGGCGCGCTTCGGAGATGCCAGCATTTTATGAGGGTTGGGTAGAAAGGAAGTAAGGCCTTCTTTTTTGAAAAAAAGAAGCAAAAAACTTCTGGTCCCTGTCGGCGGGTGCTGAAACAGTCGCCGACAGGGAGCAAAAGTTTTTTGGTCCTTTTTTCCAAAAAAGGACTGCTTGCTTACTTCACTAGGAATGCCTCAACCGCCTCGGCAAAAAGCGCAGGCTGATCCGCGTGCACCCAATGCCCGGCACCAGGCAAGGTGACGACTTGCGCCCGCGAAAACAGACTCTCGATCGCGCGTAAGCCTTGCGACGTCACGTAGTCGGAGCGTTCACCGGCCACAAACAGCGCAGGCCCCTGATACCGCAGGCTCGAAAAAGCGTCCGGCCAGCTCTCGATCTCTGCGATGCCGGCAGCTATCTCCGGCAATCCTATCTTCCACGCCGGCGCGGGGCCGAACGCCAGGTTTTGTAGCAGGAAGCTGCGTATCGCGGGGTCCGGCACGTCCAACGCCAACGCCTGGGCGGCCGCCCGCCTGTCGAGCCCGGGCGCAAGCTTCAGCGCAAGCAGCGCCGCGGCGACCCGGGTGTTTCCGTGCTGGTATGGGACCGGCGCGATGTCGGCTACCACCAGGCGGGCCACCGCGCCGGGAGCGGAAAGTGCCGTGGCCATGGCCACCTTTCCGCCCATGGAGTGGCCGACCACGCTACAGGGTAGCGCCCCCATCTCGCGCAGGATGTGCAGCACATCTGCCGCCATGTCCGCATACGCCATTCCTGCAATGTGCGGACTTGCGCCATGGTTGCGCAGGTCCAGTGAGATGACCCGGTGCTTGCCGGATAGGCGGCGCGCGAGCGCGCCGAAGTTTTGTGCGCGGCCGAACAGGCCGTGCAGCAGGCACACGGGCGGGCCTGCGCCTGTTTCGGTTGCGTTTAGGTCCACGTTAGGCAAGGGAAGAAAGGCCTTCTTTTCTGAAGAAAAGAAGCAAAAGACTTTTGCTCGGCTGTCGCGGACTGTTCCACCGGATGCTGACGGGAACTAAAGGGTTTTGCTTCATGTCGTCAGGACGATCTTGCCGATATGCGCGCTGCTCTCCATCAGCCTGTGCGCATCGCCCACCTGATCGAGCGGAAACACGCCGTGTATTACCGGTGCGCAGCGTCCGGCATCCAGCAGCGGCCACACCTGCGCGCGCAGCTCGTCGCGCAGTGCCGCTTTCTCGGCGGCCGTGCGCGGCCGCATCGTGGAGCCTGTGATCACCAGCCGCTTCATCATCACCAGCCCGATGTTGAAGTCCGGATCGCGCGTGCCGCCCTGCACGGCAATCACCACCAGGCGGCCGTCACGCGCCAGCGCCTGCGTGTTGCGCGAGAGATAATTGCCGGCGACCATGTCAAGAATGACATCTACGCCACGACCGTCGGTCAGCGTCTGCACGCGTGTCACGAAGTCTTCCTGTTTGTAGTCGATCGCCGCCTCGGCGCCCAACGCCACGCAGGCCGCGCATTTCGCTGGCGTGCCGGCAGTGACGAACACGCGTGCGCCGAACGCTTGCGCCAATTGTATGGCGGTGGTGCCGATGCCGCTGCTGCCACCGTGTATCAGTACGCTCTGCCCAGAGGAGAGATGACCCCCGCTCGGCAGGTTGGGGCCGAACAGATTGGCCCAGACGGTGAAGAACGTCTCCGGCAAGCCGGCGGCGCGTACGGCATCGTAACCCTTGGGCCACGGCAGGCATTGGCCGGCGGGTGCGACGCAATACTCCGCGTAGCCGCCGCCGTTCACCAGCGCACACACGTTCTCGCCCACCTGGAGCGCCGTCACACCCTCGCCCAGGGCCGTCACTTCGCCCGCCACCTCCAGGCCAAGCACAGGGCTGGCGCCAGGCGGCGGCGGGTAGCTGCCGCTGCGCTGGGCGACGTCCGGCCGGTTCACGCCAGCCGCGGCCACCCGTATCAACACCTCGCCGGTGCCAGGCTGGGGCACCGGCGCTTGCGTCACGTGCATCGTTTCGGGGCCGCCCGGGCCGGTCAGGCCGATTTGGCGCATGGTGGTGTCCTTTGAATGAGCGAAGTAAGGAAGGCCTTCTTTTTTGAAAAAAAGAAGCAAAAAAACTTTTGCACCCTCGCATCTCCGCCGCTTCGGCGTTTCCTGCAATGCTCGACCGGTGTAAATGCGGGGGGACAAAAGTTTTTTGGTTCTTTTTTCAAAAAAGAACTGCTTGCTTACTTTCTACCGCGTCGCCAGTGGATATTGCAGGATCACACTGCGCGAAGAAAAGGACAGCCACGTGCGCACGCGGAACATGAAATCCAGCCCCAGCAGCATGCCGGCATCCGCCGGCGCCGCCTGGTCGATAATGGCCACGGGAAGGTTGGATACCGTGAGTTCCCCGATCGTTATCGGCGCCAGGACATGCCGCACGGCGGCCGCCGTGCCGGAGCCCACCCCGCCTGCGCGGAAATGCGGGTCCGCGGCAAGCAAGGAGGGCTGCAGGCCGATGCTGCGCGCAGCGTCGCGAAACAGCAGGCTGACCGGCGCGCCCGTATCGAGCAGAGCTGTCAGGGTCTTGCCGGCGATGCTGACGCGCAGATGCGGCCGCGGGTCCATACCACGCGAGTCCTCCGACATCGGCACGGTGTAGAGGTCGCCACCCAGCGCGGTGCTCGGCCTGCTGCAATCGCCTGCGTTCCTGAACAGGATCACCTTGCTGTGCGGCAAATCCAGATCGACGTCGTACGAGGCAAGGAAGTCCGCGCCGAGCAGGCCATCGGTGACGCGGCCGCGGTGCGATAGCCCGAGGTCACTGGCGAGGAGCTGGAAGTTGTGGCCGCGCAGTCGGCCGATCTGGAAGCTGCGGGCGACGAAGCCGTAGGCCGCGTTGCTGCCGCCGACGCCTTCCAGCGTGCCGCGTAGCGGCTTCAGCGACAAGGAGAGCCGGTCGGCGGCCGCGGTGGTGAGCGTGGTGATCTGTGCCCCGGTGTCGAGCCACATGCTGATCGCCTGGTCGTCGAGCAGCGGCGCGGCAAACAGGTGGCCGTCCTGCAAGGTGAGCGGAACCTCGGTGGCCAGGCCCAGCTGGCAAGGCCCCGACGCCTGACACCCCGCCAGGAGACTACTGACAAACAAGAACTTGAAGCCCCGTCGGGTGCCGGCTGGCAACTCCCCGACAGGGACCAAAAGTTTTTTGCTTCTTTTTTTCAAAAAAGAAGCACCTGCCTTAATTGTACTTGCCGAGCTCCAACCGCCCGATCTGGTTGCGATGCACCTCGTCCGGCCCGTCGGCAAACCGCAACGTCCGGCTGCTTGCATAGTGATACGCCAGATGGAAGTCCTGGCTGACACCGCCGCCGCCATGCACCTGCATCGCCCAGTCGATCACCTGGCACGCCATCGACG
>CAXTCL010000159.1:0-8911 GCA_964242035.1 uncultured Acetobacteraceae bacterium | reverse complement strand
ACGGCGTGTTCGAGGTGAAGAGCACCAATGGCGACACGTTCCTCGGCGGCGAGGATTTCGACGCCCGCGTGATCGACTACCTCGCCAGCGAGTTCAAGCGCGACCAGGGCATCGACCTGCGCACCGACAAGCTTGCCTTGCAGCGCCTGAAAGAAGCTGCCGAGAAGGCGAAGATCGAGCTATCCACCGCCAAGGAGACCGAGATCAACCTGCCGTTCATCACGGCGGATGCTTCGGGTCCGAAGCACCTGGTGATGAAGCTTTCGCGCGCGAAGCTGGAGAGCCTGGTCGATGACCTGATCAGCCGCACGCTGGAGCCCTGCCGCGCCGCGCTGAAGGATGCGGGCGTGACCGCGTCGGAGATCAACGAGGTGATCCTGGTCGGCGGCATGACGCGCATGCCCAAGGTGATCGAGGCGGTGAAGAGCTTTTTCGGGCGTGATCCGGCGCGCAACGTTAACCCGGACGAGGTCGTGGCCATCGGCGCCGGCATCCAGGGTGCGGTACTGCGCGGCGACGTCAAGGACGTGCTGCTGCTGGATGTCACGCCGTTGAGCCTTGGCATCGAGACGCTGGGCGGCGTGTTTACCCGGCTGATCGACCGTAACACCACTATTCCGACCAAGAAGAGCCAGGTGTTCTCGACGGCGGACGACAACCAGGGCGCGGTCACCATCAAGGTGTTCCAGGGCGAGCGCGAGATGGCGGCCGACAACAAGATGCTCGGCCAGTTCGACTTGGTGGGCATCCCGCCGGCCCCGCGCGGCATGCCGCAGATCGAGGTCACGTTCGACATCGACGCCAATGGCATTGTCAGCGTGAGCGCGCGCGACAAGGCGACCGGCAAGGAGCAGCAGATACGCATCCAGGCTAGCGGCGGATTGTCCGACGCGGACATCGAGAAGATGGTGCGCGACGCAGAGGCCAACGCGGAAGCCGACAAGAAGCGCCGTGAGATGGTCGAGTCGCGCAACCAGGCCGAGGCGATGGTCCATCAGGTCGAGAAGAACCTGAAGGAGCATGGTGACAAGATGCCGGCGCCGGATCGGACAGAAGCGGAGTCTGCCGTCGCCGCGGTGAAATCGGCGATGGAGGGTTCGGACGCGGACGCACTGAAGACGGCGAGCGACCGGCTCACGCAGGCGGCGATGAAAATTGGTGAGCACGTCTATAAGGCGGAGGCTGCGGCTGGCGCAGCAGCTGAGGCTCCGGCGGCGGGCGGTGATAATGTGGTCGATGCTGAGTTCGAAGAGCTCGACGAGAACAAAAAGAAGTCAGCGTAAGCGCTGGGGCTCTGCCCCAGACCCCGCTGGGCCTTGGCCCCAGACCCCGGGCTTCGCCCCTAAGTCACGGGGATCTGGGGCCTCGAGGCCCCAGCGGGGTCCAGGGGTAGAGCCCTTGGCCTTTGGATGTGTCAATGGCAAAGCCCGATTATTACACGACCCTAGAGGTCGCGAAGGACTGCAGCCCGGAGGACCTGAAAAAGGCCTACCGCAAGCTCGCGATGAAACACCACCCGGACCGCAACCCGGGCGACAAGGCGGCCGAAGCCCAGTTCAAGATCGTCTCCGAAGCCTACGAGGTCCTCAAGGACGAGCAGAAGCGCGCTGCCTACGACCGGTTCGGCCACGCCGCCTTTGAGCAGGGCGGCGGCGCGCCAGGTGGCTTCGACTTCTCCGGCGCCGGCGGTCTGGGCGACATCTTCGACCAGATGTTCGGCGACTTCACCGGCCGTGCCGGCGGGCGCAGCCGCACGCGCACAGGCGCCGACATACAGATACAGGTCGAGATCGACCTGGCGCAGGCGTTTGCCGGCACCAAAACGCCCGTGCGCGTGCCCACACGCGTCACCTGCGAGGCATGCCGCGGCACCGGCTCATCGGACGGCAAGGCGGCGGCCGAGACGTGTTCCACCTGCAACGGCGCGGGCAAGGTGCGCGCGCAGCAGGGCTTCTTTTTGATCGAGCGTACCTGTCCCACCTGCGGCGGCGCCGGCCGCGTGGTGCGCAGCCCATGCCGCGTCTGTCAGGGCGCCGGCACCGTGCAGCGCGAACGCACCTTGCAGGTGACCGTGCCGCCAGGCGTGGAGGATGGCACCCGCATACGCATCCAAGGCGAGGGCGAGGCGGGCGGGCAGGGCGCCCCAAACGGCGACCTCTACGTCCATGTGGCGATACGCCAGCACGCGCTGTTCCACCGCGAGGGTGCGCACATCTTTTGCGAGGTCCCGCTGCGCATGAGCCAGGCGGCCTTGGGCGACGAGATCGATGTTCCCGCCATCGACGGCACCACGCAGAAGGTGCGCATTCCGGCCGGCACACAGGCAGGCGCGCAGTTTCGCCTGCGCGGGCGCGGCTTCTCCGTGCTGCGTAGCGCGGCGCGTGGGGATATGGTGGTGCAGGCGAAGGTGGAGACGCCGCAGCACCTTACCCGGCGCCAGCGCGAGCTTCTCGAGGAGTTCGAAGCCGAAGCCAAGTCGCATGCGAAAGGCAGCCCCGAGCACGAAGGCTTCTTTGCAAAGATGAAGGAGTTTTTGGCCGGACGGGATTGAGGAGGTAACGGCTCATCCCCTGGGCCACTCGGCCGGCTACAGTGGAATAGATCGAAAGCTGGTTCTGCCGACCCGCTGGAACGTAGTCGCGAACTCCTCCACACTCGTGCGACAGCGGAGTAAAAGTTTTTTGGTCCTTTTTTTCAAAAAAGGACTGCTTGCTTTCGTGCTCAACATCCACGCCGGTAGGTATTACACACCTTCGTGAGACGACTGGCAGCCAGTTGCGCCCTGAACGAGCGAGGCAATATGTGGATCGACACCAGGACGAGGCGCACTCCCCCCCGCGCTGACGGCCGGTGTCATAAGGCGGCGCAGTCTCCCCCCGACTGCGCCGCCATCCCTCCACGGCAGTGTTATTTTGTAATGTGCCCGACCGGCGTGCCTATGCCCGTGCAGAGATCGTAGCCCACGGACGCGGCACCGCTCGTGGCGTTGGGGCAACTCCCGCTGGTGATGTCGGTGAAGTTGCGCGTGTGCGTCCGGTTTGCGTACATCGCCCGAAGCTGTGCGGCGGTGGACGCGCGGAACGTGCCGGAGTTGTTCACTAGCGCCGCAACGGCAGGGCTGGCCACGCTGGTGCCGCCCACGACGACCCAGTTCATCACATCGCCGCCGTAAGGCGTCGTGTCGTACACCCACACGCCAGAGGCGGGATTGGCCACCAGCGCCACGTCCGGGGTGCCGCGCATGCTGCCAACCACGGCGGATACCGGCTGTTGGAAGGCCGGCGCGGTGACGAACGGGCTCAATCCGCCGCCCGTGTTGGCCCACGTCGTCTGGTTGATGAAGTTGCCGGAGGCGTCGCGATTGATCGTGGTGCCGCCGACGGAGACGACGTTCGGCAGCGCAGAGGGCACGCCTGTGCCGGACGTGTCGCCCGCAGAGGCGAAGAACACCACGTTCGTGCCGCTGAAGGCGGGAGCGACCTCGATCTCGCCGGAGAATTCGCCGCCGGACCAGCTGTTGGACACCTCGCCGCCGCCCGCGGCGGACACGCGCTGTGCGGCGACCTGCTCGGCTGCGAACAGATCATTGTAGCTGTTCGAGGCAGCTTCCACCAGGATCACCTGTGCGCCAGGCGCCAGCGCGTGGGCCATCTCGATGTCGAGCGCGGCCTCCAGGGCCCAGCCTCCGGATGGATCCGCGATGGGCTGCGCGCCGGAGGCATACACCACGGAAAAATTGGCGGGCGTGATTGCAGGCAGGCCGTACTGGGCGCTGAACGCCGACAGGTCGCCCGTGGCCGTCGGATAATCATACGCGTCCACGACGGCGATCGCCCGGCTGCCGCCTTTGGCCACGATCGTCACGCTCTGCGGGTTGCAGCCGGCCACGTGCGGGGCCACGCCGTACAGACAGGCGAGCGACGCCGGGGTTTCGATGAAGTTACCGACGTCGACCGTGTTCGCCCTGACCCGCGCCGGGCGGAACAGGTGGACGTTGGTATGTGCCGCCCGGCCCAGATCCTCGCGGCGTTCGACGCTGGAGCCGGGTGTTACGATTTCGCCTGCGGCCATCGTGAGGATTTTCTGGCCAGGGTCGCCCGGGGCGGCCGTTGCCTGGCCCAGGCTTGATGCCAGAAACGTAGCCGACAATGCGGCACACAGCTTGCTCATGGATCGGTCCTAATCACTAACGCGTGAATAAGAACACGTTTCCGTGTGGTAGGAAATGGCAAAGCGTATTTTCCGTGGTTGCCCGTCGATTATTGCTGGATACCACCAGCCCCGGACCGGGATATGAGAGGGTGATGCGTATTGGTGTTGCTGGTATCGACGGTCGTATGGGCCGCCTTGTGGCCGAAGCGGTGCCGCAGGCCAATGCCGTTCTGTCCGCGGGCCTCGTGCGCGATGCGAAGCCCAGGGGTCCAGGGGTGCCCTGTTTCCAGTCGATGGCCGAGCTGGCGGCTGCAAGCGACGTGGTGATCGACTTCACCCATGCCGACACGGCGTTCGGTCATGCCCGCGCCATGAGCGAAGGGTCGGCCGCCTGGGTGCTCGGCACCACCGGGCTGTCCACGGAGGCGGAGGCGGCCGTGCACGCGGCCGCGCAGTCCATACCGGTCGTATGGGCGGCGAACTTCTCCCCGGGGGTCACGCTGGTGCTGGCAGCGGCCGCCATGCTCGCGCGGGCTCTGCCGGGCACGGAGTACGATGCCGAGATCCTGGAGATGCACCACCGCGCCAAACGCGACGCGCCTTCCGGAACCGCGCTCGCCTTGGCCGAAGCCGTCGCTGCCGGCCGGGGCGCGGCCCTGGAACCGATTCCGGCGCGTGTCGGCCAGACAGGCCCGCGCCCGCAGGGCGGCGTCGGCTTCGCGGCCTTGCGCGGTGGCCAGGTAGTGGGCGAGCACACCCTCCTGTTTGCCGGCGACAGCGAGCACATATCCCTCACGCACAAGGCGCTCGATCGCCGTATCTTCGCCCGCGGCGCCGTGCAGGCCGCACTCTGGGTGCAAGGCCGGGCGCCTGGACTATACGGAATGGCCGACGTGCTCGGGCTGACTGGGGCGAGCGCGCAATCATCCGGACAGACAGGCAGATAAGGACCAAGAACCAGACATGAACTTCGCCAGCGACAACACCGCCCCGGTCAGCCCGGAAATCATGGCCGCCCTGGCGTACGCCAACGCCGGCCACGTGCCGTCCTACGGCGCGGACCCGCTCACCACCCGGCTGACCGCGATGGCGCGTGACATCTTCGAGACCGAGCTGACGCTGTTCCCCGTCGCTACCGGCACGGCGGCAAACGCGCTGGCGCTGGCCACCCTGGTGCACCCCTACGGCGCGGTGCTCTGCTACGAGGAAGCCCACATCGCCACAGACGAGTGCGGCGCCCCGGAATTCTACATGGGCGGCGCCAAGCTGGTGACGCTGCCGTCGCAGAACGGCCGCATCACGCCGGTGCAGGTCGAGGCGGCCATGACGCGCGCCCGCGATGGCGGCGTGCACCACGTGATGCCTGAAGCGGTCAGCATCACCCAGGCCACCGAGTGGGGCACCGTGTACAGCGTCGACCAGGTCGCCGAGCTCGGCCAGGCTTGCCGCCGCCAGGGTCTGCACTTCCACATGGACGGCGCCCGCTTCGCCAACGCGCTGGCCCATCTCGGCTGCTCGCCGGCAGAGCTCACGTGGCGCGCCGGCGTGGACGCGCTCTCGTTCGGCGCCACCAAGAACGGTGCGCTGGCGGCCGAAGCGGTGGTGTTCTTCAACCCTGAGCTGGCAGCCGGCTTCGAGCGACGGCGCAAGCGGGCCGGCCAGCTCTGGTCCAAGCTGCGCTTCCTATCCGCGCAGATGCTGGGCTACCTGGAGGGTGACCTCTGGCTGCGCAACGCGGCGCACGCCAACGCCATGGCCCAGGCGCTCGCACGCGGGCTGGGGGCGGTACCAGGTGTCCGGCTTGTGCAGGAGGTGCAGGCCAACGAGCTGTTCGTGGCCATGCCGGAAGACACCATCGCGGCGCTGCAACGCGCTGGCGCCGTGTTCTACCGCTGGATCGAGGTGCCTGGGGTGGAGCTGCCGGTGATACGGCTGGTCACCAGCTTTGCCACTACGCGCGGCGAGGTTGACCGGTTTGTGTCGTCGGCGCTGCAGGCTTCGGGGGCTTCCGCAGCGGCGGAGTGAAGGCAAAGAACGCCTTCTTTTTTGAAAAAGAAGCAAAAAACTTTTGTTCCCTCGCAGGCTCAGCCGCTTTGGTGTTTCCGGACATACCCGGCTGCTGTAGCAAAAGTTTTTGGTCCTTTTTTCAAAAAGGGCTGCTTGCTTTCTGTCTGTGGTCCCGCAGCGCCCACTCTGTCATACCCACGCCACGCTCATCTCTCGCTTGAGTGGAGAACTCACATGGTCTTCAAACCCAACTACAATTTCCAGCGCGCCGAGCGCGAGCGCGCCAAGGAAGCCAAGGCGGAAGCCAAGAAAGCCGAGAAGGCCGAGGCCAAGCGCCGTGCCGCCGCCGGCGAGCCGCCGCTGCCCGAGCCCGCCGGCGACGACCCGGTTCCGGACTCGCCAGATGCCGCCTAAGCGCAAGATACTCAGCAGCTTCGTGGCGTTCGACGTAACCTACACCGACGGCACGCTCAGCTCGAACCGCCGGGTGCCCTACACGGAACTGGGCGGGCTGGACGGCGATGAGCCGGCAAAATGGTTCATCGAGGCGCAGGACCGGGAGATCGGTGCGGCGTCTGGGCGGCCGCGCGCTTCTATCAAGTCGATCGCGCGTACGCCGGCGAAGGCGCAGCCCAAGGAGTAAGGAAGGCCTTCTTTTTTGAAAAAAAGAAGCAAAAAACTTTTACTACTGACGCATTCGAAGAGCCTCGGTCTGTCCTGCGGCACGCGGCTGGTGCAAATGCGTGGGAAGTAAAAGTTTTTTGGTTCTTTTTTCCAAAAAGAACTGCTTCCTTTCTTACCCTAGGTCCCCATGCGCTACGTCTCCACGAGGGGCCAGTCCCCCACCCAAGACTTCGCCGGTGTCCTGCTCGCCGGCCTGGCGCCCGACGGCGGCCTCTACATGCCAGAATCCTGGCCGCATTTCTCGCACGCGGACCTTCGCGCCCTGCGCGGCCTGCCTTATGCGGAGCTCGCAGCCAGGGTTATCGCGCCCTTCACCGGCGACGCGGTGCCGTTCGCCACGTTGCAGGCGCTCTGCCGGGACGCCTATGCCGGCTTTCGCCACCCGGCCACCATCCCGCTCGTCCAGCTCGGCCCGAACCTGTGGGCGCTGGAGCTGTTCCATGGTCCCACGCTCGCCTTCAAGGACCTGGCTATGCAGCTGCTGGGCCGGCTGTTCGACCACGTGCTGCGCCAGCACGGCCAGCGCATCACCATCGTCGGCGCCACCTCAGGCGACACCGGGTCGGCCGCCATTGAGGCCTGCCGCGGCCGTGCGGCGATAGACATCGCCATACTCCACCCCGCCGGGCGCACCAGCGAGGTACAGCGCCGGCAGATGACCACGGTGGACGCCGGCAACGTCCTTAACATCGCGGTGGATGGCAATTTCGACGACTGCCAGGACCTGGTGAAGGCGATGTTCGCCGACGTGGCGTTCCGCGACCAGATGCACCTCTCCGCAGTGAATTCGATTAATTGGGCGCGCATCGCCGCCCAGATTCCCTATTACATCGCCAGTGCTTTGGCCCTCGGCGTGCCGGAGCGCGAGGTGGTGTTTGCCGTGCCTACCGGCAATTTCGGCAACGTGCTGGCGGCCTGGGCGGCGCGCCGCATGGGCCTGCCGGTGGCGCGCCTGACGGTGGCTAGCAACCGCAATGACATCCTGGCCCGCTTCCTGGCAAACCGCGACATGTCCGTGCGCGGCGTGGAGCCCAGCCTGTCGCCCAGCATGGACATCGCCATCAGCTCTAACTTCGAGCGCCTGCTGTTCGAGCTGCTGGGCCGCGACCCGGCACTCACGGCGGAAATAATGACCGGCTTCCGCGCCACCGGCCGCATGGAGGTGCCCGAAGCCGCCTGGCACCGCGCCCGCACCCTGTTCGACGGCTTTCGCCTGGACGACGCTGGCACCACGGCGGAGATCGCCCGCCTCAACACCGAGTGCGGCTACCTGGCGGACCCGCACACCGCCATAGGCATTGCCGCCGCCCGTGCACATCCTTGCGCGCAATTGCCCACCATTGCGGCGGCCACCGCCCACCCCGCCAAGTTCCCCGACGCCATGCAGCGCGCGACCGGCGCACGCCCCCCTCTGCCAGCGCATCTGGCCGACCTATATGATAGGGAAGAACGCTTCTCCACCGCGCCGGCCGACCTGGCCCAGATACAGGCCGTCATCCGCGCGTTCGTCGCCCGAAACTCGCCCTGAAACTCGCCCCAAAACGCGCCATGAGGAACCATCCATGACACCAGACGCCATACGCGTGACCACGCTGCCCAGCGGCCTGACCGTGGTCACCGAGACCATGGACCGCATGGAGACGGTCTCGTTCGGCGCCTACGTGGCCAGCGGCACTCGCAACGAGGAAGCCGCCCAGAACGGCGTCAGCCACTTCCTTGAACATATGGCCTTCAAGGGCACCGAGCGCCGCACCGCGGCCGAGATCGCCGAGGCGGTGGAGAACGTGGGCGGCCACATCAACGCTTACACCGCGCGCGAGCAGACCGCCTACTACGTGAAGATGCTGAAGGAGGACCTGGCCCTCGGCGCCGACATCATCGGTGACATCCTCACCCACTCCACCTTCGCGCCCGAAGAAGTGGAGCGCGAGCGCGGCGTCATCCTCCAAGAGATCGGCCAGGCCAACGACACGCCGGACGACATCATCTTCGACCACTTCCAGGAGACGGCGTACCGTGACCAGCCAATGGGGAGGCCGACGCTGGGGACGGAGGCGATCATCCGCGA
>CAXTCL010000158.1:0-8956 GCA_964242035.1 uncultured Acetobacteraceae bacterium | reverse complement strand
TCTTTTTTGAAAAAAAGAAGCAAAAAACTTTTGGTCCGCTGTCGCGCCGGGTTTCAGCAGCCGCCGACTGGGAGAAAATGTTTTTTGGGTCTTTTTTTTCAAAAAAGAACTGCTTGCTTGCCCATGATCATGCTCACGGATTTCTCCGCCGAGCTTGGCGGCCGGGCCGTCCTCTACAACGTGGATTTCGCGGCGGGCCCAGGCGAGCTGGTGGCCGTATGCGGCCCGAACGGTGCCGGCAAGAGCACGCTGCTGCGCGCGCTGGCGGGCCTGCTGCCTGGCGGAAGCGTAGATCCGCGGCGTGTGGCCTATCTGGAGCAGGGGGCACGCTGCGCCTGGGGTTTGCGCGTGGCCGAGGTGGTGGCGCTGGGGCGGATCCCGTGGCGCGATGCCGACAAGGACGCGGTGGCCGGCGCCATGGCGGATTGCGGCGTGGACGGCCTGGCCGACCGGCGCGTGGATGAGCTCTCCGGCGGGCAGGCGCGGCGCGTCATGTTGGCGCGGGCACTGGCCACGGGTGCCGAAATGCTGCTGCTCGACGAACCGGTGGCGGATCTGGACCCGCGCGCGATGCACGAGGTGATGGCGTTGCTGGCGGCGCAGGCGCGGCGCGGGCGGTGCGTGGTCGCCGTGCTGCATGCCGTAGAGCTTGCCGCTTCGTATGCGACGCGCATGTTGGTGCTGGAAGCCGGGCGGGTGCGGGCGGACGGGCCGCCTGCGGCGGTGTTGACGGCGGCCGCGACCGCGTTCGGGATGGCGCTGGATGCGTCGGGGCGGCTGGCGATGCCGGCGGAGGAGCGTTGATGGTGCGTATAGATCGGGTGGTGACGCGGGGCGGCGATGGCGGGCAGACCTCGCTGGGCGATGGCACGCGGGTGAGCAAGGATCACCGTCGTGTGGAGGCGTACGGCACGGTGGACGAGGCCAATGCGGCAATCGGCATCTTACGGCTGCATTGCAGGGACGATGCGGAGGCCGACGCGATCCTGGCGCGTATGCAGAACGATCTTTTCGACATAGGGGCGGATCTGTGCGTGCCGGGCGAGGCGGGCGACCGGCTGCGCGTGGGGACCGCGATGGCCGCGCGGCTGGAGGCCGAGACGGAGGCGGTGAATGCGGGGCTGCCGCCGCTTACCAGTTTCGTGCTGCCTGGCGGCACGCCGGCGGCGGCGCATGCGCATCTGGCGCGGGTGACCGTGCGCCGCGCGGAGCGCCGGGTGGTGCGGCTGGCGGCCGAAGAGGTGGTGGGCGGCGAGGTTGTGCGCGCGCTCAACAGGATGAGCGACCTGCTGTTCGTGCTCGGCCGGCGGCTGAATGCGGGCGGTGACGTGTTGTGGGTGCCTGGCGGCCAGGCTTAGGTCTGTCTGACCGGTGATGCTTTGGTTTCCGCGCCATGTTGGGCACGCTTGCCGACCTCGCTGATTTGCCTGAGTTCTGGTCGAGCAGCGGACGCATCCCGCGTTTCAGGTGGACGGGTGACTACTTTGCCCAGGGGTTCGGGCGCCAGTGCCACGTAGTGGCTTTCGCATATGATGCAGCGCTGACAAGGATCTCGTGAAGTGGCGCATCTTCGCCTGCTTTGGCTTTGCCTGACACTACACGGCCCGGCGATACACTTTGTAGAAGCAAGCCAGGCCTTCTTTTTTGAAAAAAAAAGCAAAAAACTTTTGGGACCGCTGTCGCGGACCTGTTCCCAGCCGCGCGACAGCGGAGTCAAACGTTTTTGGTCCTTTCGAGAGGACTGCTTGCTTTCCGTGCGTAAGCATCCAGGCCGATTGATTTAGGACGACCTGCGCGTGACGTGACGCCTACTCGACAATCCTCTTTGGCCGCCGTTCGCGATCCGCTGACGGCCCGTGCAAGACCTGCCCGGCGCGCCGCCGTGCTGGCTCTGGTTAGCGCTGCATTTATGACAGTTCGGCGTAACCGGCCGTCGCGTAAGGAACATCTGCGACAAATATAGGCAGACAACCAATCCGACTGCCTAATTGCGTGCTTAAATTTCCTCCGCTGTAAGAACGTCGAAATAAAAGCTGTTCTCTCAGTGTTCGCTTCTCGGAATAAGACGTTGCGTGACAGGTTCTTATTTGAAATCAGAATGTCCACAGGAAATGCTGTCATGAATCGAAACATTGGTTGCGGGTGCTCACAGGTCCGTGTAGGCCTGTTGCGTTATCTCAGTGCCGGTTATTTCGTCGGTGCGCTCACGGGGGTTATTTTATTATGTGGACTACCGATTTCCTGTTTCCTGAGCTGCAATGTTGCACGATCGAGAAACGCTCGGCCACCGCACGCAATTCCGGTTTGGCTGCGGCGGCCCTGGCGGGCTGCCTGTTGACGGGCGCGCAAGCTCGGGCGGCCACGTTTGCCGTGGGCGCATATCTGACGAACCCCAACGGCAGCGACTCCTCGGCGGAGGCGACGTTCGAGGCAAATGCAGCGAATTTTGCGAGTGCGATGGGCACGCCCGCGACGCTGATCGACGTGTATGTCGACAAGACGCAGCCGGTGTCGAGCTGGACGTCGAACGCGTCGTGGCAGGCGTGGTCCAATTCGGTGTCGCGCGTGGCAAAGAAGATGATCCCGGTGGTAGGACTGCCGATGGCTTCGATCGCTGGCGGGTCGCCCACGCCGGACCAGCAGTTCCAGGCGTTCGCGTCAGGACAATATGATTACGCGGTGCAGGGCGTATTGCAGTCCTGGGCCGGCGCAGGATTCAAGAAGCTGATATTCCGGGTCGGCTGGGAGATGAACATCGGCGGTGTCACCTACGCCGGTGACGATCAGCAGAGCCAGGCCGACTGGGTCAACGCATTCAGGCACATCTACACCGTGCTGCATCAGGCGGCGAATGCGGCCGGCGTGAGTGTGCAGGTGGTCTGGAATCCCGGCGTCACGAACTACAGCAATGTTCTCTCGACGCAGAACATGTACCCGGGCAATGCGAGCGTGGACATCATCGGTGCGGACATCTATGGCGGCATGTATCCGTTCTCCGACGGTTCGGGCACGCAGTATCATGATTGGGCAACCGGCGGGGAGGATTACAGCCTGGGCGCCTTTATCGCCAAGGCGGGCAACCGCGTGCATTACTGGAACTACCCGGCGGCAACGGAGTGGTCCCTGGACGGCAGCAACGGCCACAGCCAGAGTTTGACCAGCCTGATGGAGTTCGCTGTCGCCCACGGCAAGCCGTTTGCCCTGCCTGAGGTGGGCGCAGGCAGCTCTGACGCAGGCAACGACATAAGTGACGATGGCACGTTTCCGCGGTGGCTTGGCACGAAACTGAAGGCGGCCGCCAACAACGGGCTCAACATCGCGTTCGTCTGCGTGTGGGACGCCAATGCTGACGGGAACTACGAGTTCTCCTACACCTCGGACGACAAGCCGTGGGAGCGCAAGGCCTGGGGCAATTGGGTAGGCGCACTGGCGAAGTAGCCAGAAACAAGAAAGATTTTGCTCCCTGTCGGCGAAGGTTTCCGTGCTTGCCGACAGGGAGCAAAAGTTTTTTGCTTCTTTTTCAAAAAAGAAGACCTTGCTTTCTTGTCAGAACCCCAACCGCGTTCCCGCCAGGAACGACGCACCAGGCGTCTGGTAACCATTGACCGGTTCGAAGGCCGAGTTGCCAAGGTTCTTGCCCCAGGCGAACAGTTCAATGTGCGGTGCGAGCCGGTACGTGACGTTCAGGTTGAAGATGAGGCCGGAGGGCGAACGGCCGACGAGGTAGCCGGGAACGCCGGCGTTGCTCGTCGGGTAGTCCTGGAAAACGCCGGTGTAGAGAAGCTCCGGCGCGATGGTCAGTGCAGGAATGGGCGTGATACGCAGATTGCCGCTGGCCTGGTTGTAAGGACGGCGCAGCAGGATGGCGTTCGTGTCGAGGTCGCGCGCATCCGTGTAGGTGTAGGTGAGGTCCGCCTGCAGCCAGCGCGTGGCGTGCAGAGTGAGCGTGGTCTCCACGCCCTCGGTGCGTGCGCGATCGATGTTTATGGGCGATGAGCTGATGAAGTCGGCGGCATAGACTGTCTCGATCAGGTCATGGATGCGGTTGTGGAAGTACTCGACGCCGACGCTGACGTTCTGGTTCGCGGTAAGCGGCAGGTCGGTGGTGAAGCCGGCCTCGTAGCCCTCGCCGCGCTCCGGGCGGAGGTTCGGGTTGCCGACATAGCCGTAGCTGTCTATGCCGTAGCGGTCATACAACGCCGGTGCGCGGAAGCTGGTGCCGTAGGACGCCTTGATGTGCGACAGCAGCTCGGGCACGTCCAGCACGCCGCCGATGCGCCAGGTGAACGCGTCGCCGGCGATTGTGGTGCCGTCCTCGCGCAGCTGGCCGGTTAGCGCCAGGCGTTTGTAAAGCGTGGATTGCACGCCGAGATAGCCCGAGTCGGTATCGTCATGCGCACGGACCGCGCTGAGGTAAGGAAAGTCGTCGGAGCTGGTGTCGATCTTCGTGTCGGACTGGTCGGACTGGTGCTCGTAGCCGAAGGTCAGGCTGTTCGCCGTCAGCGCGCCGTAATCCTGGAAATGCAGCGTGTTGTTCCACTGCGCGTCCGTGCGGCGACCGTGGTAGCGGCTGTCGCCCGTGGCCTGGTTGGGGTCCTGCGCATCCAGCGTGACGGTGTAGCGGCGGTCTTCCTGCAGGCGCGAGAGATACAGGCTGGTGTCCCAGAAGCCGTCAAAGAGTTTGCTGGTCAGGCCGAGGCGGCCGAACAGCGAGGAGTCGTAGCCGGTGGCGTTGCCGCCGTCATAGGCGAGGCTGCCGACCTCGTCGTAGCCGTATTTGGAGTCGCGCGCGCGCAGCAGCACGGAGATGCGCGTGTCCGGCAGGATGGTGGCGCCCAGCTCGATTTGCGCGGTCTTCGCACGGTCACCATCCACTTCGCCGGTGTACACGGCCTCGCGGCGCGGCGTCTGGTCGAAACCACGCGTGGAGAAGCCTTCGACGTTGGCCGAGTAATCGTAGATGCCGAACCCGCCGGCAACGTCGCCCTGGGCCAGAAGCTGCGATGGCGAACCGCCAGCCAGCACGAGGTGGCCATGCGGCGCGGCACGGCCGTGACGGGTGATGAGGTTGATGACGCCACCTATGGCACCCGAACCGTACAGACTGGAGAGCGGGCCACGCACCACTTCGATCCGCTCGACGTCCTCCAGCGTATCTATGCCGAAGTTGAAGGCGCCGCCTGGATCGCCGGGATCGTTGATCGGGATGCCGTCGCGCAGCACGAGCACATGGTTGGAGTTCGTGCCTCGTATGAACACGCTTGTCTGCGAGCCGGCGCCGCCGGACTGCACCACGCGCAGGCCGGGGACCGCGGAGAGCGCGTCGACCAGGGTGACGTAGCCGCGCTCCTCTATCGTCTTGCGGTCGATGATGGTGACGCCGGCTGCGAGGTTTGCAACCGGGGTGGGGACGCGGGTGGCGGTGACGGTGATGTTTTCCGGACTGTCCGGGTTTGCTTGGGCTTGGGCTGCGGCGGGCAGAAGAAGGCAAGCAAGCAAGGCCTTCTTTTTTGAAAAAAAGAAGCAAAAAACTTTTGCTCCGGGGGGCGCGGCTGTATCGGCAGCCGCGTTAAGTGATGAAAGTTTTTTGGTTCTTTTTTTCAAAAAAGAACTGCTTGCTTGCTGACGCATGACACACACGACCCCAAGGCCCGCGCGAGCGCGAACCGGCAACAACGGCGATTGCCGCATGCGGGTCTCTCTCCCACTGCTCCGGTGCACCCCGCCCGGCGCTCGCGCGCAGTCTCGACCAAGGCCGGTCTCCTGGCTGGCGGCCCTTGCCCCGCCTTCTCGCCGCGCGAGCGCGGCAATGGCATGTTGGGGCAAGGTGGTTGTGCCGCTTACAGTTGCGGGGGCAGCCGCGGTTTCGCACCGCGTTCCCGAACACCTTTGTCTAAGGGGAGCTAGCGGCTAAGGAGGCAAGAAAGCAAGCAGTCCTTTTTTGCAAAAAAGGACCAAAAAACTTTTGCTCCGCTGTCGCGCGCCTCTCCACAGCCGCCGACAGGGACCAAAAGTCTTTTGCTTCTTTTCTTCAGAAAAGAAGGCCTTGCTTCCTTCCCATCTTCCCGGTGCTAAGATCACCCCCGGCCCCAGGAGCGTAGCGTGGACAACATCCAGGACACCAGTTTCAGCGAAGCCCTGTCCGAGCGTTACCTGGCCTACGCCCTGTCCACCATCATGTCGCGGAGCCTGCCGGATGTGCGCGACGGGCTGAAGCCGGTGCACCGCCGGCTGATCTACGCGATGCAGCAACTGCGCCTTGATCCCACCAGCGGGTTCAAGAAATGCGCGCGCGTGGTGGGCGACGTGATGGGCAAGTTCCATCCGCATGGTGACGCCAGCATCTACGACGCGCTGGTGCGGCTCGCACAGGATTTTGCCGTGCGCTATCCCCTCGTGGAGGGGCAAGGCAATTTCGGCAACGTGGATGGCGATAACCCGGCGGCCATGCGCTACACCGAAGCGCGCATGACGGCGGTGGCGGCCGCCCTGCTCGCCGGCATTTCCGAAGACACGGTGGACTTTCGGCCGACTTACGATAACGAGGACCAGGAGCCGGTGGTGCTGCCGGCGGCGTTCCCCAACCTGCTGGCGAACGGGGCGGCGGGTATTGCGGTTGGCATGGCCACGAGCATTCCGCCGCATAATGTGGGCGAGGTGTGCGCGGCGGCGATACATCTGATCGCGGATCCGCAGGCCACCACTGCGGAGTTGCTCGCGCACATGCCCGGGCCGGATTTCCCTACCGGCGGCATACTTACCGAGCCGCCGGAGGCGTTGCTTGCGGCGTACGAGACGGGGCGCGGCGGTTTCCGCCTGCGCGCGCGTTGGGCGGTGGAGCAGGGGCGTTTCAGCACCTGGACCGTGGTGGTAACGGAAATCCCCTACCAGGTGCAGAAATCCCGGCTGATCGAGCAGATTGCGGCATTGCTCGAGGAGAAGAAGCTGCCTTTGCTGGCCGACGTGCGCGACGAATCCGACGAGAAGATACGGCTTGTGCTGGAGCCGAAGACGCGCGGCGTGGAGCCGGAGGTATTGATGGAGACACTGTTCCGGGCGACAGCTTTGGAGACGCGGTTCCCGCTGAACATGAACGTGCTGACCGCAGAGCAGGTGCCGCAGGTGCTAGGGCTGCGCGGCGTTCTGGGCGCCTGGATCGCGCATAGGCACGAGGTGTTGCAGCGGCGGTCCCGCTTCCGCCTGCAGGCAACCCTGCGTCGCCTGGAGATACTCGAAGGCTTTCTCGCGGTCTTCCTCAATCTTGACGAGGTCATCAGGATAATCCGCGAAGAGGATGATGCGAAAGCGGGGCTGATCGCTGCGTTCAAGCTGAATGACGTGCAGGCCGAGGCGATCCTGAACATGCGGTTGCGCAGCTTGCGGCGCCTGGAGGAAATGGAGATCAGGCGCGAGCACAAGGCGCTGAGCAAGGAAGGCCGCGACCTGGGCGCGCTGCTGGCGGACGAGAAATTGCGCTGGGTGCGCATCACGGCCGAAATCGAGGAGACGCGCCGCGCTTTCGGCGGCGGCGCTCTGGGCGCGCGGCGGACCGAGCTGGGCGCGGTGCCGGCGCCGGTCGATGTCAGCCAGATCGTGGTGATTGAACGCGAGCCGATCACCGTCCTGCTCTCGAAGAAGGGCTGGATACGCGCCGTGAAAGGCCACGTGGCGGATGCGGAAGGCCAGAAGTTCAAGGAAGGCGACGAACTGCGCCTCCTGCTGCCCTGCCAGACGACGGACAGGATCATCCTGATGGCCGATAACGGGCGGGCGTTCACGCTGCGCGCCGGCGAACTGCCGCGCGGGCGCGGCGACGGCCAGGCGATACGGGTGATGCTGGATCTGGCCGCGCAGGACGAGGTGGCGCACGTGTTCGTCTGGTCGGATGCGCACCGCTATCTGGTGGCGAGCAGCGGCGGGCGCGGCTTCGTCATGCCGGCGGAGGATCTGCTCAGCGACAGGCGCGCGGGCAAGCAGGTGTTGAACCTGCGGCCGGGCGAGACGGCGAAGATTTGCGTGTCGGCGGTGGGCGACCACGTGGCCGTGGTTGGCGACAACAGGAAGCTGCTGGTGTTCCCGCTGGACCAGGTGGCCGAGCTTTCGCGCGGTCTGGGCGTGACGCTGCAGCGCTACAAGGAGGGCGGCCTGGCGGATGCCAAGGTGTTCCGGCTGGCGGACGGGCTGACCTGGCGGGCTGGGGAGCGGGTAAGGACGGAGACGAACGTGCGGGAGTGGCTTGGGGAGCGAGGGCAGGCGGGGAAGATGCCGCCTAACGGGTTTGCAAGGTCTGGGAAGTTTTGAAGGCAAGCAAGGCCTTCTTTTTTGAAAAAAAGAAGCAAAAAACTTTTATCTCCCCGCATTTGCATCGTTCGGGAATTTCCGGACGAACACGCGAGCTGCAAAAGCGGGGTAGTAAAAGTTTTTTGCTTCTTTTTTTCAAAAAAGAAGGCCTTGCTTGCTTCTGCCGCCGCCCGATCAGGGCGCCAGATACACCTCGACACGACGGTTCCTGTCCCGCCCCGCCTGCGTCGTGTTGTCGGCCACCGGCCTGTCTGGGCCGAAGCTTGCCACGTGCGCCGGCGTGATGCCCGCCTGCGTCAGCGCCGCAGCCACCGCGGCCACGCGCTTCTGGGAGACTGCCTCGTTTGCCGCTGGATCACCCTGGTTGTCGGTGAAGCCGGCGAGATAGAGACGATCCCCGGTGGCATGGTGCTGCCTGAGGTAGCCGACGAGCCGTTCCAGCTCGTGCTCGCTGCGCCCGGTTAAATCCACCACGCCCGTGCGGAAGTTGAACGTAAACGGCACCCGCGTGGCGTTGCCGAGAAAGGCCTGCACGCGCTGGGCGGGGTCTGACGGCGCTGCCGCCACAGCCGGCGCGGCCGTGGCTGGTGCGGGCGGCACGGGTGCTGCCTCCGGCGCCGCGGCCTGGGGCGCAGGCGCGGGCGCTGGCGGTTTG
>CAXTCL010000157.1:0-8994 GCA_964242035.1 uncultured Acetobacteraceae bacterium | reverse complement strand
AAAGTTTTTTGCTTCTTTTTTCCAAAAAAGAAGGCCTTGCTTCCTGTCCTTCGCACCCGCCGCATTAGAGCGCCCTTAAGAGCTCCCATGCCACACTGACAGAGGCGTGCAGCCTTGGTGGTTTCGGATGGCTAAGAGCAAGGCAAAGGGCATTACCATCATCCGCCGTGAGGAGGTGGTGGAGGAGGGGCATCACGGCGGCGCCTGGAAGGTGGCCTATGCCGATTTCGTGACCGCAATGATGGCGTTCTTCCTGCTGATGTGGCTGCTGAACGCCACGACGGAGGCGCAGCGGCGCGGCCTGGCGGATTATTTCGCGCCGAGCGCCAGCGTGAACGTGCAGCGCTCCGGCACCGGGCGGCCGCTGGGCGGCGCTTCGCCGTTCACCGAGGGGCTGGCGATTTCCGACCGCGGGACAGTGGCGGTGATGAACGCCAACGCGCCGCCCGTCGATGAGGACGATGACGGCAGCGACACGCTGGCGACCAGGACGGTGCACGCCGAGGCGCAGTCAGGCCCTGGATCTGGCGCCGGGAGGGACGGTAACGCGCCGGACGCCGGAGCCGAGGCGGCGCAGGCACGCATGACCCCGCAGGCGGCACAGGCGCGTACGGCGGCCGAAGCCGAGCAGGCGCGGCGCTCGGGCGAGGAGGCGCGCCGTCAGGAGCAGGCGAGTTTCGCCCAGGCCGCTGACGAGATGCGGCGTGCGGTGGCGGCCGACCCGGACCTCGCGCCGCTGGCGCGCCAGCTCGCCGTAGACCTCACACCGGAAGGACTGCGCGTGCAGATACGCGATTCGGACGGCCTGCCCATGTTCGCCAACGGATCGCCTGAGCCGAACGAACGGGCACGTACCGTGCTGACGCGCCTGGTGCCAACCCTCATGCGGCTGCACGAGAAGGTGGCGATCGCCGGCTACACGGATGCCACCCCGTATGCGGGCGGGGCAGGGCGGACGAACTGGGATCTGTCAGCCGACCGCGCGAACGCCACGCGGCGCATCCTCACCGAGGCCGGGCTGCCGGACGGGCGGATAAAGGACGTGACCGGGCACGGCGACCGTGACCCGCTTCTGCCGGCCTCGCCCGAGGCGGCACCGAACCGGCGGATCGCGATCCTGCTGATCCGGTCCGCTCCGGCCGTGCATTGAGCGCGCGATGCTGACCCTCGGTGGCCTGGCGTTCCTGCTTGCGTGCGTGTTCGGCAGCTTCATCGCCAGTGGTGGCGCGATAGGGCCGCTTATGGCGTCCATGCCGTTTGAGCTTCTGACGATCCTGGGTGCTGCCATCGGCACGTTCATCATGGCCAATTCGATGACCGGCGTGAAGCACACGCTGGCCGGGTTCGGCATGATCCTGAAAGGCGAGCGCTTCAAGAAGACGGAATATGTGGAGCTGCTGTCCCTGCTGTTCTTCTTCACTAAGCTGGCCAACCAGCGCGGCGCGATGGCGCTGGAGCCGCACATCGAAAAACCCGAGGAGAGTACGGCCTTCAAGCATTTCCCCAAGATACTGGCCGACCACCACACGACAGCGCTGGTGTGCGACTACCTGCGCATGATGGGGATGAACGCCGACGACCCGCACCAGATCGAGGACCTCATGGGCCGCGAGCTGAAGAAGACGCTGAACGAGGAGCTGCACGGCAGCCACGCGATACAGACCATGGCAGACGCCTTGCCGGCGTTGGGGATCGTGGCCGCCGTGCTGGGCGTGATCAAGACGATGGGCCACATCAACGAGCCGCCTGCCGTATTGGGCGAGATGATCGGCGGCGCACTGGTCGGCACGTTCCTGGGCGTGTTGCTGGCATACGGGATCGCGGCGCCGTGTGCCTCACGCATCAAGGGCATCGTCACCGGCGATGCGCGCTACAGTGACGTGATACGCGCGGTTCTGGTGGCCCACCTGCACGGCAACGCGCCGCAGGTGAGCGTGGAGACAGGCCGCAAGATGGTGCCCAACGAATTCATGCCGAGCTTCCAGGAACTCGAAGAATCCTTAAGCAAACTGCAGGTCCCAACCTAAGCGTGCACGATTGCACCCCGACAGGGAGCAAAAATCCTTTGGTTCTTTCCTTCAGAAAAGAACTGCTTCCTTCCGTCGCCTTTATCCGAAAATTAACCCTGCCGGCGTAACATAAAGCCATGGCAGATCACGGCGCATCCCCGGACGCGGAACCCAAGAAAAAGGGGGGCAAGAAGCTCCTGCTGGCAGTGCCCGTATTGCTGGTTGCGGTAGGTGCCGGCGGCTGGTTCAGCGGCATGATCCCCAAGATGCTTGGGCATGGCGCCGCAGCCCCTCATGCCGGTGCGCTCGCCAGCGAGGCGAAAGCCGCCCCGCCCGTGTATGTGGACGTGCCGGAGATCGTCAGCAACCTCAACGTTCCAGGCAAGCGGCCGAGCTACATGAAGCTGCATGCAAAGCTTGAAGTGGCGGCCGCGTCTGACGAGGCGGCTGTGGCGGCGGCAATGCCGCGCATACAGGACATGTTCCAAACCTATCTGCGCGACATGCGGCCGGAAGAGTTGCGCGGTTCGGAAGGAAGCTACCGCCTGCGCGAGGAGTTCATCAGCCGCGCCTCGATCGCCGCCACGCCGGCCAAGGTGATGGACGTTCTGTTCGTCGAAATGATTATCGAATGAGCGAGGAGGAAGACGCACTGGCGGCGGCCTGGGGCGCCGAGCTCGACGGCGAACCGGTGATTGCCGCCGAGCCCGCGCGCGTGCTCAACCAGGCAGAGATCGACAGCCTGCTCGGCTTCGACGACGCGCCCGGCGGCGGCGAGGCGGTCAGCGGCATGCAGCGTATCATCAGCTCCGGGCTGGTGTCCTACGAGCGGCTGCCGATGCTCGAGATCGTCTTCGATCGCCTGGTGCGCATCATGTCCACCAGCCTGCGCAACTTCACCAGCGACAACGTTGAAGTCTCCATCGACAACATCGTCTCGCTGCGTTTTGGCGACTACCTCAATTCCATCCCGCTGCCGGCAATGCTCGCCGTCTTCAAGGCGGAGGAGTGGGACAATTACGGGCTGATGGTGATCGACAGCGCGATGATCTACTCGATCGTCGATGTGCTGCTTGGCGGCCGTCGCGGCACGGCGGCGATGCGTATCGAGGGACGGCCCTACACGACTATCGAGCGCACGCTGGTGGAGCGGCTGATACAGGTGGTGCTGGCCGACCTCTCGGCGAGTTTTGACCCGATCTGCCCGGTGACGTTCCGTTTCGAGAGGCTCGAGGTGAACCCGCGGTTCGCTGCGATCTCTCGGCTGTCCAATGCCGCGGTGCTCGGGCGGCTGCGGGTGGACATGGAAGACCGCGGCGGCCGCATGGAACTGCTGCTGCCTTACGCGACGCTGGAGCCGGTGCGTGAATTGCTGTTGCAGCAGTTCATGGGCGAAAAGTTCGGGCGTGACTCGATCTGGGAGACGCATCTGGCCGAGGAGCTCTGGAGCACGGACATTGTCCTGGACGTGGTGCTCGATGAGCAGGTCATGCGGTTGTCGGACGTGGTGGCGTTCAAGCCTGGCGATCGTATCCTGCTGAACACCTCGGCAGGTGCGGCGGTGCAGGTGCGCTGCGGAACGGTGAAACTGTTCCAGGCGCAGGTCGGGCGGCGGAAGAACCACGTGGCGGTGCGCATCGACGGGGCGTTGGAGCGTGGTGCGCTGGCGGCGCCGGAATGAGGCAAGCAAGCAAGGCCTTTTTCGAAAAAAGAAGCAAACTTTCGGTCCTGGCGGTGCTGGACACGCGTTCCCTCTCCCCGCGCCCCCTGCAATGTTTCAACGTTTCGCTAACCTGGAGCGCGCATAATGGGTAATGCGCAATGGCTGCTGGAATCGGCTCTGCTGATCCTGCTTGCGGCGACGCTTGTGCACGCGATCCGGCTGGAGCGCGCGCTCGGCGTGTTGAAACGGGATAGGGCGGTGCTGGAGGAGCTGGTGGAAGGATTCAATGAGAGCACGCGCCAGGCTGAAAGCGGGATCGAGCGCCTGCGCGGCGCGGCCGACGGCGCAGGCAGGCAGATGGCGCGCCAGATCGAGACCGCGCAGCGCCTGCGGGACGACCTGAACTTTCTTGCCGACAGGAGCGACAGGCTTGCCGAGCGGCTGGAACAGGCTGTGCGGTCCGCCCGCATGTTCGGTGACGGTCTGGCTTTCGCGCCCGGCACGCCTGCGCCTGCGCCGCCGGTAATGCCTGAACCGGTACAGGACAGCGCGCCGGCCCCGGTTCTGCGCAGCCAAGCCGAGCGCGAGCTGTTGCGCGCGCTGCGTACGGTGCGCTGACATGCGTCTCAAAGCACCACGTTTGCTGACGACCACGATCGGCGCGATGTCCGCGTTGCTGGTGGTGAAATCCATCACGCTGGTTCAAGCGGCCGCCGAAGAGCCGGGCGGCGCAATGGCGGCACATGCGGCGCCCGCGCTTGCAAGACCCGACGACGGTGCCAAAGAGGTTGCAAAGCCCGCAGCACCGGCCCCAAGCAATGCGGCGCCCGAAGTCCCGCCGATGAGTGAGAGCGAACGAGCGGTGCTGATGTCGCTGCGCGCGCGCCGCGAAGCGCTCGACGAGAGGGCGCGCGCGCTGGACCAGCGCGCGGCCGAGCTCGCGGCGGCCGACAAGCGGCTGGAGGAACGCGTCACCCAGCTAGCCGCCTTGCAGACGCGTCTGGAAAGCCTGGAGTCCAGCAGACAGACGCGGCGCGCGGAGAACTGGGCCGGCCTGGTGAAAACCTACGAGGCGATGAAGCCGCGCGAGGCCGCCGCGATCTTCGACGCCTTGGACATGCAGGTTCTTCTGCAGGTGCTGGACCGCATGCAGGAGCGGCGTGCCGCACCCGTACTGGCCGCGATGCAGCCGGACCGGGCGCGGCTGGCCACCCAATTGCTGGCCGAGATGCGCACCCGCGCGATCACGCCGCCGGACGCGGCAGCACCCAACCCCATCCCGAAAGGATAAGGCTGAGCCATGGCGATAGACAAATCAATGAACGTCCTGATCGTGGACGATTACAAGACGATGCTGCGCATCATACGCAACCTGCTCAAGCAGATCGAATTCAACAACGTCGATGAGGCGTCGGACGGGGCGGAGGCGCTGAGCAAGCTGCGCACCGGCAATTACGGCCTGGTGATCAGCGACTGGAACATGGCGCCGATGACCGGCCTTGAGCTGCTTCAGGAGGTCCGTCAGGACAACCGGCTGCGCGCCACGCCTTTCATCATGATAACCGCCGAGAGCAAGACGGAAAACGTGGTAGCCGCCAAACAGGCGGGCGTCTCGAACTACATCGTCAAGCCCTTCAATGCCGAAACCTTGCGCGAGAAGATCGAGAAGGTGCTGGCTCATGCGTGAACATTCGACTTCGGGCATGAGCGAGGCGCCGGACCGGCTCGGCGGACTCGCCCTCGAAATCCCGCAACACGACGTGGCAGTCGCCGAACGGGTGCGTGCCATTCTGGGCGCCCGCAGTCTGAGCGTAGCGGAGGCGGCATTGCTGACCGAGATTGAGGATCTGGCGGCAACCGTTGCAAGCACGCGCGCCGAAATCGTGGCCATGGGTGCCGACGACATCAACGCCAGCCATATTCCGTCCGCCACCGACGAGCTGGACGCGATCGTGACTCACACGGCGACTGCTACTGACAGCATCCTGGGGTCCTGCGAGCAACTGGAGTCGTTGATGGGACGCATGGGGCGCGAAGACGCGCAAACCCTGCAGGACGCCGTCACGCGTATTTACGAGGCGTGCAGCTTCCAGGACATCACCGGGCAGCGAATCACCAAGATCGTGGCGGCTCTGCAGGCTATTGAGCGCAAGGTGGCGCACATGATTGGAGTGTTTTCGCCGAACGGCGCGAGCGCGCGCATGTGCCGGGAGCCGGCGGGGCCTGAGTCGCTGCTGAACGGTCCGCAACTGCCCGACGCGGCGATGGGCCAGTCCGACATCGACGCGTTGCTGGCCAGCTTCGATTGAGCCGGTGCCGGCGGCTTGGTCGGGCCGCTATGTGCGGCGCGGCGGCGTGGCTGACCGCCGGGTCCACCTGGGCGGGCTCTGCCTGGGCGGGCGCGCCGCTGGCGGAAGAACTGAGGAACGGCGCGTCTGACCGGGTGATCATCCTGGCGCGGCCTGGGCCGGGGCTGGCGATGCGCCAGGACGGCGCTACGCTCTGGGTGGACTTGCCGCCGGACGGCAGCGGCAACGCCGGGCATGGCGTGCTCGGCGCGCCTGGCGCCTGGGTGCGTTCGCTGTCCGCCACGCCCGGACGCGTAAGGCTGTCACTGGCACCGGACGCCCGCCCGCGCGTGCACGTGCTGGCTGACCGGATTATCATCGATGTGGATGCTGGCGCGCAGCCTCTCTCGCCCGGACAGTTCCGCCCCGCGATGCTCGCCGAACCGCGCCCGGGCCGGCCGGATCAGCAAATTGCCAAAACCGTCCCGCCGCCCGTTCTGCCGCTTGCCCCGCCGCCCCCCCCCGCCGCGGCACCAGCGTCGCCCCCGCCACGCCCATCACCTGCCGCCCCACCGGTGCAGGAGCAGGCAAGCCCCGTGGCCCCGTCGGTGACCCTTTTGGCTGACGACGGCACGCTCGGCGGCCCGTCGATCCTACTGCCGGCAGCAAAGCTCACCGGCGCTGCCGCGTTCTCTCGTAATGGCGAGCTGCATGTGGTGCTGGACTCGCCGGCCCCTCTGGATCTGAGCCAGTTGAAGGACGATGCGGTGTTCGGCGGCGCCACCGAACGCCTGCTGCCGGATGGCAGCGATCTGCGCCTGCGTTTGAAGCCGGGCGCCACCCCGCGCTTGGTGCGCCGCGATACCGGCTGGCAACTGACGCTGACGGCGGCACCAGGCGCGCTTCTGCCGATCGCCGGATCGGCCCATGGCGGCGTCCTGACGCTGGCCGCGGTGGAGTCCGGCCACGTGGTTGCGGTGGAGGACGACGCGACAGGTGGGCGCCTTCTCGTCGGCACCCAGCGCGCGGCCGGGCAGGGCGTGGCGGCGCCGCACCGTGCTGCGGAATGGGCCCTGCTGCCGAGTTGGCAGGGGGTGGTCGTCCAGCCGCTCTCTGACCGAGTCAGGCTTGCCGGCAAGGAGGCAGGCTTCGAGCTGCTGGCGGATAGTCCGCCGGCGCTGGCGCTGCTCTGGCCGGACTCGCTGTCGGCCGTGGATTCCGACGGCCGCGCGATGACACGGCGGTTCGATTTCCCTGGGCTGCCCGCGCCCATGCTGCACGCACGCCTGGTGGCGGCACTACGCGATGCCGCCACCACGCCGCCCGCCGCGCGCGGAGCGCCTCGGTTGCGCGTGGCCGAAGCCATGCTTGCCTGCGGCATGGATGCGGACGCCGCAGCCGTCCTGCGGGTGGCGGCAACCGACGACCCTTCCGTCACGCGCGACCCCGCCTGGCACGGGCTGTCCGCGATTGCAGCGTGGCTGGCGGCCCAGGCCGGCGGCGCCGCTCCCCCACCGCCAGGGTTCGACGCTGCCAGCCTGGGCGACAGCGACGAGGCGGTGCTTTGGCGCGGATTATGGAGTGCGGACCAGACGGCATCGGCCGCCGCCGTTGGTGCGCGCTGGCGGCTTCTGCTGGCCTATCCGGAAGCCTTGCGCGGCAGGCTCCTGCCGGCCGTGGCAGCGCTGCTGGGGCATGGTGGGCAGGAAGGCAGGCTGGGCGAGCTGCTGGCCACTGCACCCGACGTCTCGCTGGATCTGTCGCGCGCCGGCTCCCTGCAGCGGCAAGGCAAGCCGGAGGAGGCGCTGCATCTCCTGGACAGCGTGGCGGCCGGACGCGACCGCCTGGCGCGCGCGCAGGCGGCGGAACTGGCCGTGGAGCAGCGTCTGGCGTCCGGCAAGCTGACCCAGGCTGCGGCGGCCGGGCTGCTGGACAGGCAGATCTATGCCTGGCGCGGCGGCGAGCGCGAGTTGCGCCTCCGCCTGCGCACCGCCGGCCTGCACGCCGAGGCGGGGGACTGGCGGCAGGCTCTGTCGCTTCTGCGCGAAACCGACACGCTGTTTGCCGAATCGCACGACGCGATCCACGCCGCCGAAGTCTCCGTGGTGTCGGCGCTGCTGCATACGGACAAGGCGGCCAGGCTCGGGGCGCTGGACTTGGTGGCGCTGGCCGATGATGCCTCGCTTGTGCTCGGCGCCGACGCGGCAGAGGCGGCACTGGCGCCGCTTCTGGCCGACAAGCTGCTGGCGCTGGACCTGCCGGAGCGCGCCGAGCCGATCCTGCGCCGGCTGCTGGACCGGGCGGCAGGCGGGCCGGCAGAGCCTGAACTCGGGCTTCGCCTGGCGAGTCTGCTCTCAGACAAAGGCGATGGCCCGGGTACGCTGGCCGTGCTGGAGCGCTCCGAACGCCAGGCCAAAACGCCGGATCTGGCAGAACGCCGCGCTCTGCTGCGCGCAAGGCTGCTTGCCGGCGCGGGCCGGACGGCGGACGCGCTGGCGGCCCTGGCCACGTTGACCGATCGGCCCGCCGCGGAAGCGCAAGCGGGTCTGCGCGAGGGTTTGCATGACTGGAGCGGTGCTGAGGCGGTGCTGCGGGGCGTGGCCGACGCGCCAGGTCCGGCCGAGGCCAGGCAAACTTTGGCCCTGCGCGCTGCCCGCGACGCCAGCGAGGCAGGTGACATGGCCGGGCTGCGGGCCATGCGCGCTGCCTACAGTCCGCTGTTCACCGGCAGCGCCAATGCCGGCCTGTTTGCCGTGCTGACGGCCGAACCGGTCGGGCAGGTGACAGACCTGCCGCGCGCTGCCCACGAGCTTGCCGCAATACGAGCGCTGCCCGCTTCACTGACCGTGACTGCCGCCAGATAACGGCGCCCGCCGCATGACGTGAGCTGGCCGGAGAAATCTTTGGCCGACTTGAATATTTCGCTTGCGCAGGGGGGGGGTGGACCCTATCTCACGCATCCCGGCCCAAGGGGGCGAAAGCCCAACAGGTCATCTGCTGGTTTGGGGGTACGTGATGAACGCACTTGCTCAGC
>CAXTCL010000156.1:0-9022 GCA_964242035.1 uncultured Acetobacteraceae bacterium | reverse complement strand
AACGGAGATAAAAGTTTTTTGGTTCTTTTTTTCAAAAAAGAACTGCTTTCTTGCTCACTTCCTTGACCCCCCCAACCGTCCTAGTCGCGGACGACGACCGCTCAATACGCACCGTGCTAACGCAAGCGTTGGGCCGCTCCGGCTACCAGGTGCGCGCCACCGGTAGCGCCGGCATGCTGTGGCGCTGGGTCGAGGAGGGCGAGGGTGACCTGGTGATCACCGACGTGGTGATGCCGGACGATAACGGGCTGGACCTGCTGCCGCGTATCAAGCGCTGCCGGCCGGAGCTGCGGGTGATCGTGATGAGCGCGCAGTCCACGCTGATCACCGCGGTGAAGGCGGCGCAGCGCGGGGCGTTCGAGTACCTGCCGAAGCCGTTCGACCTGGCCGAGCTGCTGGCCGTGGTGGCGCGCGCGCTGGCTGTGCCCTCGCCGGTGGGCGATGGTGCCGAGGTGGTGCGCGACAGCGAGGAGAAGCTGCCGCTGATCGGGCGCAGCCAGGCGATGCAGGACATCTATCGCACGATCGCGCGGCTGACGACGACCGACCTTACGGTGATGGTGAACGGTGAGTCGGGTACGGGCAAGGAGCTGGTGGCCCGCGCGCTGCATGACTACGGGCGCAGGCGGGCGGGGCCGTTCGTGGCGATCAACATGGCGGCAATCCCGCGCGAGCTGATCGAGAGCGAGCTGTTCGGGCATGAGCGGGGCAGTTTCACCGGCGCGCATAACAGGAGCCAGGGACGGTTCGAGCAGGCGGCGGCGGGCACGCTGTTCCTCGACGAGATCGGCGACATGCCGCCCGAGGCACAGACGCGGCTGCTGCGGGTGTTGCAGGAGGGCGAGTTCACGTCAGTGGGCGGGCGGGCGCCGATACGGGCGAACGTGCGGATTGTGGCGGCGACGCACCGCGATCTGCGGCAGGCGATACGGGCCGGGCAGTTCCGCGAGGATCTGTTCTACCGGTTGAACGTGGTACCGATACGGCTGCCGCCTTTGCGCGAGCGGGCGGAGGACATTGCCGTGCTGGCACGGCACTTCTTGGAGCGGGCGCGCGAGGCGGGGCTTGGGGCGAAGGTGCTGGACCAGGGGGCCGTCGATGAGCTGCGGCGGTATCGCTGGCCCGGTAACGTCCGCGAGCTGGAGAATTTGATGCGCCGGCTGGCGGCGCTGACGCCGCAGGAGATGATCACGGCGGACATCGTGGCCGCCGAGCTGGCGGACCGGCCAGACGAGGAGAGCGAGGCACCTGGGGGCGGGCCGGCGAGCCTGGGACAGGCGGTGGAGCGCCACATTCGCAACATGCTGGCGGGCAGCTCGGACGGCATCCCTACGCGGGACGTGTATGACCAGGTGATTGCCGAGGTGGAGCGGCCGTTGATACGGATGACTCTTGCCGCTACCCGGGGGAACCAGATCAAGGCGGCGGAGATGCTGGGGCTTAATCGGAACACTTTGCGGAAGAAGATCAAGGATCTTGATATTCCGGTGGTGCGGGGGATTGGGTGAGGCAAGAAAGGCCTTCTTTTTTGAAAAAAGAAGCAAAAAAAACTTTTGTCTGGCTGTCGCAGACTTGTCCGGTTAGCCGCCGACAGGGAGCAAAAGTTTTTTGGTCCTTTTTTTCAAAAAAGGACTGCTTGCCTTGCCTTCCTTCGGGCTTCGCTGAATATCTCGCCATGATGCGCACCGCACTCCTCCTGTCGCTGCTCTGTGCCGGCTGCGCGCTCTCGCCGTCCGAGCGCGAGGATGTGGCGTTGCGACCGGCGGCGCTGGTGGATGCCTACCTCGTGGCGCACGGGATGGCGTTCAGCTACGCCAACAGCCCGGATGCCAACCCGGACGTGGTGCTGCAACTCGCGCGGCTGGACCTGCAGGCGCAGAAGGCGGTGCGCGCGCAGGACAGCGGCGCGAGCGCGGATGCCATCGCGGCGCTGACGGACTACGCGGCGCGGCAGTCCGCTTCTATCTCAGCCGACGTTCCCCACCCCTGATCGGCCTTCCGGTCTTGATCTCGCGTGCCCTGCGATGAGCGGGCTGTCGCTACGCGGCGTGACCGTGCTGCGCGGCAAGCGCGTGGTGCTGGAGGATGTGTCGTTCACGGCACCTGCCGCGGCGGTGACCGCTGTGCTGGGTGGGGTTGGGGCGGGCAAGACGTCTCTGCTGGCGGCGGCGGCGGGGTTGCTGAAGCTGGAGCGTGGCGCGGTGCTTCGGGGCGGGGAGGATGTGAGCCGGGTTCCGCCGCGGCGGCGCGGGGTAGGCCTGCTGGCGCCGGGGAGCGCGCTGCCTGAGGCGATGACGGTGCAGGATGCGTTGCGGCGGGTGGCGGGGCGGGCAGCGTGGCCGTTGGTTGACGCGGTGGCGCAGGCGCTTGGGGTGGAGGCCATGGCGCAGGCCGAAGTGGGTACGCTCACGCACGGATGCGCGCTGCTGGCGCTGACCGCGGCCAGGGTGGCGCGGGCGGGGGACGTGCTGCTGGTGGATGAGGCGGGGGCCGGGCTGGATGCAGCCGGTGCCGAGCGCCTGCTGGCAGCGTTGCGCCGGCGGGCGGAGAGCGGTTGCACAGTGCTGCTGGCGACGCGCACCGCCCGGGTGGCGCTGGCGGCTGACCATCTGGTGCTGCTGTCGGGCGGGCGGGTATTGCAGACAGGAACGCCGGCCAGTCTGTATGCCGAGCCGCGCGATGCGGCGTGCGCCCTGCTTACGGGAGAGGCGAATCTGCTGGCCGGACACATACGCGAGTTGCGGCCAGGCGGGTTCATCTGGTCGGGTGGCGGGCGTTTCCTGCAGGCAACGGCGGCCGATGCGGCGCGGCCGACGCTGGGAAGCCGGGTGTCGTTCTGCCTTCGGCCGGAGCGGGTGGCTTTGCTGGGGGACGGGGTGGCGGCGGATAATGCGCAGGAGGCGACGGTGCTGTCGGTGGTCTCGGCGGGGAGCCAGTTGCAGGTGAGGGTTGGCGCGCAAGTGGGGGAGTTGCTGGCGGTGGTGCCTAGCTGGCCCCATCCTGGGGTGAGCAGGGGGCAGGGCGTGCGGGTTGGCTGGCGGGCGGATGCTTGTCAGGTGTTGGCTGATTGATGGGAGCAAGGAAGCAAGCAGTCCTTTTTTGAAAAAAGGACCAAAAAACTTTTGCTTCCCACGCATTTTCGGTGGCGTGCTTGTTCCGGGACATACGAGTGCTGCAAGTGCAGAAGATGGGCGTTTCTGGTCAGAATACTTTCTGTGGTGGCCGAGATAGGTCATCATCACAAGTCGCGCAACGCGGCGAACAGTTCGATGTTTGATTTTCTTCAGACGGCCATCGCTGGCACGGTCTCATAAGCCGTGTAAGGCTGTGGGAATTTAGAAATGCACAGGTATCTTCTTGCCGCTGCCATTCCGCTAGTCGCTGCCTTGCAGCCAGCCCCAGCCAAAGCCGCTCTCATCACACAGTATGTTACCGGCACGGTTTCCGGCACTAACACCGTCGATGCTCTGGGCGTTTTCGGGCCGGCCGGGACGGACCTGAAGGGAAAGACTGTCCAGATATACGTCTCTTATGACACCTTGGCGTTCAACGAGGAGGGTTGTGCGGCTCCTGCAGGCGCGACCTGCGATGTGCGACTCTCCAAGCCGGCGAAAGGTAGCCAGACCGGAAACCTAACGAAATTTGGCACGCCACAATCCGTGTTGATACAGATCCAGGTGGGTAATGCAGGCCGAAGCTTTGCTCCCTTCCAACAAGCAACGTTTTACGTCTTCAATTCACCCGGTGCCCCCGGGCAGCTGAGAATTCAATCTGACTATGCGAATGATGGACCAGGGCTGACCGCCTCGGTAAATCTTTACTTCGCGTCAACAACTGCCTTTGGTTCTCATTTGTCGCCGACCAACGACCCCGTGAACGTTAATTATGGTGGCGAGGGTAACCAGACGAACTTCACGATTGACGGGGTGGCGCCGGGTGGGACATCCATCATCAGTCAGACAACCACTTTCACCGTCAGCGGGTCCTCACAGTATTAGGTGATTCCCGAGGGTGGAGAGGAAGCAGTAAAATTGGTTCCTCATTGTCTGGTGTGGGTGCTTTGCCCGCCCGCCCGACCTAGCTGAGCGTGGCGCCCGCAGCTTTTTCCGTAAAGCCCGCTTTGCGCCGCAAGGGCGTTGGCCTCCGGCCAGGCTTGACTGAAAAAGCTGCCGTCGCCGTTGGGAATTGCAGGCCGGGACGAAGAAACGGCGCTCTGACCGAGCAAAGAAACTGGGTTTGACTCGACGGTTAGGCTCGAGCGTGCAGCCCACCTTTTCCGCAATTATAGCAGCCCGATACTCCCGAACAAACACGCGCGCTGAAATGCGGGAGGAGCAAAAGTTTTTTGCTTCTATTTTTCAAAAAAGAAGGCCTTGCTTGCTTACTCCCTATCACTCCCGCCCAGGATAACCCGAGGCCGAGGAATTGTCGCAAGCAACGCCGGCACGAACAGCAGCGTAGTCAGCACCGTGCAGCCGAGGCTGATGAGCAGAAGCGTGCCCATGCTGGCGGTACCCGGATGCGCGGACAGAGCGAGCGAGCCGAACGCGGTGCCTGTCGTCAGGGCCGAGAAGATTACCGCGCGCGCAGTGGCGGAGCCGAGGAAGCGCGTGATGCCGGCGCGCCAGTTCATGACGAAGTAGATGTTGAAGGAGACGCCAACGCCCAGCAGCAGCGGCAGGGCGATGATGTTGGCGAAGTTCAGGCTTATGCCGCAGGAGCGCAGCACCACCACCGTCAGCAGCGAGGAGATGGTGAGCGGCGCCATCACCAGGCCCACGTCGATGGGGCGGCGCAGGGCGATCACCAGGATGACCGCGATGGCGCCGAGTGCGCTCAGCGCGGCGATGCTGAAGGCGTGGATGATGGTCTGCGCGCTGCGGACGATCCAGACGGCGGAGCCGGTGGATTGCGGCATTACGTTGGATACGGAGTCGACGAACTGCCTGATGGCGTGGCTGTCGTTCACGCTGGAGCGGGGCAGGACCTGCACGCGGGCGCGGCCGTCCGGTACCAGCCAGTTGGCGCGCAGGTCTGCGGGGATGTCGGCCAGTGTCACGGGTTTGGCGGCCAGGGCTGTGCGCAGGCGGTCGAGCTGGATAGGCAGGAACCGCAGCAGGGCGCTTTGAGTGGCGAGCAGGGTGGCGTCGTCGGCGGTTTGCAGGCGGTCCAGGTCGGCGGAGATGGCGCGCAGGGGGTCGTTGGCCGCGAGCTTGGGGAGCACGTCGCGGAGCTTGGCCGCAAGGGTGGCGGCGGATTGGCGCAGGGCGGCGCCGTCCGGCGTGGGGGCGGTGGCGGGCGGAGACAGAGTGGGGGCGAGGATGGAGTTCGCGTCGGCGATGATGGCGAGCTTGTCGGTCTGGTCCTGGGGCACGAAGCTGTTCAGGGAGAGCACGGCGTGGACCGGGGGCAGGGCGGAGATTTTAGGGGTTATGGCGCGGGCGGCGTCCAGCGAGGGCAGCAGGGCGTCGATCGTGTAGGGGTTGGTGAACGGGTCATCCATCAGGCTGTTCAGCGTGGTGACGGCTTCGGTGTGTTGGTTCTTGGTGTGCAGCGGGTCGCCGTCGAATGGGATGCTAGGGGTCAGCGCCGCGCCGGCCAGGGCGAGCACGATGAACACGCCGAGTATGGGCCAGTGCAGCGGGCGGACGACGGGCTCCAGGCGTTTGAGCATCATCACGCCGACTTCGCGCTTTTCCTGGCGCGGGCGGAACTGCACGAGCAGGGCCGGCAGGAAGGTGAGCGTGGTGAAGAACGCGATGAGCATGCCGCCGCCGGCGATGATCCCGAGCTGGGCGACGCCCACGAAGGCGGTGGGGGTGAAGGCCAGGAAGCCGCTGGCCGTGGCCAGCGAGGCCACCAGGATCTGCGCGCCGGAGCCGCGGCCGGTCTCGCGCAGGGCCTCGATCATGTCGGGGTGGACGTGGCGGCGCTCGCGGAAGCGGACGGTGAACTGGATGGCGAAATCGACGGCGATGCCGACGAAGAGGATGGCGAAGGCGACGGAGATCAGGTTCAGCCTGCCCACGGCGAGGGCCGCGAACCCTGTGGTGAGCAGCAGGCCCAGGATCAGGGTAAGTGCTATGGGCACGGCCAGGCGCCAGGAGCGCACGGCGGCGAACAGCCAGATGCAGACGAGCACGAAGCTGCCGCCCAGGCCGATGGCGGCCCCTTGGGCGACGGAAGAGAACTCCTCGTCATCGAGCGCCACGCCGCCGGTGAGGCGCATGTGGGCCTGGTGGCTGGCGATGTAGGGCAGGTCGGCGGCCGAGCGGCGCATGAAGTCGGCGGCCTTGCCGCCTGGCTGCAGCGAGGTGAAGTCACGCACCGGTTTCACGGTGACGAAGCGGTAGCGGCCGGCCTGCTTGGCCAGCGGGCCGGCCAGCAGGTTCTCCCAGGAGAGCGGCTCGGCGTGGCCGGCGGCCGCCTGGCTCAGCGCGGTGTGGAACTGCACCATGGCTGGGCCCATGGCGCCGGCGGAGACGCCGCGTTTGGCGCCCTCGGCTACCAGGGACAGGGCGCCGAACAGGCCGCGCAGGCTCGGGTCGGAGACCAGCTGGCCCAGGAAGGGCTGGGCGTCCACGGTGCGGTCCAGCAGGTCCTGTAGCGCGGCCTTGTCGATCAGGAGAAAGGCGTTCTGCTGCAGGTAGGCGGACGTGTCGGGCTGGACCACGTTGTGGAAAAGGGCGGTGTTGGCGCGCAGGCGGGTGGCAAGTGCGGCGGCGGTGGCTTCGGCTTCTTCGGGGATTTTTGCGTCAATGACGGCGACCAGCACGCCGTCGTTCTGCGGGAACAGGCGGGTGAGGGCGCGGCTGGTCTGCTTCCAGGGCAGGCTGTCGGAGAACAGCAGGGTGGTGTCCGTGCTGACGCCCAGGCGGTGGGCGGCGGCGTAGACGCACCCCGCGGCGAGCAGGGCACCGATGGCCATGACGCTGATGCGGCGCCTGGCGCAGAGTTCGACTAGGCGCGGCAGGATGGCGCGGACGGCGCTGGCGATTGTCATTGGGCGTGTTCCGAGGGGCGGCTGAGGGCTGTCTGTGCCCTAGTTGCCGGGTATTTCCCAGGGTGGCGGGCGGGGGTGTGGCATATTTGCTAGGAAGGAACAGCAAGGCCTTCTTTTTTGAAAAAAAGAAGCAAAAAACTTTTACTACTGCGCAGGTTCGGCGGCTTCGGTTCTACGGCTTCGCGTGCGCCGACACGAATGCATCCACATCGGCCAGCACAGGGGCTTTGCCCTGGAAGATTGGCGCCAGTGCGATGATCAGGCCGATATGGCCCACGCCCGGATAGAGTTTTTCCGCCACCTGGCCGCCGGCACTGCGTATGCGGGCGGTGAGGGCGATCGTGTTGCGCGGCTTCACCTGGTTGTCGGCCGTGCCGGCGAGCAGCAGCAGCGGCGGGGCGTGCGCGTCCGCAAAGGTGATGACCTGGCCGGCCGGATCGTTGCCGACAGGAGCGAACACGGCGCTCACGTCCGGCTCCTCCAGCGGCTTGAAATCGTAAGGGCCGGCCAGACCGATGGCGCCGGCCAGACGGTCTCGGCTTGTGCCCGCGGCGGCGAGGTATTGCGGGTTCAGGGCGAGCATGAGGGCGTTGTAAGCGCCGGCGGAGTGGCCCATCAGGAATAGGCGGTTGGGGTCGCCGTTGAGCTGGTCGAGATGCGCGAAGGCCCAGGCGGTGGCGGCGGCGCTGTCGGTGAGAAAGGCGGGGAATTTCACCTGGGGATAGAGGCGGTAATCGGGGACGATGACGACCGCGCCTTGTTTGGCGAGCGTTGCGGCGACGAAGGGGTACATGGCCTTGCTGCCGGTCTTCCAGGAGCCGCCGTAGAAGAAGACGATTACGGGGAGTTTGGTGGTGGTGTCCGGGCGGTAGATGTCGAGTTTCTGGCGGGGGTCGGGGCCGTAGGCGACGTCGTGGGTGATGCGCAGGTTTGCGCGGGAGATGGTGGCGTTGAGGATTTGGGCGCCGGAGCAGGCGGTCAGGAAGATAGGCAGGCAAGCAAGCAGTTCTTTTTTGAAAAAAAGGACCAAAGAACTTTTGCTCCTGGCGCTGGTGATGCGCACGTGGTGTTCCGGGGGCGCCGCGCGCGTTGCCGCAGCGTCAGTAGTAAAAGTTTTTTGGTTCTTTCTTTCAAAAAAGAACTGCTTGCTTCCTTCCTTACGCAACAAGCAACACATCCAAAGTCCGCGGCCCATGCACGCCCTCCACCCGGTCCAGCTCGATGTCCGCCGTGGCCGACGGTCCGCTGAAGAACGTGATAGGTGCGCCGCGCAGCACGTGCGGGTGAAGTGCGGCGATTGCTTCGGGCATGATGCCGACTACGGCGCTCTCGCGTACGACGCAGAGGTGGTAGTCGGGCAGCAGGGTCAGCGCGCGGCGGCCTTGGCCTGGGCCGCTGTCGAGCACGATGGTGCCGGTTTCCGCTATGGCGAGCAGGCAGCCGGTCATGGCGCCGGCGGCGGCGTCGAGGTCTTGCAAAGAGAGGCCGGTGTCTTCCGTGGGGGCGGGGGTGGCGGGGCGCCAGGAGGCGGGCATGTCTGGGGGTATCACGAGGGAGGCGATGTTTCGGGTGGCGAGTTGGTGGGTGGCGACTTCGCCGATTTCGCCGTCGCCGCGGGCGCGCAAGACGGTCACGTGATAGTCGGCGAGGCGTTCGATGAAGCGCTGGACCAGGGTTTCTCGGTCGGCTTGCGTGTGTGTGCGGTAGGCGGGGACGTGCGCGGGCGGTGGCGCTGCGGTTTGGGTGGCGCGTATGCGGGCGATCATTTCGTCGCGGGCGCTCATCTGGGGTGCGCGCGGTTGTGCCACCAGGTGCGGAAGCTTTGTGGGGGCAGCGCGGGGAAGTCGCGCGTGTTCGTCCAGCCGGAGAGGGGGGCGGGAAGGCGGGAGATCAGGCCGTCATGGGCGATGGCGCGCTGGGCGATGCGGCCGAGGGCTTGCGCGGCGCTGATGCGGGACTGGCTGGCGAACATCCAGAGGGCGGCTTTCATCGCGATGGATTCTGGGTCGATCGTGTGGG
>CAXTCL010000155.1:0-9079 GCA_964242035.1 uncultured Acetobacteraceae bacterium | reverse complement strand
GCACCGCGTCGGTGAGGGGTATCTAAGCCCGCGAAACCAGACTGTCAACACGATGACAGCCGCTGCGACCAATTTTCACGCGAACGATGCCAACGTTGACCTAACGGCCGCCCGCCCGCACATCACACACATGCCGCCACCGTTCATGGACCCACAAGACATCACTGCCGCGGCGGCCATCGAGGATGTGCGAGAGTCGCTCGACGTGTTCGACGATTGGATGGATCGCTACCAGTTCATCATCGAGCTCGGCCGCAAATTGCCGGCCTTTCCCGCTCTGTGGCAGGACGACGCACACCGCATACCGGGCTGCCAGAGCCAAGTCTGGATGGAGGCGCAGGTTTGCGAGGGCCGGTTGTACTTTGCAGGCGCCTCGGACGCGGCCATCGTGTCCGGCTTGGTAGCCCTCTTGCTGAAGGTGTATTCCGGCCGCCCGCCCGCCGAAATCCTGGCTACCAGCCCAGCCTTCCTGGCCGGCATGGGGCTGATCGCGGCACTCTCGACAAACCGCGGGAACGGCGTCGGGAGCATGGCCGAAGCAATACATGCCAGAGCCCGCCAAGCCTTGGCGGAGCACACTGCCGAGAACTGAAAAGCAAATTGTCGCACGGCAAACGAGAAGGCCGCCCAGCAGGGCACAGCCGCGTCAATCTAGCGTATTCATACTAGCGGGCGGAGGTCTTGGGCTGTGAGCAAGCGTGGGGCTCTGCCCGAAACCCGTTGGGGTCTGAGACCCCAAACTCCCATTTATTAGGACACCTTACAGCCAGGTTTTAAGGACGACTGTCCTTAACGGGGTCCAGGGGCAGAGCCTTTGGCCTTCCTTATACCGATCAGTTCAGCCGCGCGGCCCCGCGCCCCTCAGGGCCACCCATCGGGACAACGGGAAGCGATGTCCGTATCGAGGGCGCATCTGCCGACGCTTTCGGCGACGCGCCATTCGCCCCAAGAAGGGAGGATATGAACGAACGCCCCCACCCTGCAGGTGTCGTACCCTCGATCGCGGCCCAAGCCTCCTGCCAACGCTCCTGCCGCTCGGCCAGCGGCATGATCAGCGCACGATCGAGCGCCTCAGCCAGTTCGTCCGGATCATGCGGGTTGACCAGCAGAGCGCTGCCAAGCTGGCGCGCGGCGCCCGCAAACTTGCTAAGCACAAGCACGCCAGGATCCTGTGGGTCCTGGGCCGCGACGAATTCCTTGGCAACGAGGTTCATGCCGTCCCGCAATGGGGTGACAAGTCCCACGCCGGCCTCCCGCATGTAGCCTGCCACCGCATCACGGCTGCCGCCACGTGCTATCAGCCGCGCCGGCGTCCAATCTGGCTCGCCCCATTCGCTGTTGATCGCTCCGGCCTCGGAATCCAGCTCGTTTCGCAGGTCCTTGTAGGCATCCACGTCGGTGCGCGACTCGGCGGCGATCTGAAGAAAAGTGACGTTGCGGCGCCAATCCGGCCGGGTTTCCAGCAGCCGGCGATACCCGACGAGCCGCTGTATCAGTCCCTTGGTGGGATCGAGACGGTCAATGCCCAGGATCAAACGCTGACCCTGCAGACTGCGGCGCAGGCGCTCCGTAGCGTTGGAGTGCCAGGCGGCGCGCGCCTGCCCAGCAAACTCGTGAGCGTCGATCTCCACCGGGAACACGCCAAGGCGCACACGCTGCGCACCGAGCTGCAGCCCGCCATTTGGCAGGCGGGTCGCACCGGCCATCGTTAGCGCGGCGGCGGTGAAATTATCCATGTCGTTCGACGTCTGGAACCCCAGCAGGTCGGCCGACAGGAGGTCGCGTATCAGCGCACCAGCCTCGGGCACGCTAGCCAGCATGTCAGGCGACGGGAACGGCACATGGAGGAAGAAGCCGATTGGCACGTCGATGTCGCGGGCGCGCAGCAGCGCCGGCATCGCCATCAGGTGATAATCATGTATCCAGATCACGTCCGTCGGGCGCAGCAGGGGCACCAGGACCTCGGTCATGCGCATGTTTGTCTGGCGGTAGACCTGTGCTGCGCGCCGATCGAAAGACATGTGCTCCGGCATGGAATGCAGCAGCGGCCACAACGTCCCGTTCGAGAACTCGTTGTAGTAGCGGTCGTGTTCTTCGGTGGTAAGATCCATGGTGGCGAACTGCATCGGACCCACCGTCTTCGTGGCTACGACGCGGCGCATGTCGTCATTCACGTGGCCGGACCAGCCAAACCACAGGCCGCCGCGCTGAGTCATGAGCCCGTCCAACGCCACAGCCAGACCGCCTGCTTTCGGTGCCTCGTTCGTAGGCACCTGCACGCGGTTCGACACGACGACTATACGGTTCATCGAACCTCCAGGAGCGCCACCGGCAAGGCAGCGAGGCAATCACCCACTTCTATCCGGCCAGCTTTCGCGCACTGCCCAGACCTATCTTGGCTCCCGAGCAGGTCGATCAAGTCATGGTCCGGCAACAAACGTGCCATCTGCAGGGATGTTCCTTGCCAAAAGTCAGGCGGGATGAGCGGCGTGTCTCCCATATCCAATTTAGCAGACAACCGCGAGACGATCACGATCACGGTTTGGTCACCATGTTGGCGCGAGAATGCCAGGACGTGGTTCGCGGCAGGCCCCTCCACAGCCAGTTTCTGGTAGGCCCCACGTGCAAACAATTCGGGCGAACGGGCCCGCAAAGCCAACGCCCGGTGCAGGATCGCCTGCTTCACACGCCCGTCCCGCCACGTCCGCATCAGGGCGTGCGGGGCGAGGCCGGACGTCAGCGAGCCTTCCCTAGCACCGTAATCCACCGGGCGGCGGTTGTCGGGATCAACAAGCGAGAAGTCCCAGTATTCGGTTCCTTGGTAGAGGTCCGGCACGCCAGGCGCGGTCAACCGCAACAGCATCTGACTCAGGCCATTGAGCGCGCCGGATGCGGCGATGCGCTGGACAAACTCGTGCAGTTCACTCACCACATGCGCCGGACGCTCCGGGTCCAGCACGCCGGCCAGGAAATCCTGCGCTGCCTGCTCGTAGGCCTCGTCCGGCACAGCCCAGCCAGAATGGCGCTTCGCCTCGCGGAGAGCCTTCTGCTGCCAGGCCGCCACGCGCTCGCGGAACGCGGTCATGCCGTCTGCATCGCCTGGCGACAGTTCCAGAGGCCAGGCGCCCAGCAGGGTCTGATAGAGTATGACTTCGTCGGTGGCGTCCGGGGCCGGACCGTCGAGATCACGTTTCAACGACGCGTTCAGCCGCGTCCAGCGCGACAGGGCCGATTCCCACTCTGCCGGTAGCTCGCTCAGTACGGCCAGGCGGGCGCGGGCGTCCTCACCGCGCTTATGGTCGTGCGTCGCGGTTGCCAGCAGCGCCCGTGGCCAGCGCTGCTGGCGGACCTTTGCGGTGGCGTGCCAAGCGGCCGGCGAGATGGCGAACTGTGCCGGCTCGCTGCCCACCTCGTTTCGGCTGATCAGCCGGCCGTAGCGGTAGAAGGCGGTATCCTCGGTGGATTTGGCGGCTGTCGGCGAGGAAAGCTGCTGGAAGCGCACCATGGCGCGCAGACGCTCCTGCCGGCGAGTGCCAACAGGGATGTCACGCAAATCGCCGCCTGACAGCCAGCCGGCGACAAGCTCCAGCAGGTGGCGGTCGGTGGCGCGCACGTGGCGGCGCGCCCCTGCCAGCGCCCAGTCCATCGCCTGGGTGTCCGCCTCGCTCATTCCGGCCGGGCCGGCATAGATGCGATAGACGCGGAAATGCGCCAGCAACTCGGTCAACGTCCGGTGTATGGCGGTCAGCGTATAGTCGCGCGTGACAAGGTCCCGGCGCGCTATGCGGTGCAAGGCGACGGCTGTGGCATAGAGCTCGCTCGAGAGGCTCTCGCGCAGTATCTGCCGGCGCGCAGGGATCACCTCCTCCTCAAACACGCCTGTCCGGCCGGTGGCCTCCGTCCAGATGCGCGTCATCTCCACCTCGCCCTGCAGGTCGTGCAGGACGGCGGCGGCATCGTTCATGAAATCGTAGCCGCTGGTGCCGTCGATCGACCAGTCCTGTGCAAGATGCTCGTGCGTGGCGAGTATCTTCTCCACCCAGATCACCGGGGGGGACTGCGTGAGCTCGGCCGGGCGGTGCTCGGCCAGCGTCTGCATGCGACGGCGTAGCTTGCGGCAGTAGCCGCGCGGGTCCGCCAGGCCGTCCACGTGGTCGATACGCAGGCCATCGATCAACCCCTCCTCATACAGCTTAAAGATGGCCGCATGGGTGGCGTCGAACACGGCAGGATTTTCCACGCGTATCCCGGCCAGGCCGTTCACGTCGAAGAACCGGCGCCAGTTTATCTCGTCGGAGGCCGCGCGCCACCAGGCGAGACGGAAGTTCTGCCGATCCAGCAGACGGTGCAGGTGGTCCCGGCCAAGCTCCGTCGCCGGATCGTAGGCGCGCAACGCCTCGGCGATCGCCTGGGCATGTTCCGGGCGGCGCAGCTCGGCACGCGCCACCTCCGCCCCCTGACGCATGCCGTCGCGGTCCGCCGGCAGGTCCGCAAAGGCGCGCGCCACGGTCTCGAGCGGTCCGCCTTCGGTCAGCAGGATGGCGGCATAGTCGCGCGGATTGATAGGGAAGCGATTGTTGAAGTAGTCGGCAAACAGGCGCCCGTCGCGCGGATCAAATTTCAGCTTCAGGTCGCCGGCCGCGAGCACCGTGCCGTAGGCGTCGCCCAGGAACGGCGCCAGCACGCGGCCGCGCAGCGTGGCGTCCGGCGGATCCCAGTCGATGTCGAAAAACTCGGCATACGGGCTGGAGCGGCCCCATTCGAGCACGTCCATCCACCAGGCGTTGTCGTCACCACCGACGCCCATGTGATTCGGCACGATGTCGAGTATCAGCCCCATATCTTGCGCCCGTAACGCCGACACCATGCGGCGCAGTGCGTCCATGCCGCCGAGTTCGGGGTTGATCTCGTTGTGGTCCACGATGTCGTAGCCGTGGGTGGAGCCGGCGCGGGCGCGGAAGATGGGCGACGCGTAGAGGTGGCTGATGCCGAGCTTTGCCAGATACGGCACCAGGGCGGCGCCGTCGTCCAGCGTGAAGCCTTTATGGAATTGCAGGCGGGCCGTTGCGGTCAGGTTCTTGGTGGCCACGCGTTTGGTCTCCGTTAGGAAGGAAGCAAGGCCTTCTTTTTTGAAAAAAGAAGCAAAAAACTTTTGCTTCCCCGACGCTCAGCCGCTTCGGCTTATCCGGATGAACCGACTGGTGCAGATGCAAGGGTTCAAATGTTTTTTGGTCCTTTTTTGCAAAAAAGGACTGCTTGCTTTCTACCCTTGCCTACGCGCCGCAGATAAAGCCTCCAGGCGCCGCGCCGTCGCCGGCTCGTCCAGCAACACCGCCGACTCGGCTGGCAGCCGGCGCCGCCAATTGGGATGTTCGTCGAGCGTGCCGGGAAGGTTGGGCTGCTCGCGCAACCCGAGCGCGTCCTCGACGGGGAGCATTACCAGCTCGCAGGCGCTCTTGCCGACATGCACGCAAGCGGCATCCGCAAAGCTGGCCGTATCATCTTCTGCCGGGCAAGCGGCCTCGGCCGCACCGGATTTGCAGAGGGTTTCCCATAGTGCCGCGCGGTCGAGTCCACGCTTGCGCCGTGTCTCTGCGGGATCCGCCAGATTGCCGAGCTTCTCGTTCCAGGCGATGTCATTGGCGGACCACCAGCCGGCAAGCGTCGGCAGGTCATGCGTGCTTGTCATGGCGGCGGCACGTGGCGTCCAGGTGCCGGGAGGCGTGAAGTGTTCCTCGGTATCGCGTTCGAACCAGAGCACGCGCATGCCGTCGATCCCGGCGTCCCGCAGGCGGTCCTGAAAGCCTTCCGGAACTGTCCCGAGATCCTCAGCCAGCACGATCGCCCGGTGGCGATGCGATTCCAGTTTTATAAGGCGGAGCAGGTCCGTCTCCGGAAATGCGAGATAGGCGCCCTGCGCACCTGTGGCGCCATCGGGAATGACCCAAAGTCGGTTCAGCCCCATGGCATGATCGATCCGCATGCCGCCTGCATGAGCCAGCGCCGTCTGCAACATCTCGCGGTACGTGGTGTAGCCGCTGGCGGCCAGGCCCACGGGCGAAAACGCGGTCAGCCCCCAGTTCTGGCCGTTGCGCTGCATGAGGTCAGGCGGCGCGCCGACGGTCAGCCCTAGCAGCGTTTCGCTCTGGCGGCTCCAGCACTGGCTACCACCAGAATCCGTGCCGACGGCAAGGTCACTGACCAGGCCTATGCCCATGCCCGCCGCGCGGCAGGCTTCCTGAGCCGCGGCGAGACCATGATCGGCCCGAAACTGCAACCAGGCGTGAAAGGCGACGTCCTCGCTGTGCTCCGCTGCAAACGCCGCAACCTGCTGGGTGTCCGGGCTTTGGAACGCCGCCGGCCAGGATCGCCAATGCCAGAGCGCCTTATCCTGGGAGAAGAAATGGCCGTGCAACGCCTCGAACAGCGCATGCGCCTGCAGGCGGCCACCCTGTTCGCGGCGGAAAATCTCCAACGCCGCGCACTCGTCCTTGTTCAGTCGCGCTAAGGCAAACATCCTGCGCAACTCGGCCAGGCGGAATTTGGACGCCGCCGGCCAATCCACAAGATCTTCGGCCGAGAGAGCGGGATTGCCCGTGTCGATGCTTGCATGGAGCACGTTCAGCGCTGTCCTGCTGGACGGCGCATAGGGGCTGAACCGGTCGGGATCCGCAGTGAACTGTGCGTGCACAGGCGAGATGCCGATCGCCTGGGCACCGCGGGCCGCAGCGGGCGCCGCAAGTGCTGCAAGGGCGGCGAAATCGCCCAGGCCGGCATCGCCTGGCCGGCGCAGCGCGTAGAGCTGCACAGCCAGTCCCCAACCTTTCGGCGCGTGCATCGCCTCGGGAGCAGTGAAGCATCGCTGCGGCGCCACCGCCAGGCAGGTGCGCTTCTCACCGAAAAACAACGTGTGATAGCCTGGCTCAAGGATCGCCGGGATCTCAGCAGCACTCTGGTGTAGCTCGACATTTCCTTCGAACACGCGCCCGTCCTCGAGCACCAGCTCATAGGCGCCGCTGCCGCCCGGCACTGCGACGCGCCTGCCGGCTTCAGCGGTGAGAAGCGGCGGCAGGATGCCGTCCCTCAAACGCGCCCTTTGCAGGCTGTCGGCAACATCGCCCGCGGTATCCGCTGGAAACTCAAGTGCCGCCAGGACTGCCCGCAGCGTCGGCGGCGCCACGTCATGCGTCTTGCCGAACACGTCTTTCCACGATGGCGCGACTCCGGCCGCATGCGCCAGTTCGGCCAGAGCTTCGTCGGTCATCAGCGCCTGACCAAGGCGGCGACGGTGCAGCGCGGCGGCAGTGCACCATCTGCCGGCAGCGCGACCGTGCTGAAGATGACCTCGCCTGGAAAAACTTCGGTGCCGACGGGCGATTCGCCAAAATTGGCGGCAATCATCAGACTGGTTCCATTGCCCAGGGACCAGGAAGCGCGAACGGCTTTGGGACCAATCGCATGTGCACCTGCGCTGTGGCAGCCTTGTATGCCGGGGATGATGTGTTCGTGGCGCAAGGCCAGCAGCTGCTTGTGCAGATCCAGCACAGATTCGTGACCCTCAAGCGAGGCCTCTGACACTTCGGGCACAGAGGCCGTGAACGTGGTCCCTGCATTCGGATCGGGTATCTGCGCGCGCCGCGTCTCGTCCTGGAACGCGGCGAAATGCGCGAACTCGCGCCGCCTGCCCTCCCGCACGAGCTTGGCGAGATCCTCGTTATGGTCGGTGAAGAACAGGAAAGGCGTGCGACTGCCCCATTCCTCGCCCATGAACAGCAGGGGAATGAACGGCGACAGGAGCAGCAGGGCGGCCGCGGCTGCAAGAGCCTGCGGATGGGCAAGGGCGGCAAGCCGCTCGCCCATGGCGCGGTTGCCGATCTGATCGTGATTCTGCAGGCAGATCACAAAGGCGGTCGGCGCCAGGCTGGCGGAAGGCTCGCCACGCGGCGTGCCGTGATGCGGCGACACTTGGCCTTGGAACACAAACCCTTCGGCCAAAGCGGTCGCAAGCTGCTCCGCCGGGTCGGCAAAACTCTCGTAGTAGCCCTCTTGTTCGCCGGTGAGCAGCACGTGAAGGCAGTGGTGCCAGTCATCGGCCCATTGCGCGTCGAACAGCTTCGCCTCCGGCCCATGCAGCAGGCTCGACTTGTTGCCTTCATGCTCGAGCACGAGATGCACGGGGCGCTCCGCACCCGCGCGTATCGAAGCGGCGAGTTGCGGCAGGAACTCCGGCGGCGATATCGCGTGCACCGCATCGAAGCGCAGGCCGTCGAAGCGATACGCGTTCACCCACATCAGCGCGTTTTGCGTGAAGAACGCGCACACTTCCGGCTTCTTGAAATCGATCGCCGCACCCCAGGGCGTGTGCACCCCCTCGTCGAAGAACGCTTTCGCGTAGGCGTGCAGATAGGCACCATCCGGGCCGAAATGGTTATAGACCACGTCAAGGAAGATCATCAGCCCTTCCGCGTGCGCGGCATCCACCAGCGCCTTCAGCTCATCCGGCGTGCCGTAGGCGCGGTCGGGTGCGAAAGGCAGCACGCCGTCATAGCCCCAGTTGTGCTTGCCCGGAAAATCGGCGATCGGCATCAGCTCGACCGCGGTCACACCGAGCGCGCGCAACCGCGGAAGCTGAGCGCGTATACCGTCGAAGCCGCCGAAGGCGCCGGGGTGCACTTCGTAGATGACCGCCTCGTGCCACGGCCGGTTCCGCCATGTTGTCGTCTGCCACACGTAGGAGTCGGGATCGACGACCAGGCTTGGGCCGTGCACGTCATCCTGCTGCGCGCGCGAGGCAGGATCGGGCACGCGCATGCCATCAGGCAGCACGAAGCTGTAGGCTGTGCCGGCAGAGGCGGGCGCAGTTGCCGTGAACCAGCCGTCTTCTGCCTGCATTGGCTCGGGCTCGTTTTGGTCGAACTGCAGCGACACAGTTGGCACCGACGGCGCCCACAGGCTGAACTTTGCTTTGCCGTCTGACAGGATGGCGCCGAAGGAGGGTATTTGGATCACTGGTGGTCCTCAAGGAAGGAAGGCCTTCTTTTTTGAAAAAAGAAGCAAAAAACTTTTGGTCCCTGTCGGC
>CAXTCL010000154.1:0-9081 GCA_964242035.1 uncultured Acetobacteraceae bacterium | reverse complement strand
TGGTGGGCACTGTAGGGATCGAACCTACGACAAGCTGATTAAGAGTCAGCCGCTCTACCAACTGAGCTAAGTGCCCCGCCGTGTCGGGAGGCGGCCTAATAGCAGGGGTGGCGGACGGAAGAAAGGGCTACCGCGCGAAAAAAGAGCGCCCTGCTCCTACACCTCATCCACCCGCTCCACCCCGCTGATCATCTTCAAAGCCTGCCGAAGCCGAGGCGTCACCGCGAACCGCCCAGGCAGCGCTATCTCCACCTCCTGGCCCTCCAGCATTGGCATCAGGCTGATCGTCCCACGCCCGCGTCCCTCGCGTTCCAGCAGCGCGCGTATGTGCGGCACCGCCTCCGTCTGCTTCAGCCAGATGCGCATGCCGGCGCCGGCGTCCACGGCCGCCTTTTCCAGCGTGGTGACCTCCTGCGCGGTGATGCGCAGCGCCTCGCCCTCAATGCGTATGTCGGCGGTCACCAGGAGCGGCGCGCCGGCGGTCAGATGCGGCCGCGCGCTGCCCAGCACCTCGCTGAACAGCGTCACCTCGCAGGAGCCGACCGCGTCGGAGATCGTGACCCACGCCATGCGGTTGCCGGTCTTGGTTGTGCGCTCCTTGCTCGCCACCACGCAGCCGGCGATGCGCACACGCGCGCCGCCCGCTTCGGCGCGGGTCTGCAGCACGGTCGTCGGCACCGCGCCGAGGCGCTTGAGCAGGCCGGCGAACCCGTCCAGCGGGTGCGCGGTCAAATGGAAGCCCACAGCCTCGGCCTCATAGCCGAGCTTTTCCATGTCCGGCCAGTCGTCCACCGCTGGCAGGCGCAACCGCTCCGGCTCGCCGCCGCCGAACAGGCCGATCTGGCCGCTGCTCGCTTCTTCGGCGCGGGCCAGGGCGCTGCGCCAGATCGTCTCGGCGCCGGCGAACAGGCGCGCGCGGTTGGCGTCCAGCGTGTCGAAGGCGCCGGCGCGCGCCAGGTTCTCCAGCTGCATCTTCGTCACCTGGCGCGCGTCGATACGGCCGGCAAAATCCGACACGTCGCGGAACGGCCGCGTGCCGCGCGCGGCCTCCACCGACTGCATCGCGGCGAAGCTCACCTTCTTGATCGCCGCCAACGCGTAGCGGATCGCCAGCGTGCCGTCCGCCTGCTTCTCGACCTTGAAGTCCGCGCCGCTGGCGGCCACCGAAGGCGGCAGCACGCGCAGGCCCATGCGCTCAGCCTCTTGCCGCAGCGCCGCCAGCTTGTCCGTGTTGCCCATCGCCAGCGACATGCACGCAGCCAGGAACGCCGTCGGATGATTGGCCTTCATCCACGCCGTCTGATAACTCACCAGCGCGTAAGCCGCCGCATGGCTCTTGTTGAAGCCATAATCGGCAAACTTGGCCATCAGGTCGAACACCTCGACGGCCTTGGCCTCCGGTATGCCGCGCCCGACCGCACCATTGGTGAACACCTGGCGCTGCTGCTCCATCTCCGCGCGTATCTTCTTGCCCATCGCGCGGCGCAGCAGGTCGGCAGCGCCCAGCGTGTAGCCGCCCATCTTCTGGGCGATCTGCATCACCTGCTCCTGGTAGACCATGATGCCATAGGTCTCGCCCAGTATCTCGCGCAGTTCCTCATGCGGCGGCGCCCATTTTTCCCCGTGTTTGCGCCTGCAATAATCAGGTATGTTCGCCATCGGCCCCGGCCTGTACAGCGCCACCGCGGCGATCAAATCCTCCAGCCGGTCGGGCCGCATCTGGCGCAGCACGTCACGCATGCCGGCACTTTCAAATTGGAACACGCCGCCGGCGTCGCCCCGGGCCAGCATGGCGTAGGTCGCCGCGTCATCGAGCGGCAGCCGCTCCAGATCCACGCTCACGCCCAGTTCGCGCAGGTATTCCACAGCGCGCTGCAGGATCGTCAACGTGGTCAGGCCGAGGAAGTCAAACTTGACGAGCCCCGCCTGCTCAACCCATTTCATGTTGTACTGCGTGACCAGCGTGCCTTCGCGCGCGTCGCGATACATCGGCACGAGATCGACGAGCTTGCGATCGCCGATCACCACGCCGGCCGCATGCGTGCTGGCGTGGCGATACAGGCCTTCCACCTGCATCGCGATTTCCAGCAGGCGGCGTATGGCCTCTTCGCCATCGCGCATGTCCTGCAGCCGGCGCTCGCCGTCCACCGCCTCGCGCAACGTGCACGGCTTGGCGGGGTTGTTGGGGATCAGCTCGGCCACCCGGTTCACCTGGCCGTACGGCATGCCCAGCACGCGCCCCACGTCACGCACCGCGGCGCGCGCCTGCAGCTTGCCGAACGTGATTATCTGCGCCACGCGGTCGTCGCCGTATTCGCGGCGCACGTAGCTGATCACCTCGTCGCGCCTGTTCTGGCAGAAATCGATGTCGAAGTCCGGCATCGACACGCGTTCCGGGTTCAGGAAACGTTCGAACAGCAGGTCAAACCGCAGCGGATCGAGATCGGTGATGGTCAGCGCCCAGGCAGCCACCGACCCCGCACCCGACCCGCGGCCAGGTCCCACCGGTATGCCCTGCGCCTTTGCCCACTGGATGAAATCCGCCACGATCAGGAAGTAGCCGGGGAAGCCCATTTTCGCGATCACGCCGAGCTCGTAGTCCAGCCGCTCGCCGTAGCGCGCCCGCTGCGCCGCATCCGCGCCCACCGCATCCATCCGGCGCACCAAGCCCTCGCGCGCCATCGCGGCCAGGGTCTCCTCCTCCGTGCTGCCCTCGCGCACCTTCGGGCACACCGGCAGCAACGGCTTGCGTGTCTCGGCCATCACCGCGCAGCTGCGCGCGATCGCCAGCGTGTTGTCGCAAGCCTCCGGCAGGTCGGCGAACAGCGCCCGCATCTGCGCGGCAGTCTTGAAGTAGTGCTCCGGCGTCACGCGCCGGCGGTCCGCCTCGCTCAGCAGCCGCGCCTCCGCGATGCACAGCAGCGCGTCGTGCGCCTCGTGCATCGCGGGTGCGGCGAAGAAGCACTCGTTCGTCGCCACCAGCGGCACGCCAAAGCGGTCCGCCAGCGCGATCAGCCCAGGCTCGATCGCGCGCTCAACCGGCAGGCCGTGCCGATGCAGCTCCACGGCCAGCCGGTCGCCGAACGCCTCCTGCATGCGGCCAAGCAGCGCAGCCGCCTCCGGCTCGCGCCCCTCCGCCAGCAACCTGGCCAGCGGCCCGCGCGTGCCCCCCGTCAGCAGCATCAGCCCCTCCGCCAGCTCCGCCACCACGCCGAAATCCAGTTGCGGCGCGGCCGGGTCGCTGGTCAGGAACCCCGCCGAGGACAGGCGCTGCAAATTGCCCAGGCCGGCCGCATCCTGTGCCAGCAGCACCACGGGATCGGCGCCGCCGGCGCGCGTCAGGCTCACCTGGCAGCCGATGATCGGCTGCACGCCTTTTGCCGTGCAGTATTGCGAGAATTCCAGCGCGCCGAACAGGTTGCCGGTGTCGGTGATGGCCACCGCTGGCATGCCGGCGTCTCGCGCCAGGGCGGCTATCTTGTCGGGTTTTATCGCGCCTTCGCTTAGGGAGTAGGCGGAGTGGACTCGCAGGTGGACGAAGCTGGGCATCGGGGCAAGCTAGGGCAGGCCAGGCAGCAAGCAAGCAGAAACTAGGGCGCACTTCCTCGTAAGCAAGAAAGCAATTCTTTTTTTACAACCAAAAAGCTTCTGTCGCTGTCAGGCACGCGTCGTGGAGGCGTATGCTCCAACGTTCCGCGACAGCGCAGATAAAAGCTTTTTGCTTCTTTTTCTCGAAAAAGAAGGCCTTGCTTACTTCTCTCTTCGACTGCTGAGACACATCGCATCCTGCGACGCGCAATCGACTGAGAAAGCTACAAGTAATACCGCAGCAGGCTTTGGTGCACACACACGACAATCGTCACCGGGGGGAACAGCGCCACCGGCCAGGCGCCAAACGCTGCCACGCGCGAGCCGGACGACGATGGCCTTGCAAACAACAGCCCCAAGACCAGCGCCGGCTGCAGGAAATATCGGCCCTGCATGCCGTCGACAGCGACGGCGCCCACCTTTGTCCACGTCAGGTACTGTATGGCGAACATGCCGGCCACGCCGCCGACCAGCGCCACGCCGATGATCGCTACGGCATGCGGCGCACGCGCCCCGCGGCCGGACCGCCAGGCCAGCAGCGCGGCCCAACCCAGCACTGCCGCCGCGGCCGCCCTGAAGCTGGCGGGCAAGGTCAGGTTCAGCCATCCAAGCTTGCCGACAAACTCCTCGGCATACTCCTCGCGGGACATCCGCAAGGTGTGATAGGCGACAAGCACCATCTTCCACGGCGCTCGCAACAGCTGAACCCCCTGTGCATACGCGTCGCTTCCGTTGAAGTGCGCGGGATCCACCCCCGACACCGCGACGGTGAGCCACGACCAGCCGGCGGTCAGGCTCAAAACCGTCATCATGGCTGCAATTCGGACCGCCAGCGGAACTGAACCAGCCAGCAGCGCCAGCAGCCCAAAGGCCGCTAGAGGCGGCCGCGCCATGCCCACCAGCGTCACGCACACGCAAAGCAGGGCAAGCCACGCCCAGCCGCGCCGGTCCGCTACCTGTGAGCGCAGCGCGCAGGCGACCGCCAGCGCAACGCAGGCGATCATTGGACCATCCTGGCCGCAGGCCGACATCTGCGCCAGGCACGTCGGCAGGCTGAGCACGGCAAACAGCCAGACGGCAGCTGGTCCCGCAAGCGCTATTGCCAGCACACCGACCCCGACAGAGACCGCGCCTGACAGGACCCGGCACAGCCTGAGCGTCGGCAACACATCCAGCCCGGCCCGCTTGCCTATGCGGATGGCCGCCGCTGCCGGCAGGTAGAATGTCGGTGGGTAGAGCGCGGTATTCTGTGCGCCCTCGACCTGACGGCCGCCCCAGCCAACAGGCACATACATCGCCCGGTTCACATGAAGCTGCGGATCGGCGCCAACTTGCCGGAACGGCTGGGCAGCGGTCATCACACCAGTGTCGATCAAGGACGGTGCCGACGGCCCGCTTCGCGCCAGCCAGCCACCGTTGGAGACCTGGTCAGCGCGAATGAGGTGCTCTCGCTCGTCCGGATTCTGATAGGGCGGCATCACCGTCGCCAGCAGCAGCACCGCCAGCAGGCCGAAAAGCCCGTACAGTGCCGCCAGCCGGCGCGGCGTCAGCCGAAGCTGCGCGAAATCTATCCTGTTCGCGGCGGCTACGGCCCGACCCCGAGCCGCTGCTGCGCCCGCAGATGCGGATCATCCGAACCGCCCCGCGGCAAAGACTGCACTTCATAAGGCACGAAAGCCGCGCGCGGCAGCTGCTCGCGCAAATCGTCAGTCAGCGAACGCGCATCGCGCTGGTTATGCACAACATGCGGGGTAAGCAGCACGAGCAATTCGGTGCGCACGCGGCTGTTGGATTGCGTGCTAGTTAGCAGACTTATAATAGGTATGTCTTTGAGGATCGGTATACCGGTGTTGCCGCGGTTCAGCGTGTCGGTGATCAGCCCGGCGATGCCGACTGTCTGGCCGTCCTGGGCGACGATCCGGCTCTGTATTGCGCGGTCGGTAAAGGTGGGCGAATTGATCGTCGACCCGGACGTGCCGGTCGTGGTGCTGCCCTGTGCAATGCCTGCGACTTCCTGGCTGATGTCCAGCGTCACCAGCCCACCGGAATTGACCCGCGGCGTCACCTGCGTGATCACGCCCGTCTTTTGATAATTAATTGAGTTGGTGACGGCATCGTTGGCGGAGACCAAGTTGGTCGTCTGCGCCGAGAGATAGGGCACGAGGTTGCCCACCTGCAAGGACGCCGTCTCGTTGTCGAGCACGAGAAGCTCCGGCGAGGACAGTATCTTCACCGTGGTGATACCCTGCAGCGCCTGCACCACGATGTCGCCGCTGGCGCCCGACACGCCGAACGAGAACCCCGGATTGCTTGTGCTGGGGCTTCCAGCGCCAAGTATCGCGCTTGCCGCCTGGCCGAAGGCTCCGGACAGCCCGTGATGCCTGAAATAGAACTCCGTGCCGTATTGCAGCTGGTCGTTCAGATCGACTTCCGCGATGATCACGTCGATGCGAACCTGCAACGGCAGGATGTCGATCTTGTGCAGCATCGCCTCGATCGTCGCCTCTTCCTCACCCGTCGCATACACCAGGATGGCGTTGTTCTCCGGGTTCGGGATGATGCGCATCGCGTTCGCCATCGCCGCACCGCCGCCGCTGGACAGCCCGCCCAGCAACGGATTGGCGCCAGCCGACCCTCCGCCATGCGTGGGCGCGCCCTGCCCGCCCGACCCGCCGATGCCCCCAGAGGATGACCCGCCACCCGACAGGCTGCTCCCCAGCCCGCCCGTGCTACCGCCGCCGCCGCCAATGCCCGAGCTGCCGCCGCTGCTCCCGCCGATGCCGCCGGCGCCGGTGCCACCAAAGCTGCCGGTGGTGCTCGTCCCAGAAGAGGATGCCCCCGCCAGCCCGGATTGCTGCGTCTGCTCGCCCTGGCCGTGTGCGGTCGGCTGCGCGGTGACGTTGTCCGGCGTGAACGCCTCCTGCAGGATGTACGCCGTGTCCTGCGCCGTGCTGTTCTGTATGTAATACACGTGCCAGGTGCGCATCGTCTGGCGCATCCCGCGCTCCACCACCGCATACACCCGCCGCGCATCATTCAGGTAACGCGGCGAGCTGGTCACCACCAGCAGCGCATTCACGCGCGCCAGCGGCACCACCTTCACCTGGCTGGCCAGCGACCCGCCCGACTGCGCGCGGAACGCCTGCTGCAAGGCGGTGGCGAAATCCTCCGCCGCCCCGTTCGGCACCGGCAGCAGCGCGTAGGACTGGCCTGCCAGGACGTCGATGTCGAAGGCGCGCACCAGCTCCACCAGCGCGTCGCGCTGCGCCGGCTCGCCGCCTATCACCAGCGCGTTGCTGGACGGGATCGCCACCAGCCGCGCCCCGCCCTGCACGTAAGGTGTCAAAACCTTGGCCAGGTCCTCGGCCGCCGCATAGCGCAGCGGCACCAGCATGCCGCCGGCGGTGCCCGCCCCTCCCGCCACACCGGCGGCCAGCGCCGTCGGCAGCACGCGATACACGCCGCCATTGGACACCAGCGTGGCGCCGTTCTGCGCCAGCAGGGATTGCAGCACCGGGATGAGCTGGCTTTCGGCCAAAGGCGAGACGGTGCGCAGCGTGGCGGTGCCATGCACGCTGGGGTCGATCGCGTAGTTCACGTGCAGCGTGTTGCCCAGTATCTGCGCGACCACCTCGCGTATGTCGGTGTCGGCGAAATCGAGCGTGATGCTGCCGCCGCCCGCCCCGGGCGTGCCCGCACGGGCCGCCACCAGCACGCCAGGCCCGTTGCTGACCGCCACCTGCAATGGCGGCGGATTGCCCGCCACGCTGCCGTTCACCCGCGGTGTCGCGTTGTCCAGCCCGCCGGACAAAGGCGGCAGCGGCGGCAGCAGATGCGGCTGCGTCACCGGCGCGCATCCTGCCGCATACAGCACGGTGCTCGCGGCAAGCCAGCCGGCGAGCCCCCGGCGTCGCTGGACGTGCGTCATCACTCTCTCCGTTGCGGAATCATGTTGCCCCGAAGCATCAGCGGGACTGGCGGGGGTTGGCCGCTTTCCTCACCCGGGGGCAAAGCCGGGTTCTGGAAGGCGGGGTTCGGGAAGCCGCCCGGTATCGCCGGATTGAACCCGGGATTGCCGAGATTGGGCGTGGCAAATCCAGGGTTGCCCAAGCCCAGATTACCAGGCCCCGGGTTGAAGGGCTGGAACCCCGGCGCGCCGGTGCCCGCCCGGCTCCTGTCGTAGGTCGGCAGCAGGACCGCGCCGCTCGCCAGCGTCACGCGGTCGGGCAGGATGCGCCGTATCGTGCTGTCGTTCACCGCCGCCCCTTCCGGCAGCACCATCTGCTTGCCGCCGCCCTCAGGCGCGAAGATCGCCCGCCGCCCGCTGCGTGTGATCATGATGCCGGCCAGCCGCGCCTGGCCCGGGGCCACTGCACCCGGCCCGCGGGGAATCACGTGCGGCGGCCTGCGCGAGACGCTGAACAACGGCCGCGCCAGCACCGCGCTCACCCACGCACTGGTGTCGCGCGCGGCCAGCGCCGGCGCGCGCGCCTGCACCGCCACATGCGCAGGCGAGACGGTGACGCCCGCCACACCGCCGGCCGGCCAGACCCATTCCAGCACAAGCAGCAACGCCAGCGCGCCCAGCAGTCCCCAGAGCAGGCGCCCGAGATCGGCCCTCACGGCTGGTCCTCCTTCGCCGTGCCGATCCTGAACGCATACACGGTGAAGGCGCAGTCCATCGGCAACTGCGTGTTTTGCGGACCGACAGGCGTGGCCGTCAGCCGTATGTCATCGACCAGCATGCTCGGCTGCGCCTGGTCGATTGCGCTCAGCAGAGCCACCACCACGGCGAGTTGCGCGCTCAGTTCGAGTCGTACGCCGATGCGCCGGTAGCTGCCCACCTGCTCCGCCGGCAGCGTCTCTATGCTCGTGAGCTGGGCGTTGGCCGAGCCGGCCATCGCCTGCACCTGCTCCTGCAGGGACGCACCCGCGATCGCGTCCGAATTGCCGGCCAGCACGGCCCTGGCGGGCGTCTTCGCCGAAGCGTCCGCCTCGCGCTTGATCAGCGGCAGCGCCTCGATCAGCGAAGCCTGGCGCGCCACCCGCGTCTGTAGCAACGCGAGCTGCTCGGACTGCGCACCATAGTAGTCGAGTACCGGCCCGATGACGCCGAGCCAGACGAACAGCAGGGCCAGCACGGCCAGGCCGGCTGCCAGGATCTGGCCGCGTTGGCCTGTGGGTAGGGCGGCGATCATGGGTGGTCAGCGAAGGAAGCAGGCGAGGCCTTCTTTTTTGCAAAAAAGAAGCACGCACACGATTTCCGGTCCTGCAAAGGCGCATACTGGCAGGACCGGCATACGCCTTGGTGCAGGCGGGGGAGCAAAAGTTTTTTGCTTCTTTGCAAAAAAGAAGGCCTTGCTTCCTTCACTGCGCCAACTCCGCCCGAATGGCGAACACATCCAGATGGTTCGTCTCGCTCTTGGTCACCGGCGCCGTAAACGCCGGGTTGCGCACCCGCGGATCGGCGGAAAGCCCTTTGATCAGGTTCGG
>CAXTCL010000153.1:0-9205 GCA_964242035.1 uncultured Acetobacteraceae bacterium | reverse complement strand
AGTCAAAAGTTTTTTGCTTCTTTTTTTCAAAAAAGAAGGCCTTGCTTGCTTCCTTAGTGCAGCGTCGCTTCCACCAACCGGCCCCACCCCGCCGAGGAAAGCGCAAAATGGCGCACCTCCTCCTCAGGCTCGGGCAGGAAGCGGCCCGCCTGGGCCAGCGCCAGCCCGATTTCCTCAGCGCTGCCGAGCGCAGCGTCAGCGCCCACCTGCGTCATGAACCCACGCAGAAGCAGCAGCGCCTCGAACGGCCGCATCGCTTGGCTAAGCGCCAGCACGTCCAGTAGCGCGCGCTCGTCCGGGCTGATACGCCTGCAGCAGACGCACTGAACCTCGATCAGGCGCGTGCAGCCACGGCTCAGCGCGGACATGAACGCTTTCAGGCAGGGTGACGCGGACGGGGCACCCAACGCGGCGAGCAGCTCGTCCGCCGGCCTGTCCGCCACGAGCCCGCGCTTCATCTCGATCACCAGCGCGCGCATGCACCATAGCAGGACGCCCTGCTCGACCGGCAGCGCCAGGCGTTCGTCCGCTACGTCGCCGGGCGGGCAGTCAGTGTGCGTCTTGGCCATCGCGGTAGCTCCCAGAGTGATGCGACCCGTTCTACTTGATATTGAGAGTCATTCGCAATAGCGTGGCTGGCGTGGCAATTGCCGCCTGGAGGTCTGTCCATGACGATCATGCAAGCCATCCCCGGACCGGCCCGTATTGCGCCCTGCGCGGATGCCGTCTGCCTGCAAGTGGCAGTGAGCACCCTGCGAGCGATGTACGCGCCTACGGACAGCCCGGGCGGCGGCACCGGCCTGTTGCTGCCGCCCTGCGCCTATCTCGTGCAGGCCCGGCGTGCGTTCCGGGCGTTCCGGTTGGCGGCGTGCTCGCACCCGGGGGCCAGGGCGGTGCGCCTGGCGCCATGTTGCGCGCCGGCACTGACAAAGGACGAGTGTCGCCTGCTGCGCGCACTTGCGGCCGCGCAGGCCGGCGACGCGCCGTTGCTCGACAACTATCTATACAAGTTTGCGCTCGACCGCTGCTGCCGCGCTTGCCTGGCCGAAGGGGTCTGTTGCCTGGCTGCGGCTTTATGCCACGCCGGGTTTGCGGTGCCCGTGTTGAACGGCGCGGTTGTCGTGGTGTTGGCGGCAGGAAGAAAGCAAGCAGTCCTTTTTTGAAAAAAAGGACCAAAAAACTTTTGTTCCCCCGCCTGCACCAAGGTCCGCGCCGCTTCTGCAAACACGCATGATGGCACATCAGAGCGGGCGCTAATGCAGGCGGGGAGCAAAAGTTTTTTGCTTCTTTTGTTCAAAAAAGAAGGCCTTGCTTCCTTACTTACCCAGAAACGCCGAAATATGCGTATTAAGAAAAATCCCATCCTCCGGCCCAGCACCAGCCCCAGCCGGATGGCCCCATAGCGAGGGTATCGGCAGCAGCGTGCAATGCGCGATGAACTTCGCCTCGTAGGCCGCATCCTCCACCGGAAAATACAAATCCGTGGCAGACGGCATATACAGCACCGGCACCTTGATCGAACGCAGCGCGGCTTCCGTGTCGCCGCCGAACGGCCGCGTGCCGCCCACGTCATGCGCGCGCCAGGTGCGCATCTGCAGGATCAGGTTGTTGGCATCAGCACCTTTGAAGAACTCGGTCTTGTACTTGTCGACGGCCTGTTGCAGCGTCGCACCTTGTGGCACGTCGGCGCGCCACAGTTCGCGGCGCCACCATTCCTGGGAATACAGCCAGCCGAGCCAGACAAGCGCGGTGGCCTCGATGCCGGCCACCGGCTCCGCAATGTAGTCGCCACCATGAAACGCGGGGTCCAGCATGAGCGTGGCGATCTGCCCGTCCAGACGGACGATGCCGTGGCCGTAGGTGCGCGCGGTGCCGGACGTGGCCACGATGCGGTCCATGAAGTCCGGATAGCTGACCGCCCATTGAAATGCCTGTTGCGCGCCCATGGAGAAACCGATCACCGCGCGCAGATGGCGCACGTGCAACTGCTCGGTGAGCAGGCGATGCACGGCCTCCACGTTGTCGCGTATGGTGGTGACCGGGAAATGCGGCCCGTGGAACGGCGCCGGCGTGTTGCTCGGCGAGGAGGAGCGGCCGTTGCCGAACAGCTCGCTGGTGACCAGGAACAGCTTGGTGGGATCGAGCGCGCGGCCCGGGCCGATCAGCCACTCATAGCCGGTCATGTCCGCCATGTAGTGGGACGGCAGAAGCACCGCGTTGTCGCCGGCGGCGTTCAGCGTGCCGTAAGTGCCGTAGGTGATGTGCGCGTCCGGCAGCACGGCGCCGCTTTCGGTGGCGAAGTCGTGCAGGGTGAACTCGTGCTGCACGGGGGCCGCGGACGCGGTGGAGATTGCGGCTGTGCAGGCCAGGGCGGTTAGGGTTTTCATGCGGGCGCTCCGGGGATGCAGAAAGGAAGGAAGACCTTCTTTTTTGAAAAAAGAAGCAAAAAACTTTTGGTCTCTGTCGGCGTGTGCTGAAATGACCGCCGACAGGAAGCAAAAGTTTTTTGGTCCTTTTTTTCAAAAAAGGACTGCTTGCTTTCCTACGCCGCCATCGCCGCCAACACCTCGGCCGCATGGCCCTCCACCTTCACCTTCGGCCACGCGCGCCTGATACGCCCGTCCGCGCCGACCAGGAACGTGGACCGCTCGATGCCCATGTATTTCTTCCCGTACATGGATTTCTCCACCCACACGCCATACGCCTCCGTCAGCGCGCCCGCCTCGTCCGACGCCAACGGAAACGCCAGGCCATATTTCGCGGCGAACTTGTCGAGCGCCTTTACCGGATCGCGCGAAACGCCGATAACCTCCAGGCCGAGCCGGCCCAGTTGCGGCAACGCTTCCTGGAACGCGCACGCCTCCTTGGTGCAGCCGGACGTGTCGGCCTTCGGATAGAAATACAGCACGTACGGGCGACCCTTTAGCGCCGTGGCGCTGACAGTGCGACCGTTGCTGGCGGGGAGTTCGAAATCGGGCGCGGCGGCGCCTTCGGGCAAGCTCATCGTGGGAACCTCGTTGTGACAAGAAAAAAGCAAGGCCTTCTTTTTTGAAAAAAAGAAGCAAAAAACTTTTGCTCCGGCGCCTGCACCATGGCCCGCGCTGGTTCTGCAACCACGCGTGCCGGCAGAACCAGGCCGCACCATCATGCAGCCGTCAGAGCAAAAGTTTTTTGCTTCTTTTTTGCAAAAAAGAAGGCCTTCCTTCCTTTACAGCACCCCAACAATCCGCACAAAAGCCTCCCGCACCCGTCCGCCCAGTTCCCCCAGATCCGCTCCCCCAAGCGCATGCGCCAGACGCGCCGCCACGGCAGCCGGAAGCACCGCCGGGACGCTGCGCCCCAACGTGATGCGCAGCAGGCCCTGCACCGTCCGCCAGGCGGCATCCGCCCGTATCAGCAGAGCCGCGTCCGTCTCCGCCAGGAACCCGGCGCGCGCCAGGTTGGCCAGGGCGACGCGCGTGGTGGGCGAGAGCAGCTTCGGCGTGCGCGCGTGGCGGAGCTGGAGCGCCTGGGCGACGAACTCCACCTCGATCAGCCCACCGGCCCGGTGCTTCACGTCCCATAAGGCGGGCCATAAGGCGAGCGAGGCGGCGGGGCGCGGCGCCTCGGCGAGCTGGCGCTTCCGCATGGCGAGCGTGTCGGGGATGGCCGCGTCCGGATCGCCTTGGGTCAGCGCGGTGGCGATGGCGGCGGCCACGCGGCGGCGCAGCCCGGCGGGCCCGGCGACCACGCGGGCGCGGGTCAGCGCCAGGCGCTCCCACGTCCACGCACTCTCCCGGTGATAGCGGGTAAAGGCGGCCAGCGAGACGGCGACAGGGCCTTTGCCGCCTGACGGGCGCAGCCGCATGTCCACGTCATACAGCTTGCCGTCGCGCGTGGGCACCGTGAGTGCGGCCACCAGCGCGTGGGCGGCGCGGGTGAAATACTGGCTGGGCGCCAGCGGCATTGCGCCGGTGCTTTCGGTAGCGTCCGGCGTGTGGTCGTAGATCAGCATCAGGTCGAGGTCCGAGCCGGCCATCATCTCGCGGCCGCCGGCCTTGCCCAGGGCCACCACGGCGAGGCTGCCGCCGCGCAGGCGGCCGTAGCGGCGCGCGTGGTCTGCCAGCACGAGCGGCAGGATCTGGGTGATGGCGGCCTCGGCCAGCGCGGTGCGTGCGGCGCCCGCCACGTCCTGGCAGATACGGAGATCCAGCTCGGCCACGGCCAGGCGGAACTCCTCGCCGCGCACGAAGCGGCTGGCGATGGCGAGCGCCTCGTCCGGTGCGCGCGCGTCGCCGAGCTGGGCGGCCAGCGAGGCGGCAGGGTCGGGATCGATTGCTTGCGGCGCCACCAGGCCTTCCAGGGCGGCGGGCACGGCCGCCAAGTGGTCCGCGAGCGAGGGTGCCGCGCCAAGCACGTCACAGAGGCGGTCCAGCAGCGCCGGATTGTGGCGCAGCATCGAGAAGAGCTGCACGCCGGCCGGGAGGCGGTGGATGAACTCGTCCAGCCGGGTCCAAACGGCGGCTGCATCCGGCTGGCGCGCAACGGAGGCGGTCAGCGCCGGCAGCAGGTCGGTCAGCATCGCGCGCGCGCGTTCGGTACGCAGCGCACGCGGCCGGCCGGCGAGCCACCCCTGCCAGGGCGGCGGGTGACCGGTGATGGGCGCCGGCGGAGGGCTGGGCGCCGGTAGCGGCACCTGGAACGAATCCGGCGGCATGGCCGGCTGTTCGAGCAGGCCGGAGAAGATGGCGTGCACCTGTTCCAGCCGGGCGAGCAGCCGGGCCGCCAGGGCCTGCGGGCTGGCATCCCCCATGAACGACGCGAAGAGGGCAAAGGCGTCCGGCGTGGCAGGCAGGCTATGGGTCTGCTGGTCCTCGACCATCTGCAGGCGGTGCTCGGTACGGCGCAGCACGTCGTAGGAAGCGGCCAGCGTGGCTACATCGTCGTGCGGCAGGTGGCCGGCGCGGCCCAGGGCGGCCAGCGCGTCCTGCGTGGCGGCCACCCGCAAGGCGGGATTGCGCCCGCCCCAGACAAGCTGGAGCATTTGCGCGCAGAACTCGATCTCGCGTATGCCGCCCTGCCCCAGCTTGAGGTCGTGGCCCAGCAGCCGCTGCTCCGGCGGGCCGTCCGGGCGCAGGGCGGCGTCCTTGTGGTCATCCATCCGGCGCTTCATCGCGCGTATATCCGCGATGGCGGCGAAATCCAGATGGCGGCGCCAGACGAACGGCCGGATGGCTTCGAGGAACCGGCGGCCGAGGGCCAGGTCGCCCGCCACCGGCCGGGCCTTGATCATCGCTGCCCGCTCCCAGGTCTGCGCGGCACCCTCGTAGTAGGCCAGTGCGGTAGGCAGCGAGATCGCCAGCGGGGTGGAGCCGGGGTCGGGTCGCAGGCGCAGGTCGGTGCGGAAGACGTAGCCGCCTGCGTCGCGCTGTTGCATCAGGGTCACGAGGTCGCGCGCGAGGCGGGCGAAGATGGCGCCCAGCGCGTCCGCGTTATAGGCATGGGGCTCGGGGTCGAAGACGAGGATGAGATCCACATCGCTGGAAAAATTGAGCTCGCGGGCGCCGAGCTTCCCCATCGCCAGCACAATGAAGCCGGAGCCGCGCTGCGGGGCGGCCGGGTGCGGCAGGCGCAGGTCGCCGCGGTCGTGTGCCGCGCGCAGCAGGTGGGCGGTGGCCACACGCAGCGCGCCTTCGGCGAGGTCCGACAAGGCGCCGGTAACCTGCGCGAGCGTCCACAGGTTGTCGATGTCCGCCGTGGCCGCGGCCAGCGCCACGCGCCGTTTGGCGGTGCGCAGCAGGGCGGCGGTCTGCGCGCGGCCGAGCGTTGGGGAGACGTTGGTGAGCGTGCCGAGGGCGAGGTCGCAGGCGGCGTCCGGGCCGGCGGCGAGGGCGGGGGCTTCCTGCTGGGTGAGCCTGGCGAGATAGGGGGACAGCATAAGCAAGGAAGCAAGGCCTTCTTTTTTGAAAAAAAGAAGCAAAAAACTTTTGCTCCCACGCCGCCGCGATGCGCGCGCCCGTTGGCGGCACCCGGACGCCGCAGATGCGGAGAAGTAAAAGTTTTTTGGTCCTTTTTTTCAAAAAAGGACTGCTTCCTTCCTTGAAGCTTCTCTCCCACCTGGCCCACCTGGTCGCCGAAGCGCTGCTGGGCCTCCTCGCCGTGGCCGCGCTTGCCGCCTGCGTGCTCGTCTGGCGCCTCGGGCAGGGGCCGATGGACATGACCTGGCTGCTGCGCCGCGAGCCCGCCCTGCTCAGCACGCCAGGCACCGATTTCAGCGTCGGCCACGCCGCCATCGCCTGGCCGGGCGGGCAGTCCGCGCTGGAGGTGACCGCGCGCGACCTGGCCTCGAACGCCCGGGACGGCAGCCTGCACGTGCACCTGGCAAATGCGCGGGTGCTGCTCTCCGCCAGCCAGCTCGTGCTGGGCCGGATCGTGCCGCGCGCCATCGAGATAGACGGCGGCGACGTCACGTTCCGGCGCGCCGCGTCTTCAGGCGGGCAGGGCGGCGCCGGCTCGCCTGATCTGTCCAGACTGACGGGAAGCCTGCAGCACGTGCGGGTGCACGATGTGCGCGTGCGGGTGGTGGGCGCGGTCCCCGGCGTGGACCTGGTGGCGCCGCAAATGGATGTGGACCTGTCCCGGCTCGGCGATGGCGCGGTGGCCGGGCACACGCAGGTGGCGCTGCAGGTGGGGAGCGCCGAGTGCACGCTGGACGCCCAGGCGGAGCTGCGGGACGGCGGCGCCCAGATCACCGCCCATACCACGCCGCTCTCCCCCGCGGTCCTCGCGGGCCTGGCGCCCGAGCTGGCCGGGCTGTCCGCCGTGGACGCGCCGGTGCAGCTCGCCTTGCAGGCGACGCTTGGCCGCGGCCTGCAGCTCGGCGCGGCGCGGCTGGATGTCTCGGCCGGCGCCGGCACGCTTCGGGCAGGGCGCGGCAGCGTTAAGCTGGCCAGCCTGGCGGCGGTGGTAACCGCGGGGCCGTCCAAGCTTCGGCTGGAGTCGCTGCGCGCGGCACTCGCGCCCTCCGGCCCGGCGCACGGCCCGGCGCCGGTGATCACCGCCACCGCGTCGGCCACGCGGGAAGCCGGGCGGGTGCACGCGATCTTCGCCGTCCAGGTGGACGGTTTTCCGATCGCCGACCTGGGCCAGTACGTGCCGGACGGCGTGGGCGGCGGCGCCCGGCCCTGGCTGATCGAGAATGTGCCGGAAGGCCGCGCGCAGGACGCGGAGGTCCGCGGCGCGCTCGAGGCCGCGGGCGATCTGTCCGGGCTGCATCTGACCACGCTGACCGGTGGCCTATCGGCCGACGATGTGACCGTGTTCTGGCTGCGGCCGATCCCCGGCGTGACGCATGGCCGCGCCAAGCTGGTCATACACAATCCGGACTCGCTCACCGTGACCATGGACCGCGGCGGCCAAAACAACCTGGTGCTCGCCCCCGGCTCCTTCATCCACATGACCGGCCTGACGCAGAAGGATCAGTTCAGCGACATAGAGGTGGGCCTGTCGGGTTCGCTGCCTGACGCGCTCGGCCTGCTGAACCATCCGCGGCTGCACCTGCTGGATTCCGGCGGCTTCCAGGTGATCGGCGCCCAGGGCCAGGCGACGGCCAAGCTAAGCCTGCACGTCCCGCTCGACCAGCATGTGACGATGGAGCAGATCACCCTCAGCGCCACGGCCGCGCTCTCCGGCGTTCATCTAGGTCGTATCGCCGCAGGGCGGGACCTCGATGACGGCGACATAAAGCTGCACGTGACCACAGAGGGCCTGTCCGCCTCCGGGACTGGCACCGTCTCCGGCATCCCGGCCGGGCTTGGGGTGGCCCTGGACTTCCGCGGCGGGCCGCCCGGCCAGGTGCTGCAGCACGTCACCGCGAACGGACGCGCCACCGCCGCGCAAATGCTGGCGGCCGGCGCGCCGGCAGCGGCCGTACGCCTGCTCACCGGCGGTGTCGCTGAGCTGCATCTCGACTACGCCGGCCTGCGGGGCGGGACATCCACGCTGCAGATCGACTCCGACCTGACGCAGGCCGCCCTTGGCACACCCCTCGGCTGGTCCAAGCCGGTGGGGGCCGCGGCGGCACTCGGCGGGCGGGTGATGCTGGACCACGGGCGGCTGACCGCCGTGGACAATCTGCACGCGGACGGGCCGGGGCTGGCGATCGTCAGCCGCACCGAGATAGACGGCGCCCACCGCACGCTGGTGCTGGACCGGCTGGAGATCGGCCGCACCCAGGCGCATGGCCGGATCGGCTTCCCGGAAACGGCGGGCGCGCCGGTGCGCGTGGACATGTCGGGTGCGATGCTGGATCTGTCCTCGCAACTGAACACGCAAGCGACCGCAAAGCCGGCGGGTGCGCCGCCGGAGAACGCAGCTTCAAAGAACGCCACACCGGAGAAGCCGGGCCAGGCCTGGGCGGCGAAGTTGGCGTTCGACCGCGTGCAGCTTTCCAACAGGGTGCTGGCACCCTTCACCGTGGATGCGGCCAGCGACGGGCTGCGCATCCTGCACGCCCACGCCCGCGCCGGCACGCAGGACGACCTGGCGGTCGATATCACGCCGCAGCCGGGCGGGCGCAGCGTGGCGGTCTCCTCGGCCGATGCGGGCGCCGCCTTGCAGGCACTGGGGGTGGCGGACAACCTGGTCGGCGGCCGGCTGGTGCTGGCGGGCGCCTATGACGACACCAAGCCCGGCTCACCCCTTGCCGGGACGGCGACCCTGACCGAGTTCAACCTGCGCACCGCGCCGGCGATCGGCCGCCTGCTGCAGGCGATGACGCTGTACGGCGTGCTCGACGTGCTGCGCGGCCCCGGCCTGCATTTCTCCAAGATGGTGGCGCCGTTCGGCTGGCACGACCAGGTACTGCATCTGGCTAGTGCGCGCGCGTTCTCCGCCTCGCTGGGCATTACCGCGCAGGGCGACCTGGATCTGCACCAGCGCACGGCCGACGTGACGGGCACGGTGGTGCCGGCGTATTTCTTCAACCAGCTGCTGGGGGATCTGCCTCTGGTGGGGCGCATCTTCTCGCCGGAGAAGGGTGGCGGGGTGTTCGCGGCGCGCTACTCGGTGCGGGGGAAGTTGAGTGATCCGAAAGTGGGAGTGAACCCTTTGTCGGCGCTGACGCCTGGGTTCTTGCGGGAGGGGTTTGGCTTGTTTCGGCGTCGGGCGGTGGCGCAGTAAGGCAAGCAAGGCCTTCTTTTTTGAAAAAAAGAAGCAAAAAACTTTT
>CAXTCL010000152.1:0-9206 GCA_964242035.1 uncultured Acetobacteraceae bacterium | reverse complement strand
CTCCGGCACCACCCTCCTAAACCGCATAGGCAACCTCCTGGGCACAAGAGGCCGCCGCAACGACCACGGCGTGCGCGAATCCATAGCCGAGCTCGTCCAGGAAGCCGCCGACGCCGGCGATACCGACGGCGAGATCCCCGAACTAGACCGCCAGGAACGCGCGCTGATCGCCAACGTACTGCGCCTGCGCGGTGCCACCGCCGATGACGTGATGATCCCCCGCGCCGACATTATCGCCATGCCGGTGGACCTCACCTGGGACCAAGCCGTCGAGCTGATACGCCGCGAGGGCCACAGCCGCATGCCCGTCTACCGCGAGCAGCTCGATGACATCGTCGGCATGGTGCACATCAAGGACGTCTTCGCCTGGGACGGCAAACCTGACGCGTTCCGCATGGAGACCATCCTACGCAAACCGCTGATGGTGGCCCCGCAGATCCCTGTGCTCGATTTGCTGCTGCAGATGCGCGTCGCCCGCGTGCATTTGGCGCTGGTGGTGGACGAATACGGCGGCATAGACGGCCTGCTCACCATCGAGGACCTGGTCGAGACGATCGTAGGCGACATCGCCGACGAGCACGACGAGCACGACGAGCCCATGGTCACCGAACGCGCCGACGGCACGCTGGACCTGGACGCGCGGATGAAGGTGGAGGATTTCGAGGCCCGCGTAGGGGCGTTGCTGACCGAAGAAGAGCGCGAGGCCGACATAGACACGATCGGCGGCCTGGTGTTCACGCTGGCAGGCCGTGTGCCGGCGCGTGGCGAGGTGATCTCGCACGTTTCCGGCGCGGAGTTCCGCGTATTGGATTCAGACGCGCGCCGGATACGACGATTGCGGGCGAAATTGCCGGCTGCCGCGGCTTAGAAGAGGTCTGAAGACAAAGTATTTCTGCTTGTCCAGCAAGCATGCTGAATAAGAGTTCGCCGCGTCCGGAACGCCTCACGACTTGGAACGACCAGATCTCGCTCTGTCCCAACGCCATGCTGTCGGCAACTAGCGAAACAGAAGAGAAACTCGCGCCAAAGTCAGCATCATAGCAAATACATCGGTAGATTCGTTGCAAAAGAGCTATTTGTGTGTATGTAACACCTGGAAGGGCTTTATGGATCGTACGATCGTCGGGAACTCCAGCCTCAACCAGGCTACCCGCCGACCATTGTTTGAGTGGTTGCAACATTCGTTTGAGAGAACCTTACACGAAGACCGAACTCCCTTGCCGGTGAGCCGGATTGCCCTTCTATTTTCGCGTGCAGGAAACACCGCGGTTTCCGAAGTAGATTCAACGTCGTTGTATCACTCGCGCGGGTTAATGGATTATAGTGCGGGATGTTCGTTTTGCATTAAGCGTGAGCAGGGCCGCCGTAGCACCGCCCCCCACTAACGGGGACGAGCGCGCCTGGATCAGTCGATCGGCAGACTCAAACGGTCCCACCTGTCGCGCTGTCATGTGAGAAAGCCGGGCGCAAGTTTCAGTGCGATGGTCGCCCTTTGCCGGCCTGTAAAAAGCCGCCTACACGACCCAAGCGGTAGTCAAAAGTTTTTTGCTTCTTTTTTTCAAAAAAGAAGGCCTTACCTTGCCTACTCCCCCCACGGACTCCCACCCCAATGTCAGGCTCGAACAAAGACACCAAGTCCGAGGACTTCAAGCGCGCCACCGCCGGCGCCCTGCGTGCCATGGCGCAATCGCCCGACGTGCAGGTCGCCTTCCAGCCAGGCCCCTCCGGCGTCACCGGCAAGCGCGCCCGCCTGCCCGTCCCCACCCGCGCCCTGCCGCCCGCCGAGATGACCCGCCTCCGCGGCGCCGCCGACAGCGCCGCCCTTCGCCTGCGTCACCATGACGACGCCGTGCACGCCGCCCGCAGCCCCGCCGAGCGCGACGCGCGCTCCATCTACGACGCGCTGGAACAGGCCCGCGTGGAAATTGTAGGCGGCCGCCACATGGAGGGCGTGGCCGCAAACCTGCGCGCACGCCTCACGGAAACAGTGGAATCCGACGGCCTGGACCGCATGACCAGGCGCGACCAGCTCCCCGCCAGCGCCGCCCTCGCGCTGCTCGCCCGCGAGGCCATGTCCGGCCAGACCTCGCCTCAGGCCGCCACCGCGGTGCTGAATCTTTGGCGCGAGGGCCTGGGCGATCGCGCGGATACCGCGCTCGCCGAACTCGCCGACGCCCAGCACGACCAGACCGCCTACGCCCGCGCCGCCCGCAAGCTGCTCGCCGTGCTCGATCTGGCCGAAGCCGAATCCGAAGCGGAACAGGAGGAGTCCGAGGACCAAAAAGAGGAGTCCGGCGAGCAGAGCGGCGCCCAGGACAACACCACCGAGAGCGAGGGCGAGAAGCAGTCCGAATCTGAAAGCATGCTCTCCGCCTCCCCCGAGGAGATGAGCGGCGAACAGGCCGACGACCAGACAGGCGAGAGCGAAGACGAGGACGCCGCTGGTGCCGAAGGCGAAGACCGCCCCGCCGGCCCGCAGCCGCGCCGCGAACGCCCCGACGACGACACCGAAACCCACTACCGAGCCTACACCCGCGCCTTCGACGAAGAAATCGCCGCAGAAGACCTCTGCGACGCGGACGAACTCACCCGCCTGCGCCAGCAGCTAGACCAGCAACTCCAACACTTGCAAGGCGTGGTCTCGCGACTAGCCAACCGCCTGCAACGCCGCCTGATGGCGCAACAAACCCGCGCCTGGGAGTTCGACCTGGAGGAAGGCATGCTGGACGCCGGCCGCCTCGCCCGCGTCATCGTCAATCCGATGCAGTCGCTCAGCTACAAGCACGAGCGCGACACGGAATTCCGTGACACCGTCGTCACCCTGCTGATCGACAATTCCGGAAGCATGCGCGGCCGCCCCATCACGGTGGCCGCCATGTGCGGCGACATACTGGCCCGCACGCTGGAGCGTTGCGCAGTGAAAACCGAAGTGCTGGGCTTCACCACACGCGCCTGGAAAGGCGGCCAAAGCCGCGACTCCTGGGTACACGCCGGCAAGCCCCGCAACCCCGGGCGCCTGAACGATTTGCGTCACATCATCTACAAATCCGCCGACAGCCCCTGGCGCCGCGCCCGCAAGAATCTCGGCCTCATGCTGCGCGAAGGCCTGCTCAAGGAAAACATCGACGGCGAAGCCCTGCTCTGGGCGTACCGCCGCCTGATGTCCCGCCCCGAACACCGCCGCATCCTGATGGTGATCAGCGACGGCGCTCCCGTGGACGACAGCACGCTTTCGATAAACCCGGGCAATTTCCTGGAACGTCACTTGCGCCAGGTGATCCACGAGATCGAAAGCCGCGACACGGTCGAGCTGATCGCCATCGGCATCGGCCACGACGTTACGCGCTATTACCGCCGCGCCGTGACCATCGTGGACGCGGAAGAACTTGGCGGCACCATGATGAAAAAGCTGTCCGAGCTGTTCGATGATGATGCCGCGGAGGCCTGGGTGCGTGCTTCCATTGAGCGGTCTGCGATAATTGCCTAAGAAAGTAAGGCCTTCTTTTTTGAAAAAAAGAAGCAAAAAACTTTTGTCTGTGCTGTCGCGAACCTCTCCGCAGCCGCCGACGGGGAGCAAAAGTTTTTTGCTTCTTTTTTTCAAAAAAGAAGGCCTTGCTTCCTTCCTGTGAAACCCTTCCTTGCGCTCCTGGCCGGCATGGTCTCCATCCAGTTCGGCGCGGTCGCCGCAAAGCACCTCTTTCCCGTCTTCGGCGCTCCAGGCACCACGGCGATCCGCCTGGGCCTGAGCGCGCTTATCCTGCTCCCCATCCTGCGCCCCTGGCGCGCCACCATCACGCGCGCCCATGTGCCCATGCTGCTCGCCTATGGTGGCACGCTCGGCGTGATGAACCTGCTGTTCTACACCGCGATCCAGCGCATCCCGCTCGGCATCGCCGTTGCCCTCGAGTTCACCGGCCCCCTTACGCTGGCCATTGTGCTCTCACGCCGTTGGGCCGATCTCGCCTGGACCATCCTCGCGGTGGCCGGCCTGCTCTGCCTGCTGCCGCTGGGCGAGGCGCGTCACGCGCTCAATATGCCCGGCATCCTTGCCGCCCTGGGCGCCGGCGTCTGCTGGGCCGCCTACACAGTGTTCGGGCAACGCGCCGGCGGCGTGCACGGCATCACCACAACCGCCCTGGGAATCGTCATCGCCGCCATCGTCATCGTGCCGTTCGGCCTGGCACGCATGCAGTTGGCAAATTTCAACATTGCTTTGCTGCCCAGCATGTTTGCCGTCGCAATTTTCTCCAGCGCGCTGCCGTTCTCGCTGGAGATGGTCGCACTCACCGGCCTGTCAACGCGCGTGTACGGGTCGCTGACCAGTGTGGAACCGGCGATCGGCGCGCTACTTGGTCTGATGTTCCTCGGCGAACAGCTTACCTTGCTTCAGGCGCTCGGCGTTGTCGTCATCATGGCTGCGTCGCTGGGAACCGCCGCAACAGCCCAGCCAGTCTTGCCGGCAGGCTAAAGGGCTGTCCTGTTGGATCATACCAGCCCGCGTTGAGGTTGAGACTTGTACAAGCAAGAAAGGCCTTCTTTTTTGAAAAAAAGAAGCAAAAAACTTTTGATCCCTGGTGCTGGTTCAGTCGCTTTGGTCTGTCCGGACATGCCCAGACGCTGCAGATGCGGAAAGTAAAAGTTTTTTGTCCTTTTTTTCAAAAAAGGACTGCTTGCTTTCTATGTGTCTCGCTTAACGCGACCGGACATTCAAAGAAGCAAAGCGAGCGAATGCCCGGTAGTTCAAAGTAAACGACGCGCCCAGATCGTCGCTCCGGCAGGAAAACTCCCGTGTCCTGCCGGAGAGTGACCGTCGGTTATCTTCTACGCTCCAGCTGTCTGCCCAGCCTGCGTCAACGTCATGAATTTCTGTGTTGTCGGCACAATGGCCGCCTTTATGAAATCAGCCATCGACTGTTCCTCGGCGAGCGACTGCTTCAACACAGGCACTGCAGCCGCGTCGCCCACCTGCTCCGCCATCGCGATCAGGCTCGTGTAGGACGCGATCTCCTGATGCTCGAACGCGTAATTCGCAAACGTGTTCTTCAAGATCTCATCCGGCGCCGGCGCATGCAGCGCCGCGGCCACGTTACCCATGACGGACGTGACGGCATTCTTTGCACTCGAAGAGCTGGTCCCATGGCGTTCCAGGATAGCTTCCAGGCGACGCGCTTGCTCCTTTGACTCCTCGCAATGCTGGAACAACCGGGCCTTCATCTCCGGATAGTTCTCAAGCCGTTCCACCTGTCGTTCGGTGAGTTCGATCGCCGTCTGCTCAAGCGCCTGAAGATTACGCAGGCCCGTGTGGTAGATCTCGTGAAGCTTGTTGCCGTGTGCGTCGCCGTCCATGAAAAATCTTCCTTTTAGATGAAGTCCAATCGCGCAACGCCCCGCACCGCCGCTCGGATTGTCGTCACGCGAGTTTGACGGGCGTCACCGACGGCGCCGTGCCGCCGCTCCCAACGCTAGCGTTCCGAGTGCCGCGGCAATCGCCGTCGCCGCAGGATTGAGCTGCGCTTCAAGCAACAGGCTCGTCTTGCGCGTGAACGGGCGCAGGGTGCTGCGCTCACCCATATCCTCGCGCACTTCATAGAGGTTGTCGCGCCGCGCCGGATCGCCGGGGTTGCGGCTGACCTGCGTGATGCGACCAACCTTGGAGAACACCCAGTCCATTACACGCGGCGCCGCCTGGTTCGCGATCACCAGGGAAAGCCCGCCGGCGCCGCCGATCGTGATGTCGCGGTTGCCGTGTTCGCAACCATGCAGGATGGCGCGCGCAACCAGATGCGGATGATACGCCGGCGGCGGGTTTCGGGTCCCGGCGCTGCCCATCGCATTGCGCGCATGCTCCATGAAAGCCGTGTCGATCGCCGCAGGCTTTATCAGCGTCAGCGATATCGGATCGCCCGCCGCCTCCGTCTCGCGCCGGAACGCCTCGGTGAAACCCTTTACGGCGAACTTCGCAGCGCAGTACGGCCCCTGATACGGAATGGCGAACTCGCCAAGCACGCTGCCGACATTGACGATCGAGCCGCCAGCCGCCTTTAGATGTGCGGCTGCCGCCAGCGTGCCGTGCACCACGCCCCAATACACCACATCAAACACGCGCCGCTGGTCTTCCAACTTCGTGTCCATCATCCGCCCATACATGAAGGCGCCGGCATCGTTCACCCAAGTGTCAAAATGCCCAAATTCGGCAATGGCTTTCGCCGCGGCAGCATCCACCTGCGATTTCTCGGCCACGTCCGCCACGGCGTAGGCCGCATGTCCGCCCTTGGCATTGATCTCGCCTGCAAGCTCCGTAAGCGCTTCCTCGTTGCGGGCAACAAGGAGCAGCTTGGCGCCACGCTCGGCGGCCAGGCGCGCCGTGGACAACCCTATGCCGGATGTAGCACCCGTAAGTACGATGACCTGCTGGCTGATCGGCTTGAGTTTTAGCATCATGTGGCTCCGGTTTTGTCTAACAACATGGAGCGGCGGGTTTGCTCGCCCAGGGCGGTGCATGTTCAATGTTTGGTGGGGAGAAGAAAGCAAGGCCTTCTTTTTTTGAAAAAAGAAGCAAGAAACTTTTGCTCCTGCTGTTGCTGGCGCTTCGGTTCGGCAGGGACCGATCCGGCCTTCTTATCGGGAGAGGTAGTCCACGAGTGTCATGGTGAACATGATTGCCACCCAGAAGAAGCCGAGCCCTGCAAACAGCCGCATCAAGGGCGGCTCCTGCAGCACCTCCATGGAAACCAGCAGCACGGTGAGCACCATGCACACCACCACCACACCTTCAATGATGTAGGCCCAAGAGAACGGCAGCGTCGCCCCCAGCACCACATTCACGCTCAGCAAGGCAAGCAGGAGCATGAAACTGAGCACGGCCGGCCGCATGTGCCGCCAAAGGGTTTGCCAATCGTCGCGCGACATCACAGGCCTCAGCGGTTCAGAACGTAGAGGACGGGGAAGACGATGATCCAGATCAGGTCGATGAAATGCCAGTACAGGCCATAGATCTCGATGCGGTTCTGATGCATCTGCAGAAAGGCCGGCCTGCTGGCCTTCCAGGTCAGCCATAGCAGGATGGACACGCCGGTGATCAGGTGGACGCCGTGCAGGCCGGTCGTGATGTAATACACATCGAGGAACAACACGCTCGCCTGGTCGTGCGCCAGCACGTAGGAGCGATCGGCCAGGAACGGCATCATGTGCTCGCTGTAGTCCTGGTAGTATTCGAAACCCTTCAGCAGCAGGAACAGGCTTCCTAGGGCGGCCGTGGCCAGCATGGCCCCCAGCATGAAGCGGCGCCACCCCAGGCGGGAGGTGACGATGGCGGCCGACATCGTCAGGCTGGAGCAGATAAGCACCACGGTGTTCGTGGCGCCGATCCAGAACTTCAGATGCGTGGTCACGAGCGTCACGGATTGCGGGTGCTGTATGCGCAGTATCAGCGCGCACAGGAACAGGCCGGCGAACAACAGCAGCTCAGTCAGCAGCCAGGCCCACATGCCGAGCGTCGCCGCTTCGCGCTGCTGCTCCTTGGTCGTGAATTGCTCTGCGAGCTCCAGATCGACGGGCTCTGCGACGATCCCGCCGCTAGCCATTGTCACGCGTCTTGTTGGCATAGTCGTAGGGCTGGTAGTCCACGACAGGTGTGCGCAGAAAGTTGTGCGGCGGCGGCGGTGAAGACGTCGTCCACTCCAGCCCTTTTGCCTGCCAGGGATTGGCCGGCGCCTTCTTGCCGAACCATAGCGACCAGATCAGGTAGCTCAGCGGAAACAGATAGCCCACGGCGAGAATGGTGCTGCCCGCGCTGGAGAGGATGTTGAGCAACTGGAATTCCGGCGGATACGAGTGGTAGCGCCGCGGCATGCCGAGATAGCCGAGGATGAATTGCGGAAAGAAGGTGACGTTAAAGCCGATAAAGATCAGGAAAGCGCCGACACGACCCCAGGCTTCCGGATACATCCGTCCGGTGAATTTTGGCCACCAGTAATGCAGGCCGCCCAGGAAGGCAAGCATGGTGCCGCCCACCATTATGTAGTGGAAATGCGCCACCACGAAATACGTATCGTGCAGATGCGCATCCACCGCCAGTGTGGCCAGGAACAGCCCGGTCAGCCCGCCCAGCACGAACAGGCCGATATAGCCCATCGCGTAGAGCATTGGCGTATCCAGCCGGATGGTCCCCTTATGTATCGTCGCCGTCCAGTTGTACACCTTCACCGCTGACGGTATGGCCACCGCGAAGCTGAGAAAGGAGAATACGGTGCTGGCCAACTGGCTCTGGCCGTTGACGAACATGTGGTGGCCCCACACCAGGAAGGTGATCGAGGCCAGGCCGATGCTGGCATAAGCCACGAACTTGTAGCCGAACACACGCTTCTGCGAGAACGCCGCCACCAACTCGGTGATCACGCCCATACCGGGCAGCACCATGATGTACACCGCGGGGTGCGAGTAGAACCAGAAAAGATGCTCGAACAGCACCGGGTCGCCGCCCAAACGCGGATCGAACACGCCGATGTGGAAGGCGCGCTCCATCACCAGCAATATCAGCGCCAGCGTGATCACCGGCGTGCCCAGCAAGAAAATCAGGCTGACCGCATAATGCGTCCACACGAAGATCGGCATGCGGAACCAAGTCATGCCCGGGCAGCGCATCTTGTGTATGGTGACGACGAAGTTCAGCCCTGTCAGGATGGACGAGAACCCGACGATGATGACGCCTATCAAGGCGGGAATAACGTAGGTGTTCGAATACGTGGTGCTGAACGGCGCGTAGAACGTCCAACCGGTATCCACGCCGCCTACGATCAGCACGAAGATCGTGAACAGCGACCCGAGCATGAACACGTACCAGCTCAGCAGGTTCAGCCGCGGAAACGCCAGGTCCTTCGCGCCGATCATCAGCGGGATCAGGAAGTTGCCGAACGTGGCGGGGATCGACGGGATCAGGAAGAACCAGATCATGATCACGCCGTGCATGGTGAATAGCTTGTTGTAGGTGTCGTTGCTGAAGATCTGCCCGTTCGGAACCACCAGGCTCAGCCGTACCAGCCCGGCCGCGATCGCGCCGAGGATGAAAAACCCGGTGATGGAGGCCAGATAAAGCAGCGCGATGCGCTTGTGATCCGTAGTGAAGAACCAGCTCCGCAGCGTGTGCTGCGCGTGCAGGTAGTCCGCCGGGCGGTCCATGGTGATGCGCGGTGTATCAGGGTCGCGAA
>CAXTCL010000151.1:8152-9243 GCA_964242035.1 uncultured Acetobacteraceae bacterium | reverse complement strand
CCTCGACCTCCTCCGAGCACGCCTCGTCGTCCGTGCATGACGCCTGCTGCCGAACCGCACCGAAAGTGAGTCAGAGCCCCTTTTGCGTGCCGATTGACAGTCGCCGGCGATGGTGTCTCCCGCGACACAAATCAGGGACTTGCAATGATCAACCGCAACGAGCCGTCGAACGTCGGCTGCCGGCGCAACGCACCGTGCCGGGCGTCCCAGCTGCCATCATCTAGCGCGCGGCGCAAATGGTCGACGTAGCCGGCCTCGACGTCCGGCGTGACGAAACTCCACGCGGAGCACGCCAGGCGGGCGCCAGCCTCCAGCAGGCGTTCAGGCCGCCCGTAATAGGCCTCATTGAAGCCGTCGGCGCAGTCCAACGGTATCGGCACATCCGGAGCGACGACGTTGCCGCCGAGGGCTTCCGTGATCCGGCTTAGGGGCGGATAGCGCCTGGCCTCCGCCGCCAGCACGCCAGGCGCGTAGTCGTTCAACCAGAATCGTTGCACGACGTCTGGGTCGCAGGACAGGATGACGATCGGGCCGCGCGTCACCCGGCGCATCTCCGACAAGCCGGCGTCGAGGTCGCTCCATTGGTGGACAGTAAACGTCGCCATGGCAGCGTCGAAATGGCCGTCCGGGAACGGCAGGTCCTCCGCCACTGCGTCGAGCGCTGCTGGCAGGTACGCTGGCCGCTGCGCGCGCATTGCAGCTGACGGTTCGACGGCGGTCGTCTCTCGGCCTGTTGGCTCGTACGAGCCTGCACCGGCACCAACGTTGAGCACGCGGCGCGCCATGCCGAGCGCCTGCGCAATGAGCGCCTCGATACGTGGTTCTGCCTGGCGATACCGGACGTAACCATTGCCAATGACACCGTAATCGGCATCGCCGGCGCTGCCGTCTGGCCGTTTGACTGCCAAGGACATCTCCGTGCCGCTCCTTTCGATCGTAGAGCAATTGTGCCGCGTCCGCGAGCGAGCGAATGACCAACGGCCGCGGTTCTAGGCCATCAAGCGGGTTGCAGCACAGAGCGCCCGCTGTTTCAGTGCCACGTCACCAAGGAGCAAGCCGGATGGCGGGAGAGACCGCGGTCGCAGGCAATG
>CAXTCL010000151.1:0-8052 GCA_964242035.1 uncultured Acetobacteraceae bacterium | reverse complement strand
TGCGACCTGGCCCGCGTGCCGGAGTTCGCGATCGACCCGGCCCGGCAGTCGCTCAGGCGCGCCCTGCTGTCCGTGCTGGGGCTGCACCTGAACTGGTACGAGGGCCGCACCGGCTACCTGCCCGCGGGCTGGGACGTTCTGTGGTCGCTGTCGATTGAGGAGCTGTTCTACGTGGGCTTTCCGCTCGCTTGCCTGCTGACCAGGCGCGGCACCGCCCTGCTGGTCGTGCCGCTGCTGATTCTGGCGGTCTCGCTGCCGGTCACGCGCGGCATGCTGTCGGGCAACGATATCTGGCAGGAGAAGGCCTACCTGCCCGGCACGGCGGCAATCGCCACCGGCGTGTTGGCTGCTTTGTGGATGGGCCGGTCGCCGCGGACTGGCGGATACCTGCCGACCGCGTTGGGCTGGCTCGGCGTCGCCTGCGTCAGCGCGGTGCTGGTAGTCGAGGATTTGCTTTGGAAGGTGCTGGGCGAGGCGACGATGCTGGTGCTCACGTTCGGCACCGCGGCGCTGGCCGTGGCATTCGGCCGTGGTTGGGGCGCCGCTCGCATCGCGGCCTGCACCGGGTGGCTGCGGTCCTGTGGCAGGCTCAGCTACGAGATCTACCTGAGCCACATGTTCGTCGTCTGGCCTGCCGTGTGGCTGTTCCGCTAGTCGGACGGCGACCTGCGCCTGGGCTGGCTGTGGTTCCCACCCACCGTCGCGCTCGCTTAGGCGGTAAGGGGTGGGCAGTCGACCGGACGATCTCGACGCCTTCCGACCGTTGGCTGCTGGCCAGGCTAAGCCGACCAGCAGAACCGTCTGTGTTGGCCCGCTCCTAGCCGGGCGCGCAGCGTTCGCCTCGGGAGAAAGATGGCCGCTGCCACGTTCTCCGCTGACACGCGAAGGCGCTTTGCTGGCAGATTGTCTCGCATGAACGACGAGATCGCGCGTGCACGGGGCCGGAGTAAGCGTTCAGGCCTTTTCCGTCTCCAACTTGCCTTGGAGTTCATGGCGATCTACGTCGGTGGCCCGCTGGCGATCCTGGCTCTGCATCGCCCCGGCATACTGTTCGTCGCACTTTGGCTTGGCGCGCTGATTGCCCTCGCCGGCACGCGCGGGCAAGGACCGCTGCCCCGGCCGGCGCTGTGGCGCGAAGTTCGCGGCATCGCCCTTCGGTTCATAATACTCGCGCCCCTGATCGCAGTCGCCACGTGGCTCGCTTTCCCGAACCTCTTCCTTGGCCTGCCGCGGCAACGCCCGTTGTTCTGGGCGATCATAATGGTGCTCTACCCGCTACTCTCGGTCTGGCCGCAGGAGATGCTTTACAGGTCGCTCTTTTTTCACCGCTTCCGCGCGCTCTTCCGCAGCGACTTTGCATTGATCTTGGTGAGCGCAACCTCGTTCGGATTCGCGCATGTCATCTTCCTCAACTGGATCGCGATCGCCATGACGGCTCTAGGCGGATTGCTGTTTGCGCGCGACTACGCACGCCATCACTCGTTGTCGCTGACCTGCCTGGAACACAGCGTCTACGGCTGCCTGATCTTCACCGTCGGCCTTGGCCGCTTCTTCTATACCGGCGCCGCTTGGCACCATTGACGTATTCGACAATCACCGGGGACGGAACGCGTCGAGGACCCGGTTGTCTGGACGGAACTCAAGGACAGAGAGCGTCAACGCGCCTCGAGGTGCACGTCGCGCTCCGACGACGATCGCCACTCACAGAAGATGACAAGTGCCATCGAGCGCGCCTGAAATGTGGACGGCCGGGACGGGCTTGTTTAGGCGCGATCGACCCTGCGTTGGCGCAACGGCTCCGCCGTCAGCGCGAACGCTTGCCGCATCCGGAAGGCGTGGCGTTTCTTGAAGCGAACGCGTCCACGAAGTCTAAGAAACCGATCGCCTGGTGCGTGCGCAATGGTAGCCGGCTTAGGTCACCCCGCCGCCTTGCAACCGAGGACACCACGCGAGTTGACCACCGCTTTCTTGCCCGGCTCGATCGTGACGTCCACGTCGTATGTGATCTCGCTGGTGGAAGTCGGTGCGTCCTTTGCGCCATTCGCATTGTAACCTGCTTGGCAGGCCGCTACGGGCGGGGCCCGCTCCGAGATCGCCTTGGCGAACTTCCCTTCCTTCATCATCTTCGCCCAGCAGGCGCCGTCCGTGAGCAGCGAGCACGAGCCGTCGTAGCCCCGTGTGTAGACGAGGTGGAGCGTCTCGCCCGATACCGATGCGGACTTGAACGCTTCGGGCTCCATGACGTCGTCGTAGACTTTGCTCCCGTCCCTCACCAACAAGACTTCGAAGGCTTCGGCGCCGTTGGCGTCCGTTGGCACGAAGAACAGGAAACCGCTTTTCCGGCCGACGAAGGCCTGTTCGCTCGTATTCAGCTTGCGACCTCCCGGACCACACTTCGCCCGTTTGCTTCCGGCGGCGCCAGGCAGCAGGTAGGTCGGGCCGGTGCCCGGTGAGTCGGTCTGGGTCTCTCGCACCGTCAGGTCGGAATAGTAGGTGCAGCGTTGAACGCCGACCTCCGGGTCCGCGCCGAGCGGCTTGTCAAAGACGACCGGCTGCGCGAGGGCGCCGCTCGCGAAACACAGGACTAGGAGTAGTGTCAGACGTACGGCTGCTGTCCCCCCGGCTCGCGGGAGTGGGCTTGTTTGCGGAGAGGATGTAAGCCAGCGGGCCGCTGCATGGGTGGCTTGCCGCAGGCTGTCGATGCACGCCCTCATTTGTAGCCCCTCCACTGCTCGCATGGCTGAAATCTTAGTCTCCTCGAATTTCCCGAGTTGTTGCTAGTCCGCACGCTCGCTCTCTCGTTGCGACGCTAGACGCCGATAGCCTCCGGAAACATCCAGGGCATGCGGCGGTCGCTTCTCAACGAGATCACCGGAAGAAAGGTGGTCCGAACCATCCGGATCAGTCGCCGCTCGCAGTCCGCGGCGCCTCGACCACGTCGAGCGTGCCCACAGCCGACGGCAGCAGCAGTGTGGTCGCGGATGCCGAGCCGTCGAGCCAGCCTGCCCAGGCGTTTCGATCCAGCACAACGGGCTGCCTGTCGTGATACGGCGTGACGTCGGGTCCGCCATCAACGGTGAGCAGCGCGAACGTTTCCGCATCGCCCGGGCCGCGGCCGATCAGGCCGGCGAAGCAGAACCAGTCCTGGCCCGCGCGGGTGAAGCGCCAGCGCGTCTTCGGGCTCCTGGTGCCGGTGAACTCGTAGTAGTGCGAGGCGGGCACCAGGCAGCGGCCACGCGCGAACGCCCGGCCCTCGGAGCGCATGTTGATGACGGCACGGCCGCCTGGGCGACCTGGTGCCAGCCCCCACGGCAGCTGCAGGAGTGCCGTGCCACCCTCCGCGGCGCGGATCACCGGGGCCGTATCGGTCGGCCAGATCTCGTCGCGCGGCTCAAGGTTCGACGCCGCTTCCGGCGGCGGGAACACTAGCGGAATGCGCAGGTGGGCGAACTCCTCGACGTAATCTTGGTAGGCGATGCGATTGCCGTAGTCGTTGCACACGCACCATCATGCCACGCGCACGCGACAGGATCCATGACGGCAGCCATCAGGCTATGTCACGCGTGCCAGGGAGCCCTGGACAACTGGATCACCGCGCAGCGTGCGCGAGGCAACCGGGCCTTGCAGGGTGGCAACCTGGCCAGACAGCGTCACTGTCGCTGTCAACGCCTCGCTGCTGCAGTTCGAAACCGGTCATTTTGCCCGCCCCGCCGCGAGCCGAGCCCGGTTCGCTCTGCCCGTCACCGGCGAGGCTTGCCAAAGTATTACCCGTACGTCATGTACTGCGTCCTGCCCGGGGATGACAGTGCCAGACATCGCAGCCAAGCCCCCCGGCGAAGACGCCGACCCGCTCCCCGGCGCGCGCAGCTTTCTCCCCGCCTCCATCCTCGTCGTCTTCGCCGCGATCGTGGGCCTGGGCGCCATCTGCCTCTACGTGTCGGGACCGCACGCGAGCCCCTCCGAGGTCGCCTACCGCAGCCTCGGCCTGCTCGCCCACGACAGCGACTGGGCGTTCGGCAAGGACGCCGGAACCGACAGTCTCCTCTTCCGCCTGCTCGCCATCGTGGCGCCGCTCTTCGTCGCCACCAGCGCCATCTACCTCATCACCGACCGCCTGCGCCCCGCCCTGCTCCAGCTCCGCGCCCTCTACCTGCTGCATGTCCGCCACCGCCGCTCCGTGGCCCTCATCGGCCTCACCGACAGCAGCCTGGCCGCCGCCCGCGCCCTGTCGCGCAGCACGGCGCAGCTCGGCGAGAAGCCCGTCACCTACCTGCCCCTGATCTTCACCGACACCCGCACCGGCCGCCTGGCGGATTCCTGCCGGCACGCCGGCATCGCCACCTTCCGCCGCCGCCACCCCGCCCCAGGTCAGCCGCCGCGCGGCCTCATCCGGCACGCGCCGCACATCATCTCCTTCCTGCCCGACGCCGCCTCCCAGCTCGACTTCCTGGCCGAGCTGCAGGACTGGCCCAGCCACCCCCCTACCACCACCCGCGCCGTGCTGCTTCTGGAAGACCGCGGCCTGTCCCAGCGCCTCGACCAGCTGCACCGCCTTCGCGGGCCCCTGCGCCTGCGCCTGCTCACCCGCCACATGCTGGCCGCCCGCCAGCTCCTGCTATCCCACCAGTTCGACGTTCTGGCCGACGCGTTCGGCCAGAAGCAAATCCACCTGGTCGTCTTCGGCCTGGGCCAGGCCGGCCGCGCCATCGTCAAGGAGGCCGCCCAGCTCTACGTCACCCGCCCGGCGCTCGCGACCCCGCCGCCCCTGCTCCGCATCACCGTCATCGACCAGCGCGGCGAGGCGGCGATCGCCGCCCTGTTCGCCGAGGATCCTGGGATCGACAAGGTGATCACGCTCAGTGTCCACGCCGTGCACATCGCCTCCGGCGGCCTCCTCGCCGACCAGGTGGCGCTCCTGCCGCCCGACGCCACCGCCCATATCGTGGCCTTCGACGACCCGGCACACTGCTTCAACCTGGCGCTCTCGCTTCGCCGCTGGCTGCTCGAGCCGCCTGGCCCCCCCGCGGACGCGGCCGACACACACGCCGCCGCCCGCGCCGGCACCCACGCCGCCCCCATCTTTGTCCGCCTCACCAGCCGCGCAGGCATCGGCCGCCTGTTCGACACACACGGGCCCGAGGCATCCATGCCGGCCGGCAGCCCAAGCCGCGCCGGCGCCCCGCAGCCCCGCCCCACCCCGCCGCCCGACGGACTGTCAGACTTCGGCGCCGTGGAAGCCATCTTCGGCCCCGCCGGCGCCCTGTCCCGCCCCGGCCAGGTGCTCGACGAGGCCAGCGAGAACGGCGCCGCCGCCATCCACCAGGCCTATCTCGACCGCCGCGCGGCCGTCCCCTACAGCGGCGGCCCGGCAGCAGCGCGCACCGCGCAAGAGTCATGGCAGACCCTTTCGCCGCAAATGCGCGAATCCAACGTCCGCGCCTACGACCACCTCGCCATCAAGGCGCGCGCCGCCGGCTGCCGCCTGGTGCCCGGCCGCGCCGTGGCACCGCCCGACATCTCTGCCCTGCACGCCCACGCCGCCGACCTCTGCCGGCTGGAACATGCGCGCTATAACGCCGAGCGCCTCGCCAATGGCTGGCGCTACGCCGCACACCGGCTCGATGCGGTGGCCGTCCACCCCGATCTCGTTGCCTGGGAAAGCCTCGACCCACACGAAAGGACGCTCGACGCGGCGCAGATCGAAGCCATGCCCAAGGTCGCCCACGCCGCCGGCCAGCATCTCGCAACCGCGCTCGTCATAGGCATCATCGGCGCCCTGCCCACCGGCCCCGCGACGGCCCCGCCCGGCGCCCTGCCCAACGACCCTTCAACGGCCCCGGCCCTCGCCCAACCCGATCTCACGCTGCACCTGACCGAGCTCCTGAGGGCCTACCCGGGCACCGCACCGCTGGTGCTGACCGCGCTCACGCCAGGCGCCGGATGCCACGCCGCCATACAGGCCGCCAGCCTCGGCATCCCCGTCCGCGCCATCCTGCCGCTACCCTACGAGATCATGCGCGAGGACTTCCCCCCACCGGCCGAGCCCGCCACCGCCGCCCCGCCGCACGACCTCGCAACCTTCCACCGCCTGGCCGCCGCGGCCGAACAGCGCATCGACCTGCCCATGCGCTTCAGCCGCGCCAGCGCCATGACCCGCAACCCGCAGCCGCCCGACCCCGCCAACCTCGACCGCCGCCGCCGCCAGTACGAGCTGGCCCACGCCTACATCGTCTCGCGCGCCAACATCCTCATCCTCGCCCCCGGCGCCCCGCCCGAAGCCGCGGCCTGGTGGACGCACGGCGTCCCCGACGATTACGCCTTCCCCTCCCGCTTCTTCCCCGAGCCGGTCCGCCGGCCGCACCCCATCGAACTCTGAGCGGAGCCCAGGCCGCGCATGGCGCCCACCCCATCCTCCCCCGGCACGGCCCGGACGGCCCACGCCATCTTCATCAGCTACGCCTCGCGTGACGCAGAGGCCGCCCATCGCCTCGTCGCCGCGCTCGAGCGCCGTCGCCTGACCTGCTGGATCTCGGCGCGCGACATCCCGCCCGGCGCCGACTACCAGGCCCATATCGTCGCCGCCATCGAAGCAGCACCGGTCATGCTGCTGGTGCTGTCGCGCAATGCCGTGGCCTCGAAGGAGATGCCCAAGGAGACCTCCATCGCGAGCCGGCACGACCGCGCGATCGTGCCCGTGCTCATCGACGGCTCCGAGGTCACCGGCGCGCTCAGCTACCAGGCCACCAGCGCCCAGCGACTCGACCTGTCGAGCGACTTCGAGGGCGCCATGGACCGCCTCGCGCGCAGCCTGTCCACCACGCTCGACACGGCAGAGGCCACCGCGCTGCATCTGCGCCGCCTGGCCACAAGGCGCCGCCTGGCCAGCGGCCTCATCTGGCCGCTGGCGCTCCTGCTGGTGCTGACGGGCGCGGCCACCGCCTGGCACTTCCAGACACAGCTGCACGCCTGGCACGACACCCTCGCCGGCAGCGAGGCCGAACCCGAAGCCTCTCCCTCTCCAGCCCCGACCCCCGCCCCAACATCCAAGCCAACACCCGCGCCAGCACCGCCCCCCCAGCCGCCGCAAGCTGGCCCCGAGGCCCGCATCCGCAGCTTCGTGCAGCTCTATTACGCCACCCTGTCCGGTCCAGCCCAGCCGGTCGAAGCCTTCCTCGAGCAGTCATTGCAGGACCCGGTGCAGTTCTACAGCCGCCCGCTACCGCGCCGCGTCGTCGCCGCAGAGCAGATCGCCTACCTGAAACGCTGGCCCGAGCGCAGCTTCGTCATCCGCCCCGATACGCTCGCCGTCACCTGCAGCGCCGGCCAGTGCACCGCCTCCGGCATCATCGACTACGTGCTGTACAGCGCGCCCCGCAACGCCGGCTCGCGCGGTGCGGAATCGTTCGATCTTCGTATCGCGCCATCCTGGCCGCCGCGGGTGGCGAGCATTACAACCGCGCCGCTGGGTCGTTCGCAACCTTGACGTGCGAAGCTGTAAAGTAAGTAAGGCTTCTTTTTTAAAAAGAAGCAAAACTTTTTCTCTTGGCGGCTGCATGGGCGCGCGCGCCGGGTCTACCAGTGCGCGCGGTTGCGGAATTGATGCGCACGCCCGTGCAGCCGCAAGAAGGAAAAGTTTTTTGCTTCTTCTTTTCAAAAAAGAAGGCCTTTCTTCCTCATTGTCACGCTCTTGTTGTTTGCCTTCATTGCACCACCCGGCCGAACCTCTCCGTAATGAAACCCGCCACGTCCCCGCCAGCCACGCGCTGGCAACGCGCCGCCGCACTGTGCGTGGCCATGCTGGCGCTCACCCCGGCCGCCGTCGCCGGCACCAAGAAAGACGCCCCGCCGCCGCGCCCGGCAGCACCCGCCCCCAAGCCCATGCAGGCCGCCCCGCAGCCCGGCCTCCGCCAGCAAGGCGGCGTGCATATCCCGGGCGCCCGCCCCAGCCAGATGGGCGGCCCGGCAGGGAACCAGGGCGGCGGCCCCGCCGTCCATCTCCCGAGCTCCATGGTCCCCCGCCCGGCCGCCCCCACTCCCGCGGCACCCATCCGC
>CAXTCL010000150.1:0-9350 GCA_964242035.1 uncultured Acetobacteraceae bacterium | reverse complement strand
CTGGGCGGCGTCACCTCCAACCCGTCGATCTTCGAAAAGGCGATGGGCTCCGGCAACGATTACGACGCCGAGTTCAAGACGCTGGCCCTGGGCGGCATGAAGGATGCCCAGGAGATCTACGAGACCATGGCCGTAGCCGACATACGGGCCGTGGCCGCGGTGCTGCACCCTGTGTTCGAGCGCACCAAAGGCCTGGACGGCTTCGTCAGCCTGGAGGTCTCGCCCTACCTCGCGCTGCGGATGGAAGACACCGTCACCGAAGCGCGCCGCCTACACAAATGGGTGGACCGGCCGAACCTGATGGTGAAGGTGCCAGGCACGCCGGAATGCGTGCCCGCGATACGCACGCTGATCTCCGAAGGCATCAACATCAACGTTACGCTGCTGTTCTCCAACGACGCCTACAAGGCGGTGGCGGAAGCCTACATCGCCGGGCTTGAGGACCGACACGCCAAAGGCGAGGACATCAGCCGCCTCTCCAGCGTCGCCAGCTTCTTCGTCAGCCGTATCGACGCGCAGATCGACAAGAAGATCGACGAGCGTGTGGCCGCCGGGGACCGCGATGCCGACGCACTCAAGAAGCTGCGCGGCAAGGTGGCCATCGCCAACGCGAAGATGGCTTACGTGCTCTACACGGACATGGTCGCCAGCGACCGCTGGAAGAAGCTCGCGGCCGCCGGCGCCAACCCGCAGCGCCTGCTCTGGGCCAGCACAGGCGTGAAGGACAAGGCGTATAGCGACGTGCTGTATGTCGAGGAACTCGTAGGCCGCGACACGGTCGATACGATTCCGCCCGCCACGATGGACGCGTTCCGCGACCATGGCCGCGTGCGCGCGTCGCTGACCGAGAACATGGACGACGCACGCCATGTAATGGCGGAAGTCGAACGCCTGAAACTCGATCTTCCGGGTGTCACCAAGCAACTCGTGGAAGACGGTGTGAAGCTGTTCGCCGACGCAGCCGACGCGCTGCTACTGGCAGTGGCCAAGAAGCGCGCGACGCTGCTCGGCAGCAACGTGGCGTCCCTGCACTACACGCTGCCGGAAGCGATCGACAAGTCGGTGGATGCCAGCCTGGAAAAATGGCGCAAGGAGGGCTCGGTCCGCCGCATGTGGGCGCGTGACGCGTCGCTTTGGACGGGTGGCTCGGAGGCCAAGTGGCTGGCATGGCTGGACATCGTGGCCGAGCGCCTGGAGCACGCAGACGAGCTCGAAGCCTTCCAGAAGGATGTGCAAGCTGCCGGCTTCACCCACGTGCTGCTGCTCGGCATGGGCGGCTCCAGCCTAGGCCCGGAAGTGTTTGGCAAGACGTTCGGCAAGCGCGCCGGCTGGCCGGAGCTGCACGTGCTGGACAGCACGGACCCGCAGCAGATCAAGACGTTTGAGAACGCGGTCGATCTTCCCAAGACGCTGTGCATCGTGTCGAGCAAGTCCGGCGGCACCTTGGAGCCGAACATCCTGAAAGCGTATTTTTGGGACAAGATGCAGGCGGCGGTTGGGGCGGACAAGGTCGGCCAGCATTTTGTGGCGATCACCGACCCTGGCAGCTCCCTGCAGAAGACGGCCGAAAGTGATGGCTTCCGCAAGATCTTCTACGGCGACCCGGGCATCGGCGGGCGGTATTCCGTGCTTTCCAATTTCGGCATGGTGCCTGCGGCCGCCATCGGGATCGACGTGCGCGCATTCCTGAAATCCACCCAGACTCTCGTGCAGGCATGTTCGCCGGGCACGCCGCCTTCGGCAAACCCCGGCGTGGTGCTCGGGGTAATCCTGGGCGAGTGCCAGCGCGCCGGTCACGACAAGGTCACGATCGTGGCCTCTCCCAGCATCGCCGACCTCGGCGCATGGCTGGAGCAGCTGGTCGCCGAGAGCACCGGCAAGATCGGCCGCGGTCTGGTGCCGATCGACAACGCTATGCTGGCGCCGCCCAACATGTATGGCGACGACAGGCTGTTTGCCTATCTGCACGCCGACGACCAGTCCGATGCGGAGCAGGACAGCGCGATCGCCGTCCTGGAAAAGGCCGGCCATCCCGTCGTGCGCGTGGGGATCAACGGGCACCAGGAGCTCGGGCAGCAGTTCTTCCTGTGGGAGTTCGCGGTCGCCGTCTCAGGCAGCATCATGGACATCGACCCGTTCGACCAGCCGGATGTGGAAGCCAGCAAAATCAAGACGCGCGAACTGACGGATACGGTGACGAAGACCGGCAAGCTGCCGGACGAGACGCCGTTTGCCACCTTCGGTGACGTCAAGCTGTTTGCCGACGAGAAGAACGCGGCCGCCCTGAAAGGTGGCACCAGCCTGGTCGAGGTGTTGCGCACGCAGTTCAAGCGGGCGCATGCCGGCGATTACGTGGGCATTCTGGCGTATGTAGAGCGCAAGCCGGAGACGGTCGCCCTGATGCAGAAGCTGCGGCTGGTGATCAGGGACCGCACGCATCTGGCCGTGGCGGGGGAGTTCGGGCCGCGGTTCCTGCATTCCACCGGCCAGGCCTACAAGGGCGGGCCGAACAGCGGGGTGTTCCTCCAGATCACCGCGGACGACCGCGCGGACCTGGCAGTGCCCGGCGAGACCTACAGCTTCAGCACGGTCAAGGCCGCGCAGGCGCGCGGCGATTTCGGCGTGCTGGCCGAGCGCGGCCGCCGCGCCATGCGCGTACACATCGGTTCCGACATCGAAGCCGGCCTTTCCGCGCTGACCAAGGCGGTAGAGGAAGCACTGGCGTAATCATCGGGACGGGGCCGGCTGGCCCCGTCCCGCACGCGGCTGCTTGCCGCGCCGGCGTGCCAGGGCAGCATCCCGACCGTATTTCTTGAAGGAAAACACATGCAGTTAGGCGTAATTGGCCTGGGCCGGATGGGCGGGAACATAAGCGTGCGCCTGATGCGCGCGGGCCATCACTGCGTGGTGTACGACCACAGCGCGGACGCTGTGGCGCGCGTGTCCGGCGAAGGCGCCAAGGGTGCAAAGGACCTGGCCGACCTGCTTGGCGCGCTGGAAAAGCCGCGCGCGGTGTGGGTGATGCTGCCGGCCGGCGAAATCACCGAGGACACCATCAAGACCCTCTCCGAACACATGGAAGCCGGCGACACCATCATCGATGGCGGCAACACGTTCTATAAGGATGACATACGCCGCGCCGCCAAGCTGCGCGAACGCGGCATCGATTACGTGGACGTGGGAACCTCGGGCGGCGTCTGGGGCCTGGAGCGCGGCTACTGCATGATGATTGGCGGCCCGGACAAGGTGGTGTCCCGGCTCGACCCGATCTTCGCCACGCTGGCGCCAGGCATGGGCGACATCGGCCGCACCAAGGAACGCAAGGGTGGCGACCCACGGCCGGAGCAGGGCTACATGTATTGCGGCCCGGCCGGCTCCGGGCATTTCGTGAAGATGGTGCATAACGGCATCGAATACGGAATGATGCAGGCCTACGCGGAAGGTTTCGACGTCCTGCAGGGCAAGGCATCGACCGATCTCGCCGAAGATCAGCGCTTCACGCTCAACCTGCCCGACATCGCCGAAGTGTGGCGCCGCGGCAGCGTGGTCTCCTCCTGGCTGCTGGACCTGACCGCCGCCGCACTGGCGGAGAACCCCACACTCAGCGAGTTCACCGGACACGTCAGCGACTCCGGCGAGGGGCGCTGGACGGTGGAGGCGGCGATCGAGGAGGCGATACCGGTGCCTGTGCTGTCCACGTCGCTGTTTGCGCGGTTCCGGTCGCGCTCGGGGAATACGTTCGGCGAGAAGCTGCTTAGCGCAATGCGTAACAAGTTTGGCGGGCATGTGGAGCCGCATTGAGAAAGGAAGGCCTTCTTTTCTGAAGAAAAGAAGCAAAAGACTTTTGCTCCGCTGTCGCCGATCTATCCAGTGAGTCCGCGACAGCGGAGCAAAAGCTTTTTGGTTCTTTTTCTCGAAAAAGAACTGCTTTCTTTCTTCTGACGCGAGGACGCGCAAATGGACCACCACAGCGCCCACCCAGACCTGAGTGACCCGGCCGCGCTGTCGAAAGCGACCCAGGCGCCGGCCTGCCATTTCGTGATCTTCGGCGCCGGCGGAGACCTCACGCGCCGGCTGCTTATGCCCGCGCTCTACAACCTGCGCCTCGCCGGATTGCTGGACGACGCGTTCCACATCATCGGCGTAGACGTGCGCGAGATGGATGACGGTGCATTCCGCGCCCATCTCGGCGAGGCGATGACGCATTTCGTCACCGAACGCCGCGGCGACAGCACGGCCAAGCTCGACCAGCCATCCTGGGACTGGATGAGCGAACGGCTCAGCTACCTGTCAGGCGATTTTGCCAATCCGGAGACCTTCGAGCGCCTGGGCAAGGCGATATCGGGCTCCGGCAACGTCGTGTTCTACTGCGCGACGGCTGCGCGCTTCTTCGACGTGCTGGCCGAACAATTATCCCGCGCCGGCCTATTGCGCGAGGAGGACGGCGCCTTCCGGCGCATGGTTGTGGAAAAACCGTTCGGCCACGATCTGGCCAGCGCGCGTGCGCTGAACGCGTCGCTGCTCGCCGTCATGCAGGAAAGCCAGATTTACCGGATCGACCATTATCTGGGCAAGGAGACGGTTCAGAACATCATGGCGCTGCGTTTCTCCAACGGCATCTTCGAGCCGATCTGGAAACGCGACAACATCGACCACGTGCAGATCACGGTTGCCGAAACAGTGGGCGTGGAACTGCGCGGCAAGTTCTACGAGGGCACCGGGGCCATGCGGGACATGGTGCCGAACCACATCTTCCAGCTCCTCTCCATGGTGGCAATGGAAGCGCCGACCTCCTTTGACGCGGATGCCGTGCGCTCCGAGAAGGCCAAGGTGATACAGGCGATACATCCCCTGGCAGGACGCGCGGCCATACATGACGTGGTGCGCGGCCAATATCGCGCCGGCCATTACGGGACCGAAGCCGTCCGGGGCTACCGGCAGGAGCCGGACGTGGACTCGCTCTCCAGCACGGAGACTTACATCGCCATGAAGCTGGGGATAGACAACTGGCGCTGGGCCGGCGTGCCGTTCTACATACGCACGGGAAAGCGCCTGGCGCGGCGCTGCACGGAAGTCTCCGTCCACTTCAAGCAGGCGCCGTTCGCCCTGTTCCGCGACACGCCGGTGAACAAGCTGACGCCGAACATCATGTTCCTGCACATCCAGCCGACCGAAGGCGTGACACTCCAGTTCAGTGCAAAACTGCCTGGGCCGCGTGTGAAACTCGGCGGCGTCAGCATGAACTTCAACTACGCGGATTACTTCCACGAAGGCCCGAGCACCGGCTACGAAACCCTGCTCTACGATTGCCTCGTGGGCGACGCCACATTGTTCCAGCGCGCCGACAACGTGGAAGCCGGCTGGTCGATCGTGCAGCCCGCATTGGACGCGTGGGATGCCGGACATATCCACGTGCATCCCTATGCCGCAGGCAGCCAGGGGCCCGACGAATCCGCCGAGATGCTGCACAGGGACCATCGCAGCTGGATCGGGTGCTAACGATGATACGCCTGCTGGTATCCGACATAGACGGCACGCTGGTCACCAAGGACAAGGAGTTGACGCCGCGTGTGCGCGCAGCCGCCGACATGCTCGTTCAGCACGGCATCAAACTCGTGCTCGTCAGCAGCAGGCCGCCACACGGCGTCGCCATCTTCGCCGACGCCTTGCACCTTGAGACGCCGCGCGCGGCCTTCAACGGCGGCGTGTTCACCACGCAGGCAGGCGAGGTTCTGCGCGCGGAACTGCTGGCCGAAGATGCCGCGCGCGAAGCGCTGGCGTATCTGCAGTCCCAAGGCATTGCGCCCTGGCTGTTCACCACGGACGAGTGGCTGCTGACCGACCCTGACGGCGACTACGTAAGTTGGGAACAGCGCACGGTGCGCATGGAACACCGTGTGGTGAAGGATCTTGCGGAATACGCGGACCGCGCCGGCAAGATCATGGCGGCCTCGAAAGATTTCGCCAAACTGCGCGCCTGCGAGGAAGAGCTGCAACGCCGCCTCGCCGGCAGCGCCGCCGTGCATCGCAGCCAGGACTACTACCTGGACATCACCCACCCGCAAGCCAACAAGGGCGAGGCGGTGCGCCAGGCCGCGCACCTGCTCGGCGTAGATCTAGCCGAGACCGCCTGCATCGGCGACATGCACAACGACCTGCCGATGTTCGAGGTCGCTGTCTTCAAGATAGCCATGGGCAACGCGCCGGCGGACATGCAGGCGCGCGCGGATTACGTGACGGCCAGCAACCAGGACAGCGGCTGGGCGCAGGCCGTGGAGGACTTCATCCTCCCGCACAACGCAAAAGGATAGATCATGGCAGGCATAAAGCTGCTGCTGGCCGACGTGGACGGTACGCTGGTCACCAAGGAAAAGCACCTGACGGACCGCGCCATCGCCGCCGTCGGGAAACTGCGCGAGCAGGGCATCAAGTTTGCCATCACCAGCGGCCGCCCGCCACGCGGCATGCAGATGCTGGTGGCCCCGCTGGGCATAGACACGCCGCTGGCCGGCTTCAACGGCGGCATGTGGGTGAACCCGGACCTCTCGCCGATCGCCGCGCGCACGCTGCCGCGCGAGGTTGCCGACCGCACGATGAAACTGCTGCAAGATGGCGGCCTGGATGCGTGGGTGTACACCGGTGAGACATGGTTCGTGCACGACAAGGATGCGCCGCATGTATCGCGCGAGGCGTGGACGGTGAAGTTCGAGCCGACCGTCACCGCCGATTTCGGCGACGCGCTGGACCAGGCGGTGAAGATCGTGGGTGTCACGGATGATGCGCAGCGCGCCGAACGGGTGGAACGCGAGGTGCAGGACGCGCTGGGCGCCACCGCGTCGGCGGCGCGCTCGCAACCGTACTACCTGGACGTCACCCACCCGGACGCGAACAAAGGCTACGCCATCGGCTACCTCGCCGAACGGCTCGGCCTGAAGACCAGCGAGATCGCCACCATAGGCGACCAGCCGAACGACGTGCTGATGTTCAAGAAAAGCGGCCTCTCCATCGCCATGGGCAACGCCAGCGACGCGGTGAAGAAGCAGGCAAACGAGGTCACCACGTCCAGCGAGGACGAGGGCTTCGCCAACGCCATCGAACGCTTCATCCTGGAGGCCGCCCATGACTGAGCGCGCCATCATTACCTTGGCTGACCCGGACGCGCTGGCCGGCCACGTGGCAGACTGGCTGACCGGCCTGGCCGCCGCCGCGACCGGCAGGTTCAGCATTGCCATGTCCGGCGGCTCCACGCCCAAGCGCCTGTTCGAGGTCCTGGCCGAGCCCGCGCGCGCCGCGCGCTTCCCCTGGGAGCGCACGCACCTGTTCTGGGGCGATGAGCGGTTCGTCCCCCACGACCACCCGGACAGCAACTACCGCATGGCCCGCCTGGCCCTGTTGGATCACGTGCCGATCCCGCTCGCCAACGTGCATCCGATGCCGGTCAGCGGCGACCCGGCCGCGGCCGCGCGCGACTACCAGGCGAGCCTGCAAGCCTATTACGGCGCCGAATCGCTCGACATGACGCGGCCGCTGTTCGACGTGGTGCTGCTGGGCCTGGGCGAGAACGGCCACACCGCCTCGCTGTTCCCCGGCACCGCCTCGCTGGACGAGACGCTCGCCTGGGTGGCGCCGGTCACCGAAAACGTGCCGCAGCCGCGGCTCACGCTGACCTATCCGGCAATCGCGTGCAGCCAGTTCGTGGCGTTTCTCGTCGCGGGCGCCGGCAAGGCGAGCGTGCTGCGGTTGGTGCTGGATGGAGACAGGTCTCAGCCGGCGGCGCGGGTTATGTCCGCTGGGGAAATGATGTGGTTTACGGATGAGGCGGCAGTTAAGTAAGCAAGGCCTTCTTTTTTGAAAAAAGAAGCAAAAAACTTTTGCTCCGCTGTCGCGGACTCACCGGATAAATCCGCGACAGCGGAGTCAAAAGTTTTTTGCTTCTTTTTTGCAAAAAAGAAGGCCTTGCTTACTTCCCTAAAGGTGCTCGATGCCCTCACGTGACGACCTGAAACGAGACGCCGCCAGCCAGGCCGCCGACCTGATCCAGAACGGCATGGTGGTAGGCCTGGGCACAGGCTCCACCGCAGCGTTCTTCATTGAGGCGTTAATAGCCCGCAGGCCGGACATCGTCTGCATCCCCACCTCAGAGCGCAGCGCCGCACAGGCGCGCGCCGGCGGCCTGCAGATCACCGATTTTTCCCACCACACCAGCATAGACATCTGCGTGGACGGCGCCGACGAGATCAAGCGCGACAATTTGGACTTGGTGAAAGGCCTGGGCGGCGCATTGCTGCGGGAAAAGCTGGTCGCCAGTGCGGCAAAACGGCTGATCATCATCGCCGACAGCCCCAAGCTCGTCGACTGGCTTGGCACCACGGCGCCGGTCCCGATCGAGGTCACGCCATTCGCCTGGGAGCTCACGGCCAAGCGCCTGGCGGAGCTGGCGACCACCGTCACACGGCGGCTGCTGCCGAACGGTGCGCCCTACCTTACCGATGGCGGCAACTACATCCTCGACTGCGGCTTCGGCGCCATTGCGGACGCCGCGGTCACGGACCGCAAGCTACGGGAGATCGTGGGCGTGGTGGAGACGGGGCTGTTCGTGGGAATGGCGGAAATGGCGCTGGTGGCCGGCGCCGAGGGCGTCAGCCGCTTCCAGCGTTCATGAGCGGCGCGGGCGGTCACTCCGTCTTCATCGTCATGGGCGTTTCCGGTTCCGGGAAATCCACCGTCGCTGAGGCGATGAACGAGGAGCTGCACTGGCCCTATCAGGAGGGCGACGCGCTGCATCCGCCGTCAAACGTGCAGAAGATGCACCACGGCATTCCGCTCACGGACGCCGACAGGGCGCCGTGGCTGGCCAGCGTGCGTGGCTGGATCGACGCGCGCGTGGCGGCTGGCGAGCCTGGCCTGATCACCTGCTCGGCGCTGAAGCGGGCCTATCGGGCTGATCTGGTCGGTGGGCGGGCGAACGTAAGGCTGCTGTATCTAAAGGCGGACGCGGCGGTGCTGGAAGAGCGTCTGCGTCAGCGCACCGGGCATTTCATGCCGGCGAGCCTGCTGGAAAGCCAGTTGAAGACGCTGGAGGAGCCGCGGGCGGATGAGCGGCCGATCGTGGTGCCGGTGGAGGGTGAGCGCGCCGCTACGGTTCGGGATGCGCTGGCGGCGGTGCGAGCCGCCTAGAAAGGCAAGGAAGGCCTTCTTTTTTACAAAAAAGAAGCAAAAAACTTTTGACTCCCGCCTCTCAGGCGCCCGGAATCATCCGGAGAAGCCCGGGCGCTGCAGATGCGGGGGACAAAGTTTTTGGGGCTGGCCTAGATAAGGATTGAGTTGATCCGTCTGCTCGCTGTTGAGCT
>CAXTCL010000149.1:0-9465 GCA_964242035.1 uncultured Acetobacteraceae bacterium | reverse complement strand
AAGCAAAAAACTTTTGATCCCTGGCGCAGGTTCAGTCGCTTCGGTGTATCCGGACATATCCGGACGCTGGAAATACGGGGGGGAAGCAGAAGCTTGATTTGTATGTGTTACGCTCAGCGCGGCTTGGTATTAGATCAAGCGGTCTGGACGTCGACTTACGAAAGGCAAGCAGTCCTCTCTTAAAAAGAGGACTGAAAAACTTTACTTCCTCGCACTTACAGCAGCCTGGTTCTTCAGACGCACCTAGACATTTAAACAGCGTCAGGACAAAAGTTTTTTGCTTCTTTTTTTCAAAAAAGAAGGCCTTGCTTCTTCTTGCCAGACTCCGCTCCGCCGCCGCAGTGCGCCGAACGCGACTATGCCGGATACCGCAAGCGTCAACGTTCCCGGCTCGAGGACCGATACGGCTGTGTAGGTGTAGCTCTCCAGGACCTGGCCGTCGAAGGTGGTCTCGCCGTCGGACACGCCGCCCACGCGCTTGCCGTCTGCATCCAGCAGGGTGAAGCCGAAGTTCAATACGGTGGATTCATAGCCGGGCGGCAGCCCTGTCGTGTATTGCGGCAAGGCCGCGTCGGCCACGAAGGCAGTGAACGCTGCTTGCGTTGTCGTCGAATAGGCGCTGGCGGTTCCGGCGCTGAACATGAAACAGCCGTCAGCCAGGCTGTAGAGGGTTTGCGGTGAGAAGCCGCCCGCCAGCAACTGCGCATTGTTGGCGGCCACGAACGTTCCGCCTTCAGGCGATCCCTCCTCGAACACTACCTGGTCGAAGACCGTGCCGGTAAACTGCAGCGATATTTGCGTCAGCGTTCCGAGTTTCGTGTTGAAATCCGGTAGGGCGAGGATGAACGCGCGACCATCGAGACTGCCGGTGGAGACGTGCAGGGTCTGGGAATACGTGATCACACCGGCGGACGCGGCTTGACTGTGCGCCAGGAAAATGAATGTCAGACAGGCCAGCACAGCCAGCTTTCCAAGGCGCATGACGCAGCCCCCGTTCGTTCCGATCAACATACGGAGCCGCTGTGGAGCGTCAATGGATTCGCAACGGATTGGACGGCTACGTAGACCCGGGAAGTTTTCCGTTAAGCCTCTGAAACAGCGAGATCATCTTCCGGGTCGCCTTGACAGAGCCGTCGCTCGGTCGCGGACTTGTGTTGAGGGACGCAGCGCATCTTTGACGTGCATCGGCAGGGGCGCCGCCCGTCACACATGCGAACGCGTGCTTGCCGGCGCGGCCCAGGCCCGCGTCGGGTCGCAGGCATAGCGTTCAGGGATACAACTTCTCCGTGGTCCAGCCGTCGCCGGCGCGGGTGAACACCGTGCGGTCATGCAGCCGGTAAGGCATGTCCTGCCAGAATTCGAAGCTGTCCGGCCGCACGCGGAAGCCGGACCAGTGCGGCGGGCGCGGGATGTCGTCGCCAGGAAAACGCGCCTCCAGCGCCGCCACGCGCGCCTCCAGCGTCTCCCGCCTGTCCAGCGGACGGGATTGGTCGGACGCCCAGGCGCCCAGGCGGGAGACGCGCGCGCGGGATGCGTAATACGCATCCGCCTCGGCCGGGCTTACCGGGCTGGCGCGGCCTTCCACGCGCACCTGCCTGGTCAGGGTCTTCCAGTGGAACAGCAGCGCCACCGCCTGGTTAGCGGCCAGCTCGCCGCCCTTTCGGCTTTGCGTGTTGGTGTAGAACACGAAGCCGTCCTGGTCTGCGCCCTTCAGCAGCACCATGCGCGCGCTTGGCCGGCCGTCCGGCGTGGCGGTGGCCAGGGTCATGGCGTTGGGGTCGTTGGGTTCGGTCCTGGCGGCTTCGGCCAGCCAGGTTTCGAATTGGGCGAAGGGGTCAGTCAGCATAGGCAAGAAAGGCCTTCTTTTTTGAAAAAAAGAAGCAAAAAACTTTTGCTTCCCGCCTGCACCACGGCCCGCCCTCTTCCTGCAAAAGCGCACGCTGGCAGAACCAGGCCGCACCGTCGTGCAGGCGGGGGAGCAAAAGTTTTTTGCTTCTTTTTTTCAAAAAAGAAGGCCTTGCTTGCCTATCTGTCGCAAAACGCCCCATGCGGCAGCATCGCCGAATACCGCATGCGTCCCAGCCCCGTAGGCAAAGGCCAGGCCGCGACCGGGTGCCACCCACCATCGTCAAACGCCAGCAGCCCGCTCACCCCAGCCGGCAGCCCCGCCAGCCCGCCAGGCGCGCAGGTGACGAGCGCGTGCGTGAACCCTGCCCGGCGCGCGTCTTCGAGCGCGGCCGGCGTGGCCGCCAGTTCGCTGCGAAAATCCAGATGCGGGCGGCGTGGCGGCGTGAACAGCAGCACGCCGCGCAGCAGGCTGCCCACCGCGTCGTCGCCGTCGCCCGGCATCACCAGGGCCAGACGCGTGCCGTCCGGCACCAGGGCGGCCGTGCGGTGCGCCAGGTCCCACAGCAGGGGCTGCGGCGCGTCCAGGTCGAACCGGAGCATATGTGCGCCGGCGACGGGGAGCAGGATTGTCAGCGCGATCGCGCCCGCGGCCGCGCGCCGGCGCCAGGCGTCGGGCCAGCGCGCCAGCCAAACCGCGGCCGCGGGGCGCAGCCAGGTGGCCAGGCCCAGCATGATCACCAGCGAGAGCTGGGACATGTAGCGGAAATAGGAGTGCGCGTTGATCGCCCAGACGGCGGGGAAGTGCGCCACATAGGTGAACAGCAGAAACGCATTGAACCCGGCCACCAGCCCGGCGCCCAGCGCCAGCACGATGGCGGGGCGCTGCCAGGGCCGCAGGCGGGCCTCCCGCCAGGCGGCATACAGCACGGCGGCGACGGCCGCGAAATACGTGGCTTTCTGGAAGATCGCCCAGGCGATCCCGCCGATGATACGCGGCAGCAGAGCCAGGTGCCATTGCCCGAGCGGCAGCATCTTCAGCTCGCCCACGGCGAAATGTCCCAGCACGTACCAGCGCCACAGCAGATACAGCGCCAGCGCCGGCGCGGCGGCCAGGCCCACCGCCGCCGCCCAGCGCCGCCGTTCGATACCGGGGGCGGCCAGGCCCAGCACCAGCAGCGTGCCGGCGAACGGCAGCAGCAGGCCCAGCGCGGATTGCTTGATCTCCACCATCGCGGCCAGGACCAGCGCCAGGCACGCTAGCAGGCCGGCGACCGGCGCGCCCGCGCGCATGGCGGCGAACAAATCGGCGCCGAGCACCACGGCGAACATCAGCGTGACGGCCAGCGGCGCCTCGCCGTAGCTGGCGAGGAACACGCGTGGCACGAAGCCCGGGTTGAGCGGCACGGCGAGCAGCAGGCCGGCGGCGCAGGCCCACCAGGCGGGCCGGGCTGGCAGCAGCGCCACCACGCGGGCCAGCCGCAGCCCGGCGGCGCAGAGAAGCAGCGCGTTAAACAGGCTGAGCGCATTGCCCGCCATCCCGCGTGATTGCAGCCCGCTGGAGACGAGGCTGATGGCGAAACCCACGAACTGCGTGTTGTAGGGAGCGCCTGGCAGGAAGGACCAGCTCGGCGGCCCGCCATCCTTCGGCAGGGCAGCGTGGTCGAACAGGTAGGCCAGGTTGGGCAGCAGGTTCAGCCAGGTGTCGATCTGGCTGGGCAATGCGGGCGCCAGCACCAGGAAAAGCGGCGCGCCTAGCAGCGCCGTGCGCCATGCGCCGGAAGGCGCGCCTGCCTCGCGCGACGTAGAGGGCGCGCGCGCCTCGCGCGGGCCGGTGGCGGCCAGCACGGCGAACATGCCGAAGCCGAGCCGCAGCGAGAACGGCAGCAGCGTGGCCCAGGCGGTCATCAGCAGGCAGTAGGCGCCCCAGCCGGCAACCAGCGCCACCTCCGGCGCGGCGCGGGCGATCCGCCGTCCCATCAAGACGAACGTCAGCGCCACCACCGCCAGCCCCACCAGCGGCGCCAGGTCCTGCAGGCTGGGCAGGTAGGCTATGACGGGGATGGCGCCCGGTCTGGCGGGGACGACGCGTCCTGGCCAACCTTTCCGGTCCTGAGCAGCAGGAGCCCCAACAGAGCCGAACCCGCGAACAGCGCCGCCGCCAGGCCGATCTGGTAGGCGCGGTCCACGTGCACGCCGCTGCCGGCCAGCGCGAAGGTCGCCGTCTGCGGCAGGTAGCCCAGCAGCGTGGCGGCCAGGAACGGCCAGGGCGGCATGGCGGAGACCCCGGCCAGCAGGTTCAGCGCCAGGTTGTTGCCCACCGGCAGCAGCCGCAGCGTCAGGCTGGCGGTGAACGGCCTGGCGGACAGGAAGCGGTCCAGCCTGGCCAGCCGCCCGGTGACGCGGCGACGCGCCCAGTCGCGCGCCAGCACGCGGGCGAACCAGAAATCCGCCAGGCAGCCGAGCATCTGCGCCAGCAGCGCCAGCGCGCCGCCCTGCCACACGCCGAACGCGTAACCGCCGGCGAACGCCACCGCCTGCCGCGGCACCCCTGCCGCGGACAGCAGCGCGCCGGCTGCCACCAGCGCCGCCCCGCCCTGCCAGCTCGCCTGCGCATGCGTCAGCAGCCCGGCGCCGGCCAGCCGCGCCGCGTAGCCGGCCGCCAGCAAGCACCCCAGCAAGACCAGGCCCTTCAGCAGCCCGCCGCCCGCGGACGCCGGCGCCTCCGCCTCAACCAGTGGAGCCAAACCCGCCCGCTCCCCGCGCCGTCGTCCTGGCAAACGCCTCCACGACCGTGAACGCAGGCCGCAGTATGGGCACGAACATCATCTGGGCGATCCTGTCGCCCGGCTGGATGACGACGGGCGGCGTGCCGGGTGCCGCCCGGTTCCAGGCGCTGACCATGATCGGGCCGGTGTAGTCCGCATCGATCACGCCCACCAGGTTTCCCAGCACCAGCCCCTGTTTGTGACCCAGGCCGGAGCGCGGCACGATCAGCGCCGTCATGCCGGACTGGCCCATGTGCAGCGCGAAGCCGGCGGGGATGAGCTGGGCCGACGATCCCGGGGCCAAGTGGATCGGCTGGTCCAGACAGGCGTGCAGGTCGATCGCGGCGGCCATTTCGCTCTGGTAACTGGGCAGGCCCCAGGCGCGCAGGCGCTCGTCGAGGATTATGATTTCGATGTTCATGGAGACGTAAGCAAGCAAGCAGTTCTTTTTTGAAAAAAAGAACCAAAAAACTTTTGTCCCCCCGCCTGCACCGTGGCCTCTTCTGGTTCTGCCAATACGCGTGCCTGCAGGACCGGCGCGTGACGGCGGGCAGGCGGCGGGGATAAAAGTTTTTTAGTTCTTTTTTTCAAAAAAGAACTGCTTGCCTTCACTTGCCTACCAACTCCAACGCTCCAGCCAGCGCCCGCGCCAGCGCATCCGCCCGGAACGGCTTCTGCAGCGTGTCACGTATGTGCGGTCCGGGGTCCGCCAGCGCGTCCGGCCCATAACCGGTCATCAGCACCACCGGCAAGTCCGGCGCCAGCCTGGCCACCTCATCGGCCAGCTCGATGCCCGTCATGTTCGGCATCGTCAGGTCGGCGAGCACCAGGTCCACGCGCAGCGTACGTATGACCAGCAACGCCGCCGCACCGCTCTCCGCCTCCATGACAACGCCGCCCAGCTCTTCCAGTATCGCCCGCGTCACCATGCGCACGTCCAGATCGTCGTCCACGACCAGCACCCGGGCGCCGTCCAGCACAGGGCGGGCCACCGGCTCCGGCCGGGACGCGACCTGCGCCTGCCCGCCGCTGCGCGGCAGGAACACGCTGACCGTGGTGCCCGCCCCTTCCCGGCTGGCGATGCTGACGCCGCCGCCCATCTGCTGCGCCACGCCGAGCACCTGCGGCAGCCCCAGGCCGGTGCCGCGGCCCGCATCCTTGGTGGTGAAGAAGGGTTCGAACGCGCGGGCCAGGACGTGCGGCGTCATGCCCTGGCCGGTGTCGCTGACATGGAGCGTGGCGTAGTCGCCGGCCGGCGGGTCCTCGGCGCGCGTGGGCGCCCCGGTGCGCACGCGCGCGGTGCGTATTGTCAGCGTGCCGCCGCCGGGCATGGCGTCGCGCGCGTTGATGGCCAGGTTTAGCAGGGTCAGCTCCACCTGGGAGGCGTCCGCCATCGCCGCCCAGTCGCCCGCGCCCGGCTCCACCACCACCCGCACCGCGCGCCCGAGCGTGCCCTCCAGAAGCTCCTTCATGCCGAGCACCAGCGCGTCCAAGTCCACCGGCTCCATCAGCAGGGTCTGCCGGCGCGCGAAGGCCAGCAGCTGCGTGGTGAGGCGGCTGCCCCGCCCGGCCGCGCGCGCGGCGTTCGCCAGCAGCGAGACGGCGCGCTGGTCGCCGAGCAGGGAGACGGGTCTCTCCAGCAGCTCCAGGCAGCCGGTGACCGCCATCAGCAGGTTGTTGAACTCGTGCGCCACGCCGCCGGTCAACTGGCCCACCGCCTCCAGGCGTTGGCTGCGCCGGCGCGCCTCCTCGGCCTCCAGCCGGGCGGTCACGTCCTGCAGGATGGTCACCGCGGAGGTCACTTGGCCCTCGGTGTCGCGCAGCGCGCTGGCGCTCACCTCCAGCTCGCCGGAGCGGCCGCTGCCGCAGGTCACGCTCAGCAGCGCGCGTTCGGTGGGTATGCCGCGGCAGGCCAGTGCGGTGGGCGACTGTTCCCGGGTGATCAGGTGGCCGCCCTGGCGCACCTCCGGCCAGGGTGCCAAAGCGAGCTCCGCCTCACTGTGGCCGAGCAGGCGGCGGGCCTCGTGGTTGGAAAAGACCAGAACGCGCGCCGCGGTGTGCACCAGCACGCCGGCCGGCATCTGGTCCAGTATGGCGGCCAGGCTGCGCCGCTGCTCGTCCAGCGCGTGGTTCGCCTGCGCCAGCTCGTGTGTGCGCGCGGCGACGCGCTCGGTCAGGCTGGCGTTCAGCTCCCCGAGTGCGGCCTGCCGCTCCCGCAGGGATTGCGCGGCGGCATACATGGCACGCGCGACCGCGTCGGTCTCCGCCAGGCCGGGCGGCACAGGAGCCCAGCTCTCATCGTCGCCCAGCCGCCGCGCCGCCTCGGCCAGGGCTTCCACCGGCTTGGCGATGCGCCGCGCCACGCGGCGCGCGCCGAGCAGTCCGCCCAGTATGGCGGCCGATCCGAACAGGGCCAGCAGCGTGGTTGATTGCAGCCCGCTCTGCGCCACCAGCGCGCGCGGGGCCGAGACCACCGCCGTCCAGCGCGAGGCGGCCGAGCGGCTGAAGGCGAGCACCACACGAGTGCCATCAAGGCCGGCGCCGTCCCGCGTGCCCTCGTCGGACTCGGCCAGCCCCGCCAGCAGGCTCGGCCCGGCGCGGTGGCCCAGATAGCGCTCCGGCTCGCGGGTGCGCGCGGCCACGTATCCGCCGGTGTCCACGATGGCGGCGGTCCAGCCGGCGGGCAGCTTCTCGCTGGCCAGTATGGCCTGCAGGGCGCGCGGGGGCAGGACGAGCTTGAGGTCATAGACGTGCTGGCCGGACCGGCCGACCGGCAGCACCACCTGCACGCTCGATGCCGCTTCGCCGGACGCCGCGGCAAGCGGCTGGACGGCGGGAACCCCCACCTGCTCGGCCGCCCAGCCGCCGGGGGGCGCGGTCTTCGGCAGCGCCGCGCCTGCCGGCACGCCGGTATCGAGGAGCTCCTGGCCGGCCTGGTCCACCAGCACGATGTCACCGCCCATGATGGTGGTGTCGCGCGCCAGCCGGTCGAGCGCCGCCGTGTCGCCGCGCTGCAGCTCCTGGGTGGCCGCCAGTGTGTGCAGCAGGATCTCAGCTTGGCCGAATTCCCGGTCCACGAGCTGGCTCAGCCCGCGCGCGGTCTCCCGCAGCGCCGTCTCCGCCCCGGCACGGGCGGTCACGAACACACGCCAGGTGAGCAGCGCGGAGGCCGCCAACCCGGGAAGCAGCAAGAGGGCTGCCAACCGCAGCAGGCGCGCACGCACCGTGGCATTCATCTGCTCACCATAGCGTGTTGTTGACGCCTCGGTAACCTGTGGCGCGCATTCTCGGATGCAGATCAGGAGTGTGTCGGCATGGAAATCATTTGCATTCAGGGCGCGGCGCCTGGCCGGATCGTGGCCACGCTGTCGCACGGCACGAAGGTGCGCCAGCTGCCGATGACGGTGGCGCGCCACCCTGCCGGCGGCTGGCAGGTGGAGAGCGCTGGTGGCGGGTTCGGACCGCGTTGCCATGCTGTGAGTACGGCGGTGCTCCTGGAGGCGAGCGAGGCGTTCGTGGGCGAAGAGGCTCTGGAAGCGGCGTAAGCAGGCGAGTATCCGACGAGTCGGCGACAGCAGGGTCAAAAGTTTTTTGCTTCTTTTTTTCAAAAAAGAAGGCCTTGCTTCCTTGCCCTGTGTAGCCCGCAAAGCTTCCGTTCGCCCACCCGCAAGGCGTAGTCTAGTACCGTGCCCCGCCCCAATGCCAAAGCCGTGCCGCCACAGCCGATGACGCAGGGAAACGTGGCCGCGCAACTGGTGCGGCTGACCGTCCCGGTCGCCTGGGGCATACTGGCGCTGCTGGGCTACCGGCTGGCAGAGGCGTGGTTCGTGGGCCAGGTCGGGCCGGACGCGCTGGCCGCCATCAGCTTCGCCTTTCCCGTCACCATGGTGGTGTTCAGCGTCTCCATCGGGCTGGGCGCCGGCACGTCCTCGGTCATCGCACGCGCCATCGGGGCGTCCGAGGAGGGCGTGCCCCGCCTGGTGGCGGACGCGCTCATCCTGACCGCGCTCGTGGGCCTGGCCTGCGCGGCCGCCGGCATGTTGGGCGCGCATTGGCTGGCGCGGCTGCTGGGCGCCGGCCCGGACCTGGCACCTGCCATCGCCGCCTACCTGCGCATGTGGTTTCCCAGCGCCGTCCTGCTGCTCGTGGCCACCGTGGGCCTGTCCGCCGCGCGCGCGGCCGGCGACGCCACGTTCCAGGGCTCCGCCATGGTTGCCTCCTCGCTGCTGAACCTTGCGGTGGCGCCGCTGACCATACTGGGCGGCTTCGGCTGGCACGGGCTGGGGCTGATCGGCGCGCCGCTCTCCAGCCTGATCGCCTGGGTGCCGCTGCTGGTGGCCACGATCTGGCGGCTGCGGCGCCTGGAACTGCTGTCTTTCGACCGACTGGAGCTGGGGGAGTTCGTCTGCTCCTCCAGGCGTATCCTGCGCGTGGGCCTGCCGGCCGCGGCCACGAACTGCGTCATACCCGTGGCGTCCGGCGTGATCACTGCCCTGCTGGCGCCGTATGGCCACCAGGCCGTGGCGGGTTTCGGCCTGGGCACCCGCGTGGAGTCGGTGGCCATGGTGCTGTTCTTCGCGCTGTCCGCGGTTATGAATCCGTTTGCCGGCCAGAACGCCGGCGCCGGGCGGACCGGCCGAGTGCAGGAGGCGCTGCGCGACACCGCCTGGTTCTGTGCCGGCTTCGGCGCGCTGCTTGCGGTGGTGCTCTACGTGGCGCGCGCCTGGGTGGCCACGCGTTTCACCCAGGATGCCGGCGTGCTTGCGTCGGCCACGCTGTATCTGGCGCTGGTGCCGCTCAGCTACGGGCCGGCGGGGATGATCGCCATCGCCAACGCGGCGTTCAACGGGCT
>CAXTCL010000148.1:0-9495 GCA_964242035.1 uncultured Acetobacteraceae bacterium | reverse complement strand
AAGGCCTTCTTTTTTGAAAAAAAGAAGCAAAAAACTTTTACTACGGCTGTCGCGGTCCTGTCCGGTGAGCCGGCGACAGCGGAGTCAAAAGTTTTTTGCTTCTTTTTTTCAAAAAAGAAGGCCTTGCTTACTTGCCCTCTATAACCGCGCAAGCCAGCGTCAGCCAATCGCGCAAATCCGGCGCCAGGTGCGGCGCAAGCTGGGCGTGGACCTCGGCGTGATACGCATTCAGCCAGGCGAGCTCGGCGGGAGAGAGCAACGAGGGCTCGATAAGCAGGCGGTCGAACGGCGCCCAGGTCAGGGTTTCGAAGCGATGAAAAGGTTTGCCGGTGGGGAAGGCGGCGGGTTGCACCAGGACGAGGTTTTCCAGGCGGATGCCGTATTGCCCGGGCAGGTAGAAGCCGGGTTCGTTGGAGAGGATCATGCCGTCTTCCAGCGTGGCGGCGCGCAAATGGGGAGAGATGCTGACCGGGCCTTCGTGGACGGAGAGGTAGCTGCCGACGCCGTGGCCGGTGCCGTGATCGAAATCCAGGCCGGCCTGCCAGAGGGCGGCGCGGGCAAAGGCGTCCAGGCGGACGCCGGCGACGTTGTCCGGGAAGGTCAGCGTGGCGATGGCGATGTGGCCTTTCAGGACGCGGGTGTAGCGGTCCCGAATCTCCGCGGTGGGCAGGCTGGGGCCGGTCCAGATGGTTCGGGTGACGTCGGTGGTGCCGTCAGTGTATTGGGCGCCGCTGTCGATCAGGTAGAGCTCGTCTGGGAGGATGGCGCGGTCTGATTCTAGGCTCACGCGGTAGTGCATGATGGCGCCGTGCTCGCCGGCGGCGCTGATGGCGGGGAAGCTTTCGCCGCGGAACTCGGGGGCTTCGGCGCGGAAGCGGACGAGCTGGGCGGCGGCGGAGAGTTCGGTTTCGTGGCCGGCTGCGTCTTCGATCCAGTGCAGGAAGCGGGCGAGGGCCAGGGCGTCGCGGTGCTGGGCGGCGCGCGCACCTTGCTGTTCGGTGGGGTTCTTGCGCGCTTTGGGGACGAGGCAGGGGTCTGGGGCGGCGGCAATGGTGGCGCCGGCTTGGCGCAGGGTGTCGGCGAGCCAGGCAGGGCTGCCTACGGTGTCCAGGCGGACGCGCTTGCCGGAGAGGGCGGCCAGGGCGGCCGGCAGGGCTTCGCGGGGGGCGGTGGCGACCTGGTTGCCGAGGGCTTCGCGCACGGGTTGGGGGAGTTTTTCGGGAGGCATGAAGAGTTCGACGGCGGCGTCCGCGTGCAGGATGGCGAAGCCCAGGGCTACCGGCACATAGGCGAGGTCCTGGCCGCGTATGTTGAGGAGCCAGGCGATCGAGGCTGGGTCGCTGATGACGGCCGCGTCCTGTTTGGCGGCGCGTAGGGTTTCGGCGAGGCGGGCGCGCTTGGCGGCGGAGGTTTCGCCGGAGTGCGCCTCGGCGTGGAGCGCGGCGGGCGCTGTGGGGGGCGCGGGGCGGTCCTGCCAGGCGGCGTCTATCGGGTTTGTGGTGGTGGGGGTGAGGGTCAGGCCGGCTTCACGGTAGCGGGCGAGGGAGTCCTCGCTCATCAGCCACGGGTCGTAGCCGATCGGGGCGCCTGGCTGGGTGTGGGCGGCGACGTAGGCGGGCGGCGGGGTGTCGGTGATGTGCTGGCGGTCCCACAAGGCGGAGTCGGTTTCGGTGGCGAGTTGGAGGACATAGCGACCGTCACTGAACACGGCGGCGCGGTCCGGGAAGACAACGGCGAGGCCGGCCGAGCCGGTGAAGCCGGTCAGCCAGGCGAGGCGCTCGGCGCTGGGGGGGACGTATTCGCCGAGGTGCTCGTCAGCACGGGGGACGATGAAGGCGGCGAGGTTCTGGCGGGTGAGTTCGGCGCGGACGGCGGTCAGGCGTTCGGAGGGGGTCATGCGGGGCACCGTTGTTGGGGGCGAAAGATGAAGAAGGCAGCCCTACGGGCGGGGATACAGCGTTACTTGCGCGAGGATCACGTAGCCTGGTCTATGTCGGTCGTTGTGAAATCATCGCCTTTGAACAGCAGCTTTGCCCGGTTTGTCCTGGCGCAGGCATAGGCATAGCAGTCGCCCATGTTCAGCGCGGCCGTATGGCGCCCTTTTCCAAATTGCGCGTAGGCCGCGATGGCGGATGCCAGTTCGGGCTCGCCGATCTGCACGAACCGGAACTCATGATGAGAGAGAAAGCTGCGGACCGTTCTGCTGGCGGCATCTGCGGAATACCTATAACTGCGGCACAGGCCAGCTACTGTCTCCCACACCGAGATAGCCGAACACAGCCGTGGCGGATTTGCTTTGTCGAGGCGGTTTGCCAACATCTCGGCGTCATCCTCGCCGGCGATCAATGCAATCATGGCAGAGGCATCGACGAACACCATCAGAGATCGCCGGACAATCCGTCGAAGAAAGATTTGTCGGCAGGTGCGCCGGTGGGCGCCGGCATTGGATTTTCCCGCCGCCAGGCAGCCATCGTCTCGCGAAGCGGAACTGCGCCAAGTGTTCGGTCGAGTTCGGCTTTGACGGCTAATTTTACGGCATCCTGCTTGGACAGGCCTTTCAGCTTGGCAAGCTGTGCCACGAGCGAAGCTGTCGCGTCGTCCTTTATGTAGAGGGGCATCTTGGTAGCCGCCGTGCTGGATATCCTGCGATGAATATCCGGTGGTCGTGATCGTGGCAAGCTAGGTTCGGGGACCGCGCAGGATCAGGGTGGCCCATTGGCCATCGGTCAGCGTGTGTTCCAGGCGTAGGCCCTGGCGACGGTGGGCGTTCAGGACCATCGGGATTTGGGTGGTGAGGAGGCCGGCCAGGATGACGGTGCCGTTAGGGGCCAGGTGGGCGGCGAGTTGGGGGGACATCTGGCAGAGGGGACGGGCGAGGATGTTGGCGAGGATCAGGTCGTAGCGGGCGGCGCCGGTGTTCTGCCAGCCGTGGCCCAGGCGGGGGCGGATGAGGCGGTGTAGCGCGTTCTGGCGGGCGTTCTGGGCGGTTACGCGAACGGACCAGGGATCGTTGTCCACCGCCACGACAGGGCGGTGCAGGAGGGCGGCGGCGGCCATGGCGAGGATGCCGGAGCCGCAGCCCATGTCGATGATGCGGCGGAGGCGGCGGTGGGCGACGCGTTCCAGGGCCAGGAGGCAGCCGCGGGTGCTGCCGTGTTCGCCGCTGCCAAAGGCCAGGCCGGCGTCCACGGTGAGGGTGTGGCGGCTGGGGCGGCGGGGGGTGGCGAGGTGGGTGCCGCGTATGGCGAAGCGGCGGCCGATGGCCTGTTCGGGGAAGGCTTCGTAGGTGCGGGCGAGCCAGCCTTCGGCTTCAGTGGGTTCGCGTTGCAGGGCGGCTTGGATGTTGGTGATGAGGGCGGCGAGGGCGAGGCCTTGTTGCAGGGCGTCTTCGGATTGGTTGACGGGTTTGACACCTTCCACGCGCCAGGTTTTTTGTTCTTCGTTGGCGATGAATAGCCCGACCGTTGTGCAGGCGAGGGCGATGGCGGATTCGTAGGCGGGGACTGCAGCTTCGGGGACTATCACGAATACAGTCTCGAGCGGTGTAGTGCGCCTCATGTCTGTTGATGAGTCCGCGACAGCCAAGCCAAAAGTTTTTTGCTTCTTTTTTTCAAAAAAGAAGGCCTTGCCTTTCTCATCAAACCTTAGCCACGAACCGGTCCATGACGCGCTTGGCACCGGCTTTCTCGAAGTTGATGTCAAGCCGGTCGTCGTCCGCCGCGGTAACTTCGCCGTAGCCGAATTTTTCGTGGAAAACGCGCTGACCGACGGTGATCTTGTCCGTGCGGGCGGGGCGGCCGGGGTTTTCCCAGGCTTCGGCGCGGCGGGCGATGAGGGGGCCGTTGTTGAACACGCTGGGGGCGGTGATCTGCGCCGTGCGGGCCAGGGCGGCGGAGCCGGCGCGGTCCGTGTGAGCTTCGGGGAGTTCCTCGATGAAGCGACTGGGGATGCTGCTTTGCCAGTTGGCGTAGATGCGGCGGTTGGCGGCGTGGCTGACCACGGCGCGACGGCGAGCACGGGTGAGGCCCACGTAGGCCAGGCGGCGTTCTTCCTCGAGGCCTTTGGTGCCGGATTCGTCCATGGTGCGCTGGCTGGGGAAGACGCCTTCTTCCCAGCCTGGAAGGAAGACGTGGTCGAATTCCAGGCCTTTGGCGGCGTGCAGGGTCATCATGCTCAGGCGGTCGGCTTCGGCCTGTTCTTCATTTTCCATGACGAGGGAGACGTGATCCAGGAAGCCTGAGAGGTTTTCGAAATCCGCCATGGCGCGGACGAGTTCTTTCAGGTTTTCCAGGCGGCCTGGGGCTTCGACGGATTTGTCCTGGCGCCACATTTCCGTGTAGCCGGATTCGTCCAGCATGGTGGCGATTGTGGTGACGTGGCCTTCGGTTTCCAGCATTTCGCGCCAGCGGGCGAAGCCGGCGCCGAGTTCGCGTATGGCTTCGCGGGGGCGGCCTTTCAGGGCGCCGGCCTGGGCGAGTTGGAAGGCGGCGGTGGACAGCGCGATGGTTTGCTCGCGGGCGGCGGCGTGCATGGCGCGCAGGGCGACGTCGCCTACGCCGCGGCGGGGGAGGTTGACGATGCGTTCGAAGGCCAGGTCGTCGGAGGGTTGGCGGAGGACGCGCATGTAGGCGATGGCGTCGCGTATCTCCTGGCGCTCGTAGAAGCGCAGGCCGCCGACCACGCGGTAGGGGATGGCGAGCGTGATCATGCGTTCTTCGAACGAGCGGGTCTGAAAGCCGGCGCGCACGAGAATAGCCATTTCGGCGAGTTTGCAGCCCTCGCGGCGCCAGGCCTCGACGCGTTCGCCGACCATGCGGGCTTCCTCGTCGGAGTCCCAGAGGCTGACGACGCTGACCTTGTCGCCGGCGGCGTCCGTGAGGCCGGATCGCAGGGTCTTGCCGAGGCGGCCGGCGTTGTTGGCGATCAGGCCGGCGGCGGCGGCGAGGATAGGGGCGGTGCTGCGATAGTTGCGCTCCAGGCGGACGATCTTGGCACCCGGGAAGTCGTGTTCGAAACGCAGGATGTTTTCGACTTCGGCGCCGCGCCAGGAATAGATGGACTGGTCATCGTCGCCGACGCAGCAGATGTTCTTGTGTTGTTGTGCCAGCAGACGCAGCCAAAGGTACTGGACGACGTTGGTGTCCTGGTATTCATCGACCAGGATGTAGCGGAAGGTGCGGTGGTACTGCGCGAGCACGTCCGGCTGCGTGCGCAGAATTTCCGTCGTGTGCAGCAGCAAATCACCAAAGTCGGCGGCGTTGAGCGCGCGCAGGCGCGATTGATATTGTGCGTAGATCTCGCGCATGCGGCCGTGGGCGAACTCGCCTTCCTCGGTTTCGGGTACGCGGTCGGGGGTCTGGCCGCGGTCCTTCCAGCGTTGCAGGACACCCATGACGGCCTGCGGCGTCCAGCGTTTCGGGTCTATCTTCAGGGCCTCCATGACCTGTTTGAGGAGGCGGGTCTGGTCGTCGGTGTCGAGGATCGAGAAGCTGGGGGTGAGGCCCATGTGCTCGGCGTGGCGACGCAGCATGCGGGCGCAGAGTGCGTGGAAGGTGCCTAGCCAAAGGCCCTCGGCGGGGCGACCGAGCAGGGCGCCCACGCGCTCGCGCATCTCGCGGGCGGCCTTGTTGGTGAAGGTGACGGCGAGGACCTGGTTAGGGAAGGCGCGGTTGGTCAGCAGGATATGGGCGAAGCGGGTGGTCAGCACGCGGGTCTTGCCGGTGCCGGCGCCGGCGAGGACGAGGAGCGGGCCTTCGGTGGTCTCTACGGCTTCGCGCTGCTCGTCGTTGAGCTTGGTCAGGTATTCGGTCATGGGAATGGGGGTTATGGGGGATGGTAGGCGAGGAAGGAAGGCCTTCTTTTTTGAAAAAAAGAAGCAAAAAACTTTTGCTCCGTTCGCCTGCACCAAGGCGTTGCCTGGTTCTGCCGATACGCGTGCTTGCAGAACCAGGCTGGGTCGCAATGCAGGCGGGGAAGCAAAAGTTTTTTGGTCCTTTTTTTCAAAAAAGGACTGCTTGCTTTCTGCGGAGCTCACTTCGATGCGCACCCCCCTGCCCTTTCCTTTTCGTGCTCGCGCTGGCCGCGTGCGGCAAAGGCCTGCCGGTGCAGCATTTTGCCGAGACAGCGCCCGCGTTCGATGCGGTGACGTTCTGGACGGGGCATCACAGGAGCTGGGGCGTGCTGGAGAACCGCAGCGGGGCGCCGACGGATACGGTAGTGACGGATTGCGTGGGCACGCCGGAGGGGGATGGCGGGTTGCACATGATACAGACGCTGACTTTGGGCGACGGGACGGTGCAGCATCGGGACTGGCATCTGCGCCGCCTGGGTGGCGGGCGGTTCGTGGCTACGGCGAACGACATGGTGGGCGAGGCGGATGGTGCGGCGGCGGGCCGGGTTTTTCATTGGAGCTGGGTGCTGGCGCTGTCGCCGGGTAACCCGATCGAGAACGTGGTGATGGATCAGTGGATGTATCTGGAGGAGGGTGGGGCGATGCTGAACCACACTACGATACGGAAGCTGGGGGTTACGGTGGCGCAGGTCAGCGAGGCGTTTCAGGTTGTGCCTTAGCGAGCCAGCTGTTTGAACGGTTCGATCTCTCTAAGGAGCGGGGGAGGATTTATGCAAGGCACTCCTGCACCTGCACGAAGACTGACCGGTGCCGAGCAACGTGCCGTGTCTCTGATTACGTCGCGGATTTCTGGGCCTGTTCTCGCTACCGCGTCGATCGTTCTTACGGGCTGTGGCGAGATCGTCGAAACAGACGTCTGGAATACAAGCTGTCAAAGTTTTCAATCGCCTCCCTTGTCGATTGGCGATCTTCTCCTGTGCGGCGGCAGCGTGATTTTACCTATCATTGTTCTTAGATCCCGAAAGGCACGGGGCATTTGCAATGTGCTCCAGTTTCTTCTCACCGCCTCGGCAGGAATCTACCTGTGGTTTTCGCTCGGCATGCCGAGCGACGGAGAGTGCTATACGGGAGGTCATGCTGATCCGGCAGGCGAGGTGGTGTTGGCGGTACTGCTTGTTGGGGCAGCTGTTACTTGCGCTGAGATTCTTGTGCTTGCGCTGGATTGGTCGATCTGGCTGATCCGCGCTGTTCGAAAAGCAAATGTTGCTCAGGGCAGCCTAGCTCGCTGAAAACCTCGGGTCGGGTGCTTCCAAGAAACACCCGACAGGAAAGTAACAGTTTTTTGGTTCTTTTTTAAAATAGAACTGCTTGCTCTCTCACGCCAACCGAGGCTGCCCGTTCGATGCGGTGACGCCGCCATCGACTGGCAGGTTCACGCCGGTGATGAAGCGGGCGTCGTGGCTGGCGAGGAACACGATGGCGTCGCCAATTTCGGCGGGCTCCGCGGGGCGGCCGAGCGGGATGCGGTCGGCGAATTTGGCCATCAGCTCGGCGTTGCCGGTCATGCCGGCTGTCATGTCCGTCAGCGTGAGGCTGGGGTTCACGGCGTTGACGCGCACGCCGCGGTTGCCGAATTCCAGCGCCAGCGCGCGGGTCAGGTTGGTGACCGCACCCTTGGATGTGTTGTAGTAGCTGAGGCCCCAATCGCCGCCCAGGCCGGACACGGAGGAGACGGTGACGATGTTGCCCTGTGTTTTCAGCAGATGTGGCAGAGCCGCGCGTATACAGTAAATCACGCCGTCCACGTTGGTCTGCATGATGCGCTGGTATTCGGTGATTTCGGTCTTCTCGAATGGGCCGAAGGCGGCAGTGCCGGCGTTGTTGACCAGCACGTCGAGCTGGTGGAAGCGGGCGATCGCGGCGTCGATCAGCGCGTTGCAGTCGGACTCCTTTGACACGTCGGTCGCCTGCACCAGGACGCGGTCCGCGGGGAGGCTGGCTGCGAGCTCGGTGAGCTTGTCTGCGCGGCGGCCGGCGAGGACGACGGAGGCGCCGTCTGCTGCGAAGCGGCGGGCGGTAGCGGCGCCGATGCCTGTGCCGGCGCCGGTGACGATGACGACCTTGCCTGTGAAATCGGCCATTCAGCGTGTCCCTTATTCAGTTTCGATCAGGCTCAAAAGTAGAAAGCAAGCAGTCCTGTTTTGAAAAAAGGACCAAAAAACTTTTGCTCCGCTGTCGCGGAACTCCGGATAGAGCCGCGACAGCGGAGTCAAAAGTTTTTTGCTTCTTTTTTTTAAAAAAGAAGGCCTTTCTTCCTTACTCCACCACCCGTCCCGGCACCTGGATGCGGTACAGGCAGTGCAAGGCATACGGGTGCCCGGGCGGCATTTGCGGATGGACGAAGTCCGCATCAAGGTCCCGCGCCATGCCGATACGCTCCATCACCGCCAGCGACCTGGTGTTGGCTGGCACGGCTATGGCGATGATCTCGGGCAGGTCGTGCTGGGTGAAGCCGTGCTGGAGGGCGGCGCGCGCGGCTTCGGTGGCGTAGCCCTGGCCCCAGGCGCTGGGCGTCAGGCGCCAGCCAATCTCGACGGCGGGGGTGAATGGCGCCTCATAAAGGACGCGCTGGATGCCGGCCAGGCCGATGAAGGCCTGGTCCGCGCGGCGCTCGATGGCGAGCATGCCGAAGCCGTCTTGCGCCAGGCAGGTGGTGTAGCGGGCGATGGCGGCTTCGGTCTCGGCGCGGGTCAGGGTGCGTTCGAAGTAGGCCATGACGTGCGGGTCGGCGTTCTGGGCGGCGAAGGGGGCCAGGTCGGATTCTTGCCAGGGGCGTAGGGTCAGGCGGGGGGTCGTGAGCATGCAGCAAGCAAAGCCTTCTTTTTTGAAAGAAGAACCAAAAACTTTCGTTCCCTGTCGGCGACTCAGGGATCGTCACTGGCGGCAAAGAAAACAAACCATCAAGCGCACCAAGAGGCCTTGTTCAAGCGCGAGTAACGCGCGTACGCATCCCGGCATCGGCATAGGGTTGCCTGCGGCGGCAGTTTAAATCAGTCGGCTCTCTTGGTGTTCTTGGTGCGCTTATCCTCTTCTTTCCGGCACTCACGCCCAGCGATAATCAACCGATCTGCGCAGCCACGTTTGCACGACTCTCCAAAGGAACTACTCTTACCGCATCAGCAACGCATCGAAAACATGAATGCGGTCCGCCACGAAAGACGGCCGCAGGTGCAGGCCGTCGGAGAACACCGGCTGGCCGTCGGCGAACAGGAACGGACAGACCGGGCCGGTGCCGCAGATGTCCGCGAACGGGTCCAAGATCGTGGCTCCGGTGCGTGCGGCGATCGCTTGCAGGCGCGCGTCGATGGGTGCCAGGGAACGGCGCAAATCTGCCGACGCCACGCCCTGCAGGCGCGCCGCATCGAGGCTGTAGCCGTGCCAGGTCCGGTCCAGGACGAGCGCCGGGTTGAAGCGTCTGTCGGACGGCGTGGCGAGGATGAGATGGACGTGCACGCCGGCGGCGGTGAGGCTGCGCACCCAGTCCTCCAGATTGGCGTAGACGGCCGTCTGCGCGTCCGGCGTGTCGATCGGGCGGCGCTGGCCGTCCCGGGTGACGAACATGTCGGGGCCTTGGTTCATCGCCC
>CAXTCL010000147.1:0-9498 GCA_964242035.1 uncultured Acetobacteraceae bacterium | reverse complement strand
GGATCACGGCGGTAACGCGGCGCGCGGAGCTGCGGCGCAGCGCGTCCATCATGATCAGCAGTTCCATCAGGTTGTCGTTTGCGGGGTAGCTGGTGCTCTGGATGACGAACACGTCCTCGCCGCGCACGTTCTCCTGTATCTCCACGAAGATCTCCATGTCCGCGAAGCGGCGGACGGAAGCGCGGGTGAGCGGGAGTGCGAGGTTGCGTGCCACTGCTTCGGCCAGGGGCCGATTGCTGTTGCAGGCTACTATCTTCATGCTGGTATCCCCGGGGGCGCGCGCCGGGGCGTTTTAGCCGCGTGTCATGCGGCTGTCACCTAAAGGAAGAAAGGCCTTCTTTTTTGCAAAAAAGAAGCAAAAAACTTTTGTCTGGCTGTCGCGGACCAGCGACATGAGGTGCTTGGTATTGGGGGCGGGGGCGGGGGGTGGGTTTCCGCAGTGGAACTGTGCCTGCCGGCTGTGTGCGCTGGCGCGGGCGGGCGACCCGCGGGCGCGGCCCTGCACGCAGGTGGCCGTGGCGGTGACGGCGGATGACGCGCGCTTCCTGGTGGTGGGCGCCTCGCCCGACCTGCGCCAGCAGATCCTGTCGGCGCCGGCCCTGGCACCGCGCGGACCGCGGGATTCACCGCTGGCCGGCGTGGTGCTGGTCAGCGCGGACGTGGACGGCATGGCGGGCCTGCTGGTGTTGCGCGAGCAGCAGCGCCTGCGCGTGTGGGCGCCGGCGCCGATCCTGCGCGTGATGGCGGAAAACCCGATCTTCGCCTCTCTGGACCCTGCCCTGGTGGAGCGCGTGGCGGTGGTGCCGGGCGAGCCGGTCGACACCGGCATGGGCCTGCACCTGACGCTGCTGGAGATGCCGGGCAAGGTGCCGCTGTATCAGGAGGACCGCGGCGCGGCGGTGGCCGAGGCCGCCAGCACGTACGCGGCGAAGCTGGAGGCAGGCGGCCGCACGGTGATTCTGGCGCCGGCCTGCGCGCAGATCACGCAAGCGGTGCTGGACCGGCTGGCCGGCGCCGATCTGCTGTTCTTCGACGGCACCCTGTTCACCGATGACGAGATGATCGTGGCCGGGCTGGGACATAAGACGGGGCGGCGTATGGGCCATGTTCCGGTGTCCGGGCCGGGCGGCTCGATGGAAGCGCTGGCGTCGGTGGGCGGCCGGCGGATCTATTTCCACATCAACAACAGCAACCCCATTCTGTTGGACGGCTCGGCAGAGCGCGCGGCCGTGGAAGAGGCGGGTTTCGAGGTGGCGTTCGATGGGATGGAGGCGGTGGTCTAGACCGAAACCTTTGTCCCGCTGTCACCGACCTTCCAACAACCGCGCGACGGCGGAGCAAAAGTTTTTTGGTCGTTTTTCCAAAAAAGGACTGCTTGCTTACTTCTCCTGAGAGCCAGAGAACTCAAAGGTAATATCGCAAAACTATCGCGTGCACCGACACGGCGATGCTGAAAACAGGCAGAAACAACACCGGCACGGCCAGCCAGCCCATCTCCGGTGAGTTCGCCGTCGGGGAAGGCCGGACGAACAAGCCAAGCAGGAGCGCTGCCGGCAGGAAATACCTGCCCTGGATACCCTCGATCACCGGGCTTCCCACAACTGTCCACGTCATATACTGCGCCATGGCCACGGCTGCGGCGGCGCCCAGGATTGCCACTGCGTAGCAGGCGGCGGTTCGGCGTGCGACAAGGTGTCCGTGCCTGAGCGTGAGGAGAAGCGCCAGGCCGAGCACGGCCCAGGCAACGAGCCGGTACGGCCCGGGCAGCCCGATATCAAGCCACCCCAGTTGACCGATGAAGCTGCGACCGATCAGGCCCTCGTTGGCCAGCAAGGTATGCAGGGCCAGAAGCGGTGCCCGCCACGGGTGGGTGACAAGCGTCAACAACTGCGCGGACGGTGAGACAATTCCGTTCGGCCGTATGGGCAGCGGGAAGTAACGGGCAGCACGGGAGCTCCATTCCAGCACTGCAGCGATGATGCCGGCAAGCCCGGCTAGGCGCCAGGACAGCCGCACCGGCGCGGCGAGCGCCAGGGCAGCGAAGAACACGTAGGGCGAACGTGACATGCCCACGATCGCCAGCAGCACGCACGCCGCCAGGAAATAACGCGCCCGGTGCACGCTGTGTTGTGTCTGCATGCGAAGCAGCAGTGCCGCCGCCAGCGCGGTGCACGCCAGCAACGGACCGTCCTGGCTGACAGCGGCGCTGAGGGCCATCGACATCGGCAGCAGCAGGATCGTGTAGAACCACAGGGCCGCCTGTCCCGCCAGCGCGATCGCGATCGCGGAGATGAGAACGCTCGCCAGGCCTAGGGCGATACGCATCAGGACCAAAGCGAGCGGCAGCTCGATACCGCCCGATCTCGCCAGCGCGGCGGCGATTGCGGCCGGGATATAGAAGACCGGCGGGTTGATGGCGGTGTTGGGATAGCCGGCTGATACCTGGGCACCCCAATCCAAGGGTCGGAATATGCTTCGTGTGACGGCAAAGGTGGCGGGCGATTGTAGCGGGGACACCTGGTGCTGAAGCTGAATCAGGCCGGAATCGACCGGACCGCCGAACTCGCCGTCGGGAACACGAACACCAAGAAATCCGAAATGGCTTATCTGATCGGCTCGAAACACGTGGGCTGCTTCGTCGCCGTTCTGCAAAGGCGGCATCAGCGGGCCAAGAAGCAGCACCGCCAGCAGCCCGAATGCGGTGTAGTATCCGGCGATGTATTTGGGCGCGAGCACGAACCTCTACGCTCCGTCGGACGCGCCGGAGCCTCGCCTTGCATAACGCATGGCGCTGTCTTTCAGGCGTGCGGCAATCCGGTGGGTTCTTCGGCCAACGTCCCGGCCGCGCGACCAACTGGGCGGCTCGCCACCCAGTTCTTCCACGTAGCCCGGCCGCATCCAATAGGGCGAGCGCTGGAACATCCCGCCCGGCATCAGTTCCGCAACCGTGAAGTCTAGGCCTTCATGGTTGATCGACAGAAAGGTGGTGGCACGCGCGTGGATGGCATCGCAGTAGGCCTGCGCCGTGTCGCGCGCCATCTCCGTCATCGAGTCCACGTTCAGCACCAGGTCGTATCGCGCGGTCGATTGCAGGAAGGAAGATGGCGGCAGCAGCTTGATGGCGTCAGGCGCATATCTGTCTTCGCCGTAGAGATGCAGCGCCTCCGCTCCCAACGTCCGGCCAAGGAAGTTCGCCTGCGCCACGAGCGTCATCGGGATGTCGATGATCGTGTAGTCGCGTATCCCGAACTTGCGGGCATAATAGGCGGTGCGTCCAAGCCCTCCGCCGATCTCGAGAACCCTGGGCGAGCTGCGGCGGCCTACAAGCTGCTTGATGCGCCAGGCCTGATACAATGCGGGCGGCACACGGTAGCTCAGGACGCCGCGTTGCGTGGCAAGGCCCGGTTCATCAGGGAAGGGGTTCGGCAATTCGACCGTTAGGCCGAAGAGACCGTCGAGCCGTGCGAGAAGGTCGTCCAGTGTGGGCGGCGCTGGTTCGGCATGACCGTGGAGTGTCACACGATACAGGCCGGCAGCGCGGCCGAGTTGAAGCAGTCCGAGGAACTCGAGGGCGGCGAAGTTTGCCGTATCCAGGGTTTTCAGCCGTTCGGTGAGGAATGTCCTGTTGAGGTCCTCGAACCCATAATGCAGGTTCGTGCGGCCCGGCGCCCGCAGCATCTCGGCGATGTCGCTCGTATCGGCAGCCATGAGGGCGTCGTGGATCGCACGGCGCATGTCGAACAGCTCGCCGCGAAGCCACATCGATTCCGTGTTGCCCAACGGCGTGGCCACGGCGCGTCCATAGGCGGCGCGTATGCGGGCAAGCAGCCGCGCGTGGTCTTGCGGTTCCGGCACCGGCGACAGCGCGAAGTCTAGGGCCGTCATGCTTCGCTAACCCCTGTATGGAGACGATAGCCGCCGCATGACAGGGTCAGTCTCTGCAAGCCGGTATGCTGGCAGAACCAAACCAGGCCTTCGTGCAGGCGAGGGAACAAAAGTTTTTTGCTTCTTTTTTTCAAAAAAGAAGGCCTTGCCTTACCTGTATATCAAAGTCCCAGGCCCAGCCTCGGTAAACAGCTCCAACAGCACAGCATGCGGTATCCGCCCGTCCAGGATGACGCACCCTTTGGCCCCCGCCTCCAGAGCCTCGAAGCAGTTCTCCACCTTCGGGATCATCCCGCCATGTATCGTGCCGTCGGCGATAAGCGCGCGCGCTTCGCCCACGCTCATCTCGGCGATCAGCATGCCGTGCGCGTCCAGCACGCCCGGCACGTCCGTCAGCATAAGCAGCCGTGTGGCGTGCAGCGCGCCGGCGATGGCACCGGCCGCGTCGTCGGCATTGATGTTGTAGGTCTGCCCGTCCGAGCCGTAGCCCACGGGTGCCACCACCGGGATCAGGCCTGAGCCGGTCAGCGCGTGTATGACGCGGACGTCCACGTGCTCCGGCTCGCCCACGAAGCCCAAATCCAGCACGTGCTCGATGTGGCTGTCGGGGTCCACGATCGTGCGTTCCAGCTTGCGCGCGCGTATCAGCCCGCCATCCTTGCCGGAGATGCCGACGGCCAGGGCGCCGGCGCGGTTGATCAGCTCGGTGACGTGTTTGTTCACCGTGCCGGCCAGGACCATCTCCACCACCTCCACCATGGCGGCGTCGGTCACGCGCAGTCCGTCGATGAACTCGCTCTTAATGGCCAGGCGCTGCAGCATGGCGTTGATCTGCGGGCCGCCGCCATGCACCACCACGGGGTTCACGCCCACCTGCTTGAGCAGCGCGATGTCGCGGCCGAATTCGGTGGCCAGCGCAGGGTCTCCCATCGCGTGACCGCCGTATTTCACCACGATGGTGGCGCCGGCGTAGCGGCGCAGGAACGGCAGCGCCTGGGCCAATATGGCGGCCTGCTCAGTAGCGCGGCGCAGGGCTTCGGGAGAATGGGGCATGGCGTTGGGGTAGAGGCAGGCGCGCGAGGATGGCAAGCGGTTCTTTCCGCGTGGCTGGACGCCCGCTCACGCGAGTCAACACATTAATCTGCAACTTAAAGTTTTATTTTCCTTTCGTCCTCAACTGAAAGTCAGGTAACGGTTTCGTGATACTCACGGGAGCGTGAACAATGGGACGTAAGGCAGGCTTACGAGAGACGGCGATACGGATGATCACCCTGGCGTTGTGCCTGCTGGCACCAGGCCTGGCAGCGGCGCAGACGACGGGGACCGGCAGCTACGTACCCACCGGCGCTTTCCAGCCAACCCCTGTGCCGGCCTCGCCTACGCTGCTCGGCGTCTATGCCGATGATAGCCAGGGCGGCTTCGAATCCGTGAACGCCTGGCTTGGCCGGCCGGTCGATTTCACCTCCATACACACCGGGCAGGCCAGCGAAAGCGACTTCATCAACTCCGTCGGTTACGTCCTGTGGAGCAGCCAATACACCGGCGTGAATGCCGCCGGCGTGGCAGATTCCCGCCTGGTCAGCGTGCCGCTGATCTGGTCGGGCGCCTCGCTCGCAGCCGCCGCCTCAGGCGCCTACAACGCCGATTACGCGATCGTGGCGCAGAAGATACTCAACGACATACCGGCCGGCCCGGCGCCAGGCCAATCGGTCATCTACATACGCACCGGATGGGAAGAGAACCTGGCCGGCGAGATGCCCTGGGCCTCCAACGGCGCGGAGGCGGACTTCATCGCCGCTTTCCAGCAATTCGTCACCGTGTTCCGTGCGATCGACACCACCGGTCGGTTCCGCTTCGTGTGGTGCCCCAATGTCGGCGGCGATCCGATCATGAACTCCTATCCCGGCGACGCCTATGTCGATGTGATGTCGATGGATTTCTATTACGGACTCAATTCGCTCACCAACGCGCCAGATCCGGACGCGGCGTTCCAGGAGATGCTGAGCCAGGGCCTGACTTTTCTCGCAAGCACGGCGAGCGCGCACGGCAAGGCGCTGGCGTTTTCCGAATGGGGCGTCGACCAGGACAATTTCGGCAATTACGTGAAGGACTTCTTCGACTGGTGCCGCGCCCAAGGCTGCCTGTACGTCACATACTGGGACAGCGACGGCAGCTACCCGGGCGAACTCTCCAACGGCTCCTATCCTGAGACCGGTGCGATGTTCCAGCACCTCTGGAACCCGGCGCAATACCCCGTGGAGCCGATCGCCGCACCCGTCGGCGCGGCCGCTCTTGCCGGCAACGGGTCCAACCTCATCACCGCAAACACCGTCACCTCGTCCACACCGGTGACCACCTACTACCTCTACAAAGGCCCGGCCTCCGGCGCGGAGAGCATCACGCCGGTCGCCAGCAGCGCCACCCCCAGCTTCAACGACGCGCAGCAGAACGGCGTGGCCGCGTTCTACCGCGTGGGCGCCGGCAACGCGCTAAGCCTCGGCTACCTGTCCGCGGAGGTGAGCGCCACGCCGCACGCGGCCTCCAGGCTGCCGTTGCCGGCACATTACCTGGCGATCTCCAGCACAGGCTGGGCCAGCTCGAACACGCCGGCGCTGACGGCGCTGTCGCAAGCCAGCCCGGCGCTGAACAACGCCACGATCATGGCGCTCGTGGCACCCCAGCCAGGCCCCTGCCTGATCGCCGGCTTTCCCGGCGGCCTCTCGCTCAGCCTTGACCAGAACGGCTACCTTATCGGCTACAGCCGCGACTGGTTCAGCAACCGCTACACCGCCAGCAGCACGCTGCCGGTGCCCTTCCCCGCAGACGGCCAGACGCCGGAATGGGTGCGCGTGGACATGGATGCCAAGGGCGCCGTAACAACTTTCTACGTGGCACCAGTGGCGGGCGGCACGATGCCGGCGCTGACCAGCCTCGCCTGGAGCCAGCTCGGCGCGCCGCAGACGGGGCAGAACCACAACAGCATCTATGATGCGGTGACCGAGCCGTTCTCCGTGGGCGGACAGCCGGGCGGCGCAGGCCAGCTTGTCGGCGCTGTCTACGACGTGGCGTTCTACGCGAACGGCGTGCTCGCGTCCCATCCGCGCTTCGATGTGCGCGCGAAGGGCTTGGGAGCGTTCAGGGATCTGCAGGGGCGCGTCTGGAGCGTTGGGGGTGGGGCGATAATCCACTGAGAAAGGAAGCAAGGCCTTCTTTTTTGAAAAAAAGAAGCAAAAAACTTTTGCTCCCCGCCTGCACCACGGCCCGGTCTGGTTCTGCCAGTGCGCTTATTGGCAGAACCAGGCCGGGCGCTCGTGCAGGCGGGGGAGCAAAAGTTTTTTGGTCCTTTTTTGCAAAAAAGGACTGCTTCCTTACCTTAGACACCCATCAACAAGCGCCTCGAAAGCCGCCCCCGCACGCATGGGATCAGCCGCCGGCAACCCCGTAGCGTCCTGAGCCTCAGCAAACGCCGCTGCGCGCGCCGACTCGTCTAGATGCGCCGTGTTCAGGCTGATCCCGCCGCAGCGTATGGCGGGGTTGGTGCGCCGGCCCAGCGCCAGGTTCATCTCGATCGTCTCGACCAGGCTCGGCAGGCTAAAGCCCTCCAGCCCCACGATGTGGCGCCGGCCCGGCTGGTGGCACACCACGATCACGTCCGGCTGGCTGCCGTGCAGCAGCCCGAGCGACACGCCGGCATAGGACGGGTGGAACAGCGAGCCCTGGCCCTCGATCAGATCCCAATGGTCCGGCGCCGCATCGGGGCTCAGCAATTCGGCCGCCCCCGCCTCGAAATCGGCGACCACCGCGTCCATCGGGATGCCGGCGCCGGCGATCATGATGCCGGTCTGCCCGGTGGCGCGGAAATCGGCCGCCAGCCCGCGCGCGCGGAACGCACGGGCCAGGGCCAGTGCTGTGTATTTCTTGCCGAGCGCGCAATCGGTGCCGACGGTGAGCAGCCGACGCCCGGTGCGCTTGCGTCCGGTGGCGATGGGCAGGCGTGCGGGCGGCACGCGCACGTCTATCAGGCGACGCCCGAGACGGCCGGCCGCCTCCGCCAACGCCGGGACCGCACCCAGCCGGCCGTGCAGGCCGCTGACGACGTCAAGCCCGGCCTCCAGCGCCTGCACCAGGGCCGCGATCCAGCCAGGCGGCAGCACGCCGCCTACATTGGCCACGCCGATCACCAGCGCGCGCGCCCCCTGCGCGTAGGCCTGCTCCGGGGTGAGGACCGGCAGCCCGGTGCTGACCCCGGCATCCGGCAGGGCGAATTCGCCGACGCAGAGCGCAGGAGCCCAGTCGCGAAGGCCGAACGCCGTCTTGGCAAAGCCGGCTTCCTGCACGTCGCCCAGAAACAACAGATACGGACGGGGAAGTTCGGGACTCCCGGCGGTGCCGGGCGTTTCCGGCAGGGTCACGGCATGGCCGTGCGCGGGCGCGTTTGCCAAGTCGTGGCTTGATGCGGACATGCGTTCAATCGGCCCGGGCGCGCGTCCGTGCACCGCGCTGGGCGGCCACAGGCGCGGTCCTGCGCAGGTGCGTGCGCGCCGGTGCAGGCGAACCTGGCGATTTACATACAACCGCCATCGGGTCGGCCTCGCTCTGGCTGGCGGCATTGTCCAGCAGCTCCTCCTGTGTGGTGGAGCACACGCACACAACCAATGCGTGTTCGCAATCACCGTCCGCCAGGTAGGCGTGACCCATCCGGCTGTCGATATAGACGGACTCGCCGGCAGACAGCGTCACCGGATCGTAGAACTCCGTGTGCACCGCCACGCGGCCTTCCAGCACGTAGAGGAATTCCTGTCCGTCATGGCGCACCATGTCGCCGAATTCTGACAGCGAGCGCGCCTTCACGCGTGTGAAGATCGGGATCATCTCCTTATGGCGCAGCTCCGGTGACAGGTAGTAATAATCGTAGTTCGGCGTGGTGACCGACAGCGCGGAGGCGCGCGTGCCGACGCTGCGCCGGCTGTTGGCGACGGCAGCCGGCTCGCTCTTGGGCTCGGCGAACAGTTCGGACATGCGCACGCCCAGCCGGTCGCTAATCATCTGCAGCTTGTCGTAGGTGAGCGTCAGCCTGTCGTGCTCCACCTTGGACAGCGTGGAGAACGGCACGCCGGTGCGCTCGCTCATCTCCTTCAGCGTGAGGCCGTAACGGTCCCGCAGCGAGCGCATCAACGAGCCTAGGGTCGGTTTGGCCGGCGGCATTCTTGCGTGTCCTGCGCGGTGGTCCTGGTTGGGATAAGAGTGCGTGTTGTGCCAGGGCTGGGGAGAAGGAAGCAAGGCCTTCTTTTTTGAAAAAAAGAAGCAAAAAACTTTTACTACTCCGACCTGGTGCAAGCGTGGCCATGCAAACTCACACGACTGCTGATGAAGGCGAACGGGAGCAAAGCTTTTTGGTCCTTTTTTCAAAAAGGGACTGCTTGCGTCCTGCCTCCCTCAATCATTACCTCTTGCTTGACATGATCCCAACCAGGATAATAGCGTCTCCGCGAGAATAGCAGGGTGCAAGACTTCGTGCCCCGCCAGGGAGAGTTCGTCATGAGCGGTCATCGTTTGTCTCCTGCAATGGCCGTGGCGTTCGCGGCACTGGCCGGCACGCAGGCGGCGGCCCAG
>CAXTCL010000146.1:0-9518 GCA_964242035.1 uncultured Acetobacteraceae bacterium | reverse complement strand
TGGGGCAGAGCCCCATGCTTACTGGCAGGTCAGCACTTTCGCCCATTGGTATTAGTTCTTTGCGAGACAAAATCCGCCATACGCCGGCGCCAGGATGTCGCGCATCACGGGATCACAGCGCGGCCGCACAGCTCGATGTCTCGCATCAGCAGGTCATGCCGGCATCTGGCTGATGCCTCAAGCGAGCCGACACAGCGTGAGCCGCGGTCGGCCTCCCGCTCAAAATGCGCGTGCCGGATCGTTGGCCAGCCGCGCTCGGCACCGATATGCCCGTGCTTGCGCTGGTAATGCGGCCAGATTTGCGCGCGACCGTGCACGCCGCCATCACTGACCCCGTAACAGCGCGTCTCTCGACGGTGTCAGCGACTCCCGGATCGTTCGGGCTAGTCCCGCGCGACGGCCGTTGCCAGTCCCGCGGCGATCAGGACGCCGCCGCCCGCGCGCCTGGTCCAACGCTCCGTCACCGGGCGCGTGAGGAACCGCGATGCACGCGCCGCAGCCAGGGCATAGAGTGTGTCGGTGCACCCGACCACGGCGCTGAACGTCGCGATCAGGATCGCCGCCTGGACAGCATAGCTGTGGTCTGGGCTGACGAATTGCGGCGCGAACGCGACGAAGAAGACGATGGTCTTGGGGTGAAAGGTCCCGAGGGCGACATTGCTCGCGAATGCCACGCGCGGAGGGACCAAGGTTCGCGGAACGGCATTGGATGAAGGACCACGGCTCCTGGCGATGGCAACGGCGCCGAGGGCGATCAGGTAGAGCGCACCCGCCCATTTCAGGACGGCGAAGGCGAGCGCCGAAGCGGCCAGCAAGGCGCCCACGCCGGCCATCGACAGGCTCATGGCGACGAGGTTCCCGACGGCCATGCCAGCCACGGAGGCCAACGCGGTCTGGCGTCCCGAGCCCAGCGCGTAGCCGACGATGCTCATGACCCCGGGGCCTGGTATCAGTCCCATGACGAGCGAGGCGCCGACGAAGCCGATCCAGAGGTGCGCGTTCATGCTGTGGCTCCTGGAAAGCGTCGATATCCGGCCGGATGTAGGGCCGATCGTGTCTTGTTCGACACCACCATGTCGAGAAGCCTGGGCGCCTGTACGCCCGGCGCCGGGCCGGTGAGCAACGACGCAAGGTGTAAGATCGGAGAGGCGCGAAATCTCCGTCAATCAGTAATTCAACAGAAGGTTCGTCCCATCGATCGAGTCGAGACCGGTTACGGTGCCGGCCCTGCTTATCCAACCTTTTTTCTACACCTGCCGCGAGTAGGGCTGTGCTCTGGGGTTGGATTGGCGGCGCAAGGCGGATGCATGCCAGAGGAGGAAACCCGCCCCTGCGACGAGCTCGACCGCCATCGCGAGTGTGAGGACCGGGCCGGGAGAGCCGTATGTCATCATCGCGCCGAGCCTGGCCAGACCGCTGAGCGCGATGGTGCCGCAGAGAAGGCGGAACAGGTCCACCTCGTCCTGCAGGTGCGAACTCGCCCGCCAGAGGATGACGCCGAAGCCGAACCATATCGCGCCCCAGAAGCCGACCTGGCTGTTCAGGGTCGGGTCGCTCGCAACGGTTTCGAGTCGCGCGCCGGCAAAGTTCAGGAGACCCACACCGTCGACGATATCGGCGACCCCGGTGACGAACGGGATCATGCAGAGCGTCCGGACAGCTATCTTCAGTGCGTGCATGGTGTGTCTCCCGATATGTGGACCGGACTGCGCATCACGTGCGGCCACAGCCCGTGATCAAGGCTACGTTGGGCGGCTCCGCCGGGGGTTGTAGGGAGCGCCGAGGCCGAGGCAGTGTTGACGCCGTGTCAACACCATTTGCCCCCGCCTCACTTCTCCAGCTCATGTGCTTCGTCCGCGTGGTCGAAGCAGGCTCCTTTGCCGAGGCGGGCCGCCGGCTGGGGATGACCACGTCCGGCGTGTCCAAAGCGATCAGCCGCTTCGAGGCGGAACACGGCGTCCGGCTCCTCCACCGTTCCACCCATGCGCTGTCCCTTACGGACGAAGGCGAGCAGGTGCTGGAGGAGGCGCGCGACGTATTACGCGGGTGTGAGCGGCTTGGAGCAGCCCTCTCGCAGGCGACCGATGGCGGCCGGGCGGGGCGCGTCCGGATCAGCGCGCCGCCCGGGTTCACGCGATCCTGCCTCGTGCCTGCGCTGCCCCGTCTGCTGGATGCTCACCCGGAAATCCACATCGAGCTCCAGGCGAGCTACGATCTGGTTGATTTGGCCGATGAAGGCGTCGATCTCGCGCTGCGGACCGGCCAGCTTGCCGGCCTTCCCGGTCACGTCAGCCAGGTTCTGTTCTCGTCGCCATGGTGCGCGTACGCGGCGCCCGACTATCTCGCCCGTCGCGGCACGCCCTCGTGCCCGGACGAACTGACAGGTCACGCACTGATCGGGTTCCGCAACAGCGGCAATGGTCGGGTTGGCGCCTGGCGCTTCCAGTATCCCGCCGCCGCGGGCGGGGCGGTGCGCCACGACATCGACGCCCGGATCGTATTCGACGATGGTTCGGCAGCCTACGACCTGGCCCGCAACGGCTACGGCATCGTCTGGGCACCCGAATGGCTGGCGCTCGGTGACGTGCGCAGCGGGCAGATAGTGGAGGTGCTGCAGGCGTGGCGCTCCGGCAGGATGCCTATGTCAGTCGTGCGGCGCGAGCGCCGGCTTACGCCGCAGCGGATCAGGGTGGTGATCGACTTCCTGTGCGAAGCCGCCAAGCTGTGGCAGGTCCGCGAGAAATCGCCTTGAAAACCTGATTATCAGGGCAGCGAACGTAATTGCCTGCCGCATCAACCCGCAATTCGTGCGGTCATCGTCCCTGCCGTGTCCGACTCACCGCAAGCCGGCGCCGATGCTGTCCAGGGCGGCGGGCACCGGCGGCAGCGGACGCGCCACCCGCGGCGCAGGGGTGGGCGACTGCTCCCAGCCGCCGCCCAGATTCTCGTAGAGGGATACCACGTCGTTGGTCACCATCATGTGCGACTGTACCACCTGCTGGCGCGCGTTGATCAGCGTTCGCTGCGCGTCCAGCACCTGGATGAAGTCCGACAGGCCGGCCTCGTAGCGCTCGCGCGACAGGAACAGCGTCAGCTCGGCCGATTTCACCGTTTCGCCCGCCCGCTCCGCCGTCCCCCGGTCGGTTCGGTAGGCGACCAGCGCATCCTCCACCTCCTGCAACGCGCTCAGCACCGTGCTTCGGTATTTCAGTGCCTGCTCGGCCGCTTGCGCGCGCGACAGGCGCAGCTCCGCCGTCAGCCGCCCCCCCTGGAAGATGGGCAGCGACAGGCTGGGGCCCGCCGAATAATAGTGGCTGGCCCAGCGCGTGAGATAGCTGGCATCGGTCGCCCGCAGCCCCAAATTCCCCGTCAGCGACAGGTCGGGATAGAAACTGGCGACGGCGATGCCGATGCCGGCCGTCATGGCGTGCAGCTGTGCTTCCGCCTGCCGGATGTCCGGCCGGCGGCGGGCAAGGGTCGAGGGCACGCCGATGCCGACCACGTCCGGAATGCGCGGCATCGGCTTGGGGGGCGAGAGCATGGCGTCCAGCGTGCCCGGTGTCTGGCCGGCCAGCAGGTTGATGCGGTCGATCGACTGCAGGATCTGCTTTTCCGAGCTCGGCACCTGGCGCTGGTTGTCGATCAGCGGCGTGCGCGCCTGCTCCACCTCCAGCACTGTCGCCAGGCCCTGGCGCTGCCGCCGTTCCGTCAACTGCAGCGTCTCCTGCGCGGTGTCCACGTTCTGCTTCTGCGTCGCGGCCAGCGCCTGGGCGGCGCGCAGGGCTACGTAGGCCTGCGCCACCTGGCCTTCCAGCATGACCAGAGCATCGTTCGCCGCCTCGGCCTGCGCCTGTGCGTTGGCGCGCGCCTGTTCCACCGAGCGCCGCACGCGGCCGAACAGGTCAAGCTCCCACGAGGCGCTGAGGCTGTAGGTAAACAGGTCGATCGGCCGGACGATCTGCCCGAGTGCGCCGCCGAGCGTGTTGTCGAGCTGGCGCCCGAGTCCGGGATTGCCCTGGTTGATCGGATTGCCCGGCTCGCTCAACCGGTTGAGCTGGCCATAGATGCCCTGTGACTCCAGGATCCCCTTGGCGCCCAGCTGCTCGCGCATGTAGCTGGCGCTGCCGTTCAGCGCCGGCAGGCCGGCTGCCCGGGCCGAGACGACGCTCTGCCGCGCCTCGACGACGCGCAGCACCGCCTGCTGGACATCGAGGTTGCCGGCTATGGCACGGTCCATCAGCGCGGTCAGCATCGGGTCGGCAAAACCGTTCCACCAGCGCGGGTCGGGGTTGGTGGCGGGGCTGACCTTCGTGCCGTGCGCCTCGCGGTCGTGCCACTCGGCGACCTTGGGTGGCTCCGGCGGGTGGAAATCCGGGCCGACAGTGCAGGAAGCGGTCGCGAGCAGGAGGGGCAGCTTCCATAGGCGCCGCCCAGCCCGGACGGCGATCATCCCTCGCCCCCGCTCGCTTTCGGCTTGACGTTCGACATGAACAGACCGACCGCCGTCATGGCCAGCGCGATGATCGCGGTGATCTGGAACACGTCGTTGTAAGCCAGGACCGCCGCCTGCTCCTGCAGCATCTGAAAGATCCGGCCGGGTGCCGAAGCGATGGCACTCATCTGCGACGAGCCGACATTGACGGAGGCGTGCTGCACCTGTTGCAGCAGCACGTTGTAAGGCTGGCTTGCCGGTGTCAGGTGTTCGGCCGCATAGGATTGCCTGATCTGCAGATGGTCGGTGACCAGCGCCGTGGAGATGGAAATGCCGACGCCACCGTAGACGTTGCGCGCCATGCTGAACAGGGCGGCGCCGTCCGTGTTCAACGCCTTCGGCAACGTCATGTAGGCCGCCGTGCTGATCGGCACGAACAGCAAGGCGAGTGCTGCCGTCTGCGCGGCGCGGTACACCGCCAGGTGGTAAAAATCGATGCCGGCGACCAGGTTCATCGAATAGAGTGCGGCCGCCGCCAGCGCTATCCCGCCGGCGACGATGACCCATTTGACCGGCACCACGTCAAGCACCTTGCTGACGATGGGGATCAGCAGGACCAGCACGATTGCACCGGGTGTCAGCACAAGCCCCGCCCATGTGGCGGTGTAGCCCAATTGCTGCTGGGCGAATTGCGGTATCAGCACCGCGCTGGCGTAGAGCACGAAGCCCATGATCGCGATGGCGAGCCAGCTCAGCGCGAAGTTGCGATCGCGGAACACGCGCAGGTTCACCACGGGATTGCGCGCGTAGAGCAGGTAGGCGATGCCGAACACGTAGCCGAACACGGACAGTCCGGCCATCCAGCGGATGAAGTTCGAGCCGAGCCAGTCGTAATCCTCGCCGCGGTCTGCCCCGAGCTCCATGCAGCCGAGTGCGAGCGAGATGAACAGCGTGCCCCAGTAGTCGAAGGGCGGCGCGTTGCGTTTCAACTCGTCCTCGTCGCTGGTCTTGGATACGAAGGTGACGACTCCGAAGAACGTCAGCGCACCGATCGGCACGTTGATCAGGAATATCCAGTGCCACGAATACTGGTCCGTCAGGTAGCCGCCGATCAACGGGCCCAGTACAGGCGCGATGATGATCGCGACGGCAGAAAGCGAAAATGCCTGCTGACGTTTTTCGGGTGGGAACACGTCCAGCACGATCGCCTGCTGCGTCGGTTGCAGCCCGCCGCCGAAAAAGCCCTGAAGGGCGCGGAACAGAAGCAGTTCCGGAAACGACGTGGACAATCCGCAGGCCAGCGACGTGGCCGTGAAGCCGGCAATCGAAATCAGGAAATACTTCTTCCGGCCGATCCGTTTGCCAAGCGAACCGGAGATGGTCAGCACGATCCCGTTGGACACGAGGTAGGTGGTGATCGACCACGTGGCATTGTCGCTGCTGACCGCCAGGCCGCCGGCGATGTGGGGCAGCGCCACGTTGACGATCGTGGTGTCGAGTACCTCCATGAACGCCGCAAGCGTCACCACCACCGCGATCAGCCACGGGTTGGACGCCTTGCCCTTGCCGCTCACTTCAGGTTGACCGTCGGTTCGACGGATAAGCCCAGTGGCAGGCTGACAGATGGGTCGAGCCCGCTGTCTATTGTCATCTTCACCGGAACACGGCGCACGATCTTGACGAAGTTGCCCGTCGCGTTCTCGGCCGGAAAAGCGGTGAAGCGCGCGCCGCTGCCTTGCTGGATGCTCTCGATATGCGCCTGCAATTTCAGCTTCGGATAGGCGTCCACCCGTATCGTCACCGCCTGGCCGGGTAGCATGCGGGCGAGCTGCGTCTCCTTGAAGTTGGCAATCACCCAGATATTGGGGGTCACCAGGTAGAACACCTGCTGGCCGGCCTGCGCGTAGGTTCCCACATCGACGTTACGCTGCGTGATATGCCCGTCATGCGGGGCGTGGATTTCGGTGTAGGACAGGTTCAGCTCGGCCTGCGCCATGTTGGCTTCCGCCTGCTCGACCTGGGCGGCGCGCTGCTTGACGGTGTCCTGCGCCGACTTGACGTTTTGCGGCACCAGGGCTGCAATCTGCACCTGCGCGTCCGCCGAATTCACCGATGCACTGCTCGAAAGGAACTGTGCGCTCGCCTGATCGACGCTGGTTTGCGTGGTTGCCCTCGGATCAACGTTGTGCTGCCGACGAAACTCGCGTTGCGCGTTGATCTGGTTGGCGCGCGACTGCGCAAGCTGCGCCTGGGCCTGCTGCAAATCCGCCGGGGCCTGCACACGCGTGATCTGCAGCTGCACTTGCGCGCTGGCCAGTTGTGCGCGGGCCAGATCGAGGTTGCCGCGCGCCTGGTCCCGCGCGGTGATGTAGTCCCGCGGATCGATCCGCAGCATCAGCTCGCCCGCACGGACGAAGCTATTGTCGTCCACCCGCCGCTCCACGACGTAGCCTGACACTTTCGGCGTGATCGAGATCGCGTTGCCTTCGGTGTAGGCATCGTCGGTGCTCTCCAGATCGCGGTTCAGATACCAGTAGAGAACGCCGCCGATGATCACCAGAACAACGACGATGCCCAGTATCACAAGTGGCCAGCGGCTCTTCTTGGCCTTGCCATCGCCGTCTTCCGACTTCTCGTCGCCCTTGTTCTCGTCCTTGCTGCCTTTCCCCTCTTCATGCTTTCCGGAGCCTTCCTGCTCTTCCTTCCGGTCATCCTTGCCCCCGTCGCCTGGATCGCTGCTCACCCTGCTTCTTTCCAACCACGGCCGGGCGCTGCGGCGCGCACCATCAATCGTTCCATGGGCCTGCACACCTTCAACGACCTCGCTCATCCGATTGCATGCCCTTTAATTGTTGCAGTCACCGACGCCGCGCCACGAGCCCAACCGGCCTTCGCGTCCAAGTCCGACGAGGATCCTTGTCCGTTCATGACGGACTGACGACCTCGAGACCGGACGTTGGGAGCCTTGATTTGGACGATGCTGGACACTGGCCGCTGCAGAATGAAAATGCAATCCGTGTCAACGTGTGGCATGCGGCGAACATGGGGACTTCTCGACAGTGTTCCAGTCGTTCCATGAAGCACTGCACCGTGTGGACAGGCCGCGCATCAGTATTTCGACCCGGAGTGAATCGCGATTACCGAATAGACCTGAAAGGTTTTCGACGCTAATTCGGTAAAGGTGACAGTAGGGGTGAGCGAAAGGGTGCAGGCGGTCGCCCTGCGCGCAGGCCGCATGTTCCGCCTCCGTCACGTTGGAGCGCCAGCCTGACTGATCGATGGCCGCAGCCGGCACTGCAACTGGAGTTTCGTGCAAGAACGTCATTGCACTCTGCATACGTGTATGGACATGCGTACGCCTGGAGAACGTGCCGAGTACGCCTCTGTTAACTCGCCGTGCCTCGGGGCCGGACGTTGTCCGTGGACGGGTACAGACTTTACAAATGAATCGACAGCGCGGGCCTCGGCTGAAGTGGAAGGCGTGCTCTCGGCTTTTTCCGGCGTGGCCGAGGCTGCCGCCGTGGCGGTGCAGTCCGACGTCGGCGAGGACGAGGTGATGGTGGTGCTGGAAGCCGCGGGCGAGCCTGACTGGCGTGCGGTGTTCGACCACTGCACCGCGCGCCTGCCGCGGTTCATGGTGCCGCGCTGTTACCGCGTCCTGCGCCCGCTGCCACGCACGGCCACAGGCAAGGTGCAGAAGGCCGTGCTGCGCGCGCAAGGCGTGACGGCGGATACGTGGGATCACGTAGCCGAAGGGCTGCGCATAGAAAAGCAAACATAACCCGGTCGGCGCTAACAGAAAAAATCCGCGACAGCGGAGTCAAAAGTCTTTTGCTTCTTTTCTTCAGAAAAGAAGGCCTTTCTTCTTGAGGAATATAAAATGAATCTAGGCATTCAAGGCGCCGCGGGGGATAGCCTGAACAGACGGGAGATGCGGCGTCTCCATGGGACCGAGACATAGCCGCCGCGCGTGGCGCTCGTCGCGCGCGCCGGCCATCGGCATCGCGGCTGTTCGCCGGCCGCCCGCGCGTCGGCTAGGCTGCCTGGCACCATGCCGAATGCCGCCTCCCCAGAGCGCCCGCAAGCCCGATGCACCGGCCACCTGGCCGCGCGGGTGCCTTGCGGTCGCTGAGGGGGCGCCTGCTGGTGCTGTGGACCCTGCCGCTCCTGGCGAGCGTCACCGTCGGCTCCCTGCTCCTCCAGCTCGGCTCGCAATCGACCGAGGCGCAGGTAGGCCGCGCCCAGGCCGTCGTCGCGCGCGCCTGCGACCTGATCCGGGACCGCTACGACTTCTATGCAGCGGGCTGGCAGGGGCCGGGGCCCGAGCCGCCGGATGACGGGACACGCGCCGGCCTGGCGCAAGCGGTCGGCGTGGCGCTCGCGCGGCAGGACGGCGTCGAGGGCGGCATCTGGCAGTCGGACTCCGGATCGCTGGCCTATGCCTATCCGACCTATGCCGGAACGGGTCCGAAGACCGACCTCCCGGCCGCAGAGCGCGACAGGATACGCGCCGCCAACGAGCAGGCGGCCAGGGACGAGCAGGCCGTCTCGCGGATGACGACATCGAGGGCGGAGACCCTGCTCCTGACCGCCTGCCCGCTGCCGGGGCCCATCGACGGCCTCACCGCCTGGGCGTTGACGCGGGTGCGGGCCACGCAAGGCCTGCGGCCCCTGCAGCTGGGGCTGGGCGTGCTGCTGGGCCTGATGGCGCTGATGTCGGCCTGGCTCGGCCGCGTGATCCTGGTCTGGCAGCGGCACGTGCGCGGGATCGAGGCGGCGTTGCGCCAGGCCGGGGCGGACGGCATGCCCGCGGTCGGCAGGACGGGGGAGCGGGAGCTGGACCAGGTCATCGACGCGCTCAACGCGGCGGGATCGCGCCTGGCCGACGCCAGGCGGGACGCCGACGCCATGGCGGCCAGGGCCGCGCAGTCCGAGCGGCTGGCGGCGCTGGGCCGGGTGGCGGCCGGCGTCGCGCACGAGATACGCAACCCGCCGGCGGCGGCGCGCCTGCGAGCCGCGAACGCCCTGGCCGGCGACGCCGGCCGGAGGCGCGCGGCGGGCGGCGGCACCGTGCGCCAGAGCGCCC
>CAXTCL010000145.1:0-9584 GCA_964242035.1 uncultured Acetobacteraceae bacterium | reverse complement strand
CGGCCATCCTTATGCGGAGGCCTACTTCCAGTTCGGCAATGCCGCGCACAGACAAATGGTGGAGCTGGTCACGCAGAAGGCCGTCGGATGGGACATGCGCGAGACCTCGCTGCCCACCGTTCCGGAAGCCCGTGTGCTGCCAGATTTCGTCACCGACCGTCTGATCGGCGGCTGACCAATATGCGATCGAGGCTGAGATGAGCGGTGCCAAAATCCTGTTCGTGGGCGAATCCTGGGTCAAGCACACGACCCATATTAAAGGCTTCGATCAGTTCACTTCCGTCGAATACGAGGAGGGCGCGTCCGTCTTCCTGGCCTGCCTGGAGAAAGGCGGTTTCCAGACCGACTACGTGCGTGCGCACGAGATATCGCGCAAATTCCCCGATACTGTAGAGGCGCTCGCCGCCTACGACACCATCGTCCTCAGCGACATCGGCTCGAACTCCTTCCTGCTTACGGATGACACCTTTCTGCGTTCGCAAGTGAGCGCGAACCGCCTGCAGCTCGTGGCCGATTTCGTCGCAGGCGGTGGCGGGCTGGTGAAGGTCGGTGGCTACATGTCTTATACGGGCATAGATGCGCGTGCCCGATACGGCATGACCCCCCTCGCCGCCGTGCTGCCCGTCGAACTCCTTCCCTATGACGACCGCATCGAAGCTCCGCAAGGCATCGCCCCGGAACTGCGCGCCGCCAATCACCCTGCCATCGGCGCCACGCCGGCCGGGTGGCCGATACTGCTCGGCTACAACAGGACAATCGCTAAGCCGGACGCCACCACCATCGCCGTCGTCGGTGGCGATCCGCTGCTCGTCGTGGGCACCTATGGGAAAGGCCGGGTGGCCGCGTTCACCTCTGACCTGGCGCCGCACTGGGCCCCGCCCGCCTTTCTGAACTGGCAGGGATATCCCATTTTGTGGACCTCCCTGCTGAGCTGGACCTCCGCGCGTGAAGCGGCCTGAGTCGACGATTCAGACATGAGAAGCATCGCATGAAGATCGTGGCCTGCAACAGCAACGCCAAACTCGCGCGCGCCGTGGCCGCCGAGCTCGCATTGCCGCTCTGCGACGTCACCGTGCGCCGCTTCGGCGACATGGAGATATTCGTCGAGATCTTGGAGAACGTACGCGGCGAGGACGTCTTCGTCATCCAGAGCACCTGTGCGCCCAGCAACGACAACCTGATGGAGTTGCTGATCATGCTGGATGCGCTGCGACGCGGCTCCGCGCGCCGAATCACCGCCGTAATACCGTATTTCGGCTACGCGCGCCAGGACCGCAAATCCGGCCCGCGCACGCCGATCAGCGCCAAGCTGGTGGCCAATCTCCTGGTCGTCGCCGGCGCCAATCGCGTGCTGACGCTGGACCTCCATGCCGTCCAGATACAGGGCTTTTTCGACATCCCTGTCGACAACCTCTACGCGGCACCCTTGTTCATGCGTGACATACGCACGCGCCATCCCGGCCGGCAGGTGATGATCGTCTCGCCCGATGTCGGCGGTGTCGTGCGCGCCCGCCAGCTCGCCGAGCGCCTCAACACCGACATCGCGGTGATCGACAAGCGTCGCCCGCGCGCCGGCGTATCCGAAGTGATGAACGTGGTCGGCGACGTGGAAGGCCGCTACTGCATACTGGTGGATGACATCGCAGACAGTGGCGGCTCGCTTTGCAATGCGGCGAAAGCGGTAATGGATCGTGGCGCGGACGCGGTCGAGGCCTACGTCACCCATGGCGTGCTTACCGGCGCAGCTGTCGATCGTGTCGCACAATCCCCGCTCACCACCCTCACGCTGACGGACAGCATCGCCGCCACCGAGCGCATCGATGCCACGCCGAATATCCGCCAGATCACGACGGCCAACCTGCTCTCGCGCGCCATGCGCGCGGTGTCCGACGAGAGCTCCGTCTCGTCGCTGTTCCATTGAACGGCCAGGAGAACCTCGCATGATCAAGCTCGGCTACAAGGCCTCTGCCGAACAGTTCGCTCCCCGCACGCTGCTGGACTTCGCCGTGCTGGCCGAGCAGCACGGCTTGCAGTCCTGCTTCGTCAGTGACCATTTCCAGCCCTGGCGCCATACGGACGGTCACGCTCCTTTCGCGTTTTCCTGGATGGCCGCCCTCGGCGAACGCACGAAATCGATGCAACTCGGCACCAGCGTCGTCACGCCCACGTTCCGCTACCACCCCTCGGTCGTAGCACACGCCGTGGCCACACTCGCCGTGCTCTATCCCAACCGCCTGGTCCTGGGCGTGGGCACCGGCGAATCGCTCAACGAGGTCCCGTCCACCGGCATCACCTGGCCGGGCTTCAAGGAGCGCGAGGGCCGCCTGCGCGAAGCCGTGCAGCTCATGCGCCGGCTATGGACGGAAGAGCGCGTGTCCCATCACGGCACCTACTACCGCACGGAAAACGCCACGCTCTACGACCGTCCGTCCAAACCCGTGCCCATCTATCTCGGCGCCGCCGGCCCGAAGGCCGCCTTCACCGCCGGCGAGCTGGGTGACGGCTTCATCTGCACCAGCGGCAAGGCGCCCGCCCTTTACGCCGAGACGCTGGTTCCCAACGTGCAAGCCGGCCGCAAGCAAAACGCGCAAGGCGGGGAATACGACATGATGATGGAGATCAAGCTCTCTTTCGACACGGACAGGCAGCTTGCGCTGGAAAACACCCGTCCCTGGGCAGCACTCGCTCTCTCGCCAGAAGAGAAGACCGGGGTGGAGGATCCGTTGCAGATGGAGCGCCTCGCCGACGCCCTCTCACTGGAGCGCTGCGCCAGCCGCTGGATCGTGACCACGGACCCTGACGAAGTCGTCGATCGCGTGCGTCCGTACGTGGAGCTTGGGTTCCGGCATCTGGTGTTCCACGCGCCGGGGCCGGACCAGGCGCGTTTCCTTCAACTGTTCGCCGATGCTGTGGCACCTCGGCTGCGGGCGGCGTTTGCATGAGCAAGGAAGCAAGCAGTCCTTTTTTGGAAAAAAGGACCAAAAAACTTTTGCTTCCTGTCGGCGGCTGGGGGACAGGCGCGCGACGGCGGACCAGAAGTTTTCTGCTTCTTTTTTGCAAAAAAGAAGGCCTTCTTTGCCTTTGACCGCCACGGCCCTCCCGCTGCCGCTCGTCCGCCCTGGGGACGACCTCGGCGCCCTGCTGGCAACCGCCCTGGCCGGCATGAAGCTGGCGGCGCAGGACGTGCTGGTCGTGGCCCAGAAGATCGTCTCCAAGGCGGAAGGCCGCTACGTCAGTCTCGCCTCCGTGCAATGCACGCAAGAGGCGCGCGACCTCGCCGATAAATTGGACAAGGACCCGGCCATCGTCACCCTCGTGCTGCGGGAATCCACCCACGTGGTCCGCGCGGAGCGCCAGGCGCTCATCGTGCAGCACCGGCTCGGCCACATCATGGCAAACGCCGGCATCGACCAGTCCAACCTCGACCCCGCCGCTAGCGACGGCCCGGCCGTGCTCCTGCTGCCGGAAGACCCCGACGCCTCGGCCGCCCGCCTGCGCGACGATCTCGGCACCCGCCTGGGCACCAAGCTGCCCGTCATCGTCAGCGACAGTTTCGGCCGGCCCTGGCGCCGCGGCAGCGTGGGCGTGGCGATCGGTGTCGCCGGCCTGCCCGCGATACTGGACATGCGCGGTGCGGCGGATCTGTTCGGCCGCGCGCTTCAGATCACCCTCTCCGGCTTCGCCGACCAGATCGCCAGCCTGGCCTGCCTGCTGATGGGTGAGGGCGGCGAAGGCATTCCCGCCGTGCTCGTGCAGGGCCTGTCCTGGTCGGCCGCCGCCGGCACCGCCGCGGACCTGCTCCGTCCGCCAGGCGAGGACCTTTTCCGGTGACCGCGCCCACCATCCTCGCCCTCTCCGGCGGCGTGGGGGGCGCCAAGCTCGCCCTCGGCCTGGCACACGCCCTCGCCGAAGATGGCGCGCCCGCCAGCAGCCTGGCCATCGCGGCCAACACGGGCGATGATTTCGTCCATCTCAGCCTGCACGTCTCGCCCGATATCGACACGCTGCTCTACGTGCTCTCCGGCCGCGATGACGCGCAGCGCGGCTGGGGCCGCAGCGGCGAGACCTGGCATTTCATGGAGGCCCTGCGCGAACTCGGCGGCGAGGACTGGTTTCAGCTCGGCGACCGGGACCTGGCGCTGCACGTCGAACGCACACGCCGCCTGCATGCCGGGCAGACCCTCTCGCAGGTCACCGGAGCGGTTGCCGCCGGTTTCGGCATCGGCGCCCGCATCCTGCCGATGAGCGACGATCCCGTCCGCACCCGCGTCGAATGCGCGGATGGCTGGATGGGCTTCCAGCAATGGTTCGTCGGCGCCCGCTGCGAGCCCGCGATACGCGCGCTGGACTACGCGGGCGCGGATACCGCCCGCCCCAACCCGGAAATCCTCACGGCCCTCGCGGATCCCGCCTTGCGCGCCGTCATCATCTGCCCGTCCAACCCGCTGCTCAGCATCGCGCCCCTGCTCGCCATGCCCGCGTTGCGCGCGGCACTGGCCGCGTGCCGCGCGCCCGTCGTCGCGGTATCCCCGATTATCGCCGGACAAGCCGTACGCGGCCCGGCGGCGAAGATCATGCGCGAGCTGGGCCTGGAGGCCACCGCCTCCGGCGTCGCCGGGTTCTACACCGGCCTGATCACCGGCTACGTGCTGGACGAAGCAGACGCGCACTACGCCGCCGCGCTCCCGAACCTCGCCACCGTGACACTCCCCACGCTGATGATCACTCTGGCCGACCGGATACGTGTCGCCCGCGCCGCCCTCGGCCTCGCCGACGCCCTGCGCACGGCAAAGGCCGCCGCATGAACGCGCCCGGCATCTGGGCCGCCGTCCCGGTCAAGACCCTTCGCCATGGCAAAATGCGGCTCGCCCCCGCGCTTGCACCGGCCCAGCGCCGCCGCCTCGTGCTCTCCATGCTGGATGACGTGCTGGACGCGCTCGTCGGCACCCCTTCCCTGCACGGCATCATGGTGATCAGCCCGGACCGCGACGTGCTGGCCGCCGCCGCCCATGCCGGCGCCGTGTGCGTCCCGCAAGCCGGCGACATCGGCCTGTCGCCCACCGCCAACGAGGCCGCGCGCCTTGCCGATGCCCTGTATCGCGCCGCCGGCATCATGATCGTCCCGGCCGACCTACCCGCTGCCACGCCAGACGATTTCGAGGCGATCATCGCCGCCCATGAAGCGCCAGGCTGCACGATCGCACCCGCCCATGACGGCGGTACCAACACCATCCTGCTGTCTCCGCCTTGCGCGATGGGCTTCCTGTTCGGCCCTGGCAGCACCCGCCGGCACGTCGAAGCTGCCGCGGCACTTGGGTTGCGCGCACGGATCGTCGAGCGCGCGGCGCTGGCGCGCGACGTCGACGAGCCGGCGGATCTCGAGATGGTCTGCGTGTCGTGAGAGGGGTGAAGGCAAGCCGTCCCCGTTCGCCCGCATCAACGGTTCGGGCGCTTCAGGATAAACCACGGTCGCGGAGAGAGCGAACGGACCAAAAGTTTTTTGCTTCTTTTTTTCAAAAAAGAAGGCCTTCCTTCCCATGACCAACCTGTTCCACCAAGCCGCCGCCCTACGCGACGAAGGCTTCGGCCAGCACGTCACCTATTCCCGCAAGGTGTTCATCCCGCTGACCAGGCTGTGCCGGGACGTGTGCCATTACTGCACCTTCGCCGCCCCGCCGCGCCCTGGCCAGGCCGCCTATTTGACCCCTGAGGAGGTGCTCGCGATCGCGCGCGCCGGCCAGGCGGCGGGATGCCGGGAAGCGCTGTTCACCCTGGGCGACAAGCCGGAGCTGCGCTGGGACCAGGCACGCGCCGAGCTCGCCGGCCTGGGCCACGAGACCACGCTCGGCTACCTCGCCGCCATGGCCAGGCTGGTGGCCGAGGAGACCGGCCTGTTGCCGCACCTCAACCCTGGCCTGATGACGCCCGCCGATTTCGCGTTACTGCGCCCGCACGCCGCCTCCATGGGCATCATGCTGGAATCCTCCGCCGAGCGCCTGGCCGCACGCGGCGGTCCGCATTTCGGCAGCCCGGACAAATCGCCCGCCGCTCGCCTCGCCTGCATTGCGGCTGCGGGAGAGGCGCGCGTGCCGTTCACCACGGGCATACTCATCGGCCTGGGAGAGACACGCGACGAGCGCCTCGATGCCCTGCTGGCGCTGCGCGCGCTGCACGAGCGCTACGGCCACATCCAGGAGATCATCGTCCAGAACTTCCAGCCCAAGCCCGGCACGCGCATGGCGGGCCACCAGGCGCCGTCCCTGGAAGACCATCTCTGGACGATCGCCAGCGCCCGCGTGCTGTTCGGCCCGTCGATGTCCATCCAGGCGCCGCCGAACCTCGCCGCAGGCGCGTTGGAGCGCTACGTCGGCGCCGGCCTGAACGATTGGGGCGGCGTCTCGCCGGTGACGCCCGACCATGTGAACCCGGAGGCGCCCTGGCCGTACATCGCAGCATTGGAGGCCGCCACCGCGCGCGCGGGCAAGAGGCTGGTCCAGCGCCTGGCGATCGGCCCCGTCTACGCCCGCGACACGGCGCGATGGGCTGCCCCTGCGATGCGCAGGCTGATCCTCCGCGCCAGCGACGCCGACGGCCTGGCACGCGAGGATGGCTGGCGCCCAGGTGCCGCCTCACCGCCCCCCGCACAGCTCGCCCGCCCGCACATCGCGTCCGCATCATGCGAAGCGATCCTCGCGCGCGCGCGCAAAGGCGCCACGCTAGAGGAAGCGGACCTCGTCAGCCTGTTCAGCGCACGCGGCCCGGCGGTGGCGGAGATCTACCATGCCGCCGACGCGCTTCGGGCACACACCAACGGCGGCACCGTCAGCTACGTCGTCACGCGCAACATCAACTACACCAACGTCTGCACCCATGCCTGCCGGTTCTGCGCTTTCTCGAAAGGCGACACCCACGCGGATCTGCGCGGCGCGCCCTACGACCTCGACCGCGCGGAGTTCAGCCGGCGCGTGCGCGAGGCGTGGGACCGGGGTGCCACCGAGATCTGCCTGCAAGGAGGCATCCACCCGGCCTATGACGGCAACACCTATCTGCAGATCGTGCGCGCCGCCCGCGCGGCAGCACCTGCGATGCACATACACGCCTTTTCGCCGCTGGAGGTCACCCACGGCGCCCGCACGCTCGGGCTGACGCTGGACGCCTATCTCGCGCGGCTAAAGGAGGCCGGTCTCTCAACCCTACCGGGTACCGCGGCAGAAATACTCGACGACGAGGTGCGTGCCACCCTGTGCAAGGACAAGCTCTCCACCGAAGAGTGGTTCGCCGTGATGCAGGCGGCCCACAAAGCCGGCCTGCGCAGTACGGCCACGATCATGTTCGGCCACATTGAGCAGCCGGTGCACTGGGCCAGGCACCTGCGGCGCCTGCGCGCCCACCAGCAGCGTTTCGGCGGCTTCACCGAGTTCGTGCCGCTGCCTTTCGTGGCCGAGGAAGCGCCGATCTACCGCGCGGGCCAGGCCCGCCCTGGCCCCACCTGGCGGGAGGCGGTGCTGATGCATGCGGTGGCACGGCTGGCCCTGCACGGCGCGATCGCGAACATCCAGACGTCGTGGGTGAAGATGGGCCCGCTGGGCGCCATCGCCGCGCTGCAGGCCGGTGCCAACGACCTGGGCGGCACGCTGATGGACGAGAGCATCACCCGCGCCGCCGGTGCCGTGCATGGCCAGGAGATGCCACCGGCGCGTATGGAGGAGCTGATACGCGCGGCCGGCCGCGTCCCGCGCCAGCGCACCACCCTATACGGATCACCCGATGCCGAACGGATCGCCGCGTCCTTCGAAGCGCGCCCGCTCGCCGAAAAGACCAACACCAGGCTGTCCCGCAAAAGTGAGCCGGCTCGCCTGGATTGGGCCTCCTGAAGGCTGCAGAAAAGGAAACGCAATGACCAATCACACGAAATTCTACATCGACGGGGCCTGGGTCGATCCCGCCGAACCACGCCTGCTCGACGTCATCGACCCCTCGACAGAGGCGGTGTTCACCCAGATTTCCGCAGGCAGCGCCGCCGATGTGGACCGCGCCGTGGCCGCGGCGAAGCGCGCGTTCCCGGCCTTCTCCGTCACCAGCGTGGCGGACCGCCGCGAGCTGCTGGCCAACATCAGCCGCGAGTACCAGAAGCGCTATGCCGAGATCGCCGACGCCGTTTCGCAGGAAATGGGCGCACCGCTCGCCTTCGCCCACGCGGCGCAGGCCTGGATAGGCGGTGCGCATATCGACGAGATGGTCAGGCTGCTCGGCGAGTACAAGTTCGACTGGATGCGCGGCACCACGCGTATCGTCAAGGAAGCCGTGGGCGTCGTCGGCATGATCACGCCGTGGAACTGGCCGCTGAACCAGATCGCCTGCAAGGTGGCCCCTGCCCTGGCCGCCGGCTGCACCATGGTTCTCAAGCCGAGCGAGATGTCGCCTGTCAACGCCATCATCTTTGCCGAGGTGATGCATGCGGCCGGCGTCCCGGCGGGCGTCTTCAACCTGGTCAACGGCGAAGGCCATGTCGTGGGCGCGGCGATGTCCTCGCATCCGGACATCGACATGATGTCCTTCACCGGATCCACCCGCGCCGGCATCCTGGTGGCACAGGCCGCCGCTGCGACGGTGAAGCGCGTGCACCAGGAGCTCGGCGGCAAGTCTGCAAACATCCTGCTTGAAGACGCGGATTTCTCAACCGCCGTGACCAAGGGTGTGGCGCAGTGCTTCGGCAACAGCGGGCAGACCTGCAATGCGCCCACGCGCATGCTGGTCCCCGCCGCGCGGCATTCCGAGGTGCTCGAGCTGGCACGTACGGCCGCGGCCGGCTTCGTGGTCGGAGATCCGCGCAGTGCCAACAGCAATCTTGGGCCTGTTGTCAGCAAGACCCAGTACGATCGCATCCAGACACTGATCAACTCGGCGATCGACGAAGGCGCCGAACTGGTCACCGGCGGCCCGGGCCTGCCGGACGGCCTGTCGCGCGGCTACTACGTCAAGCCGACCGTGTTCGGTGGCGTGACACCAGACATGCGCATCGCGCGCGAAGAGGTGTTCGGCCCGGTGCTCGCCGTGATGCCCTATGACACCGAGGAAGAAGCGGTCACGGTTGCCAACGACAGCGAGTTCGGCCTGGCGGCCTACGTGCAATCCGAGAACCTCGACCGTGCGCGGCAGGTGGCGATGCGCATGCGCGCCGGCACGGTGTACCTGAACTACCCCGAGTTCGATATCGGTGCTCCGTTTGGCGGCTACAAGAAATCCGGCAACGGGCGGGAATGGGCGGAATTCGGCCTGGATGACTTCCTTGAGGTCAAGGGGATCGCCGGCTACGCCTAACCCGGCACTCCTGGATCCTCGAAGGGGATACATCGTGCTGGTTGCCGATTGAGGAGCGCACTTGTTCCAGCGGTCCTGGAGAGTGAACTTTGCGAAAGGCAAGCAAGGCCTTCTTTTTTGAAAAAAGAAGCAAAAAACTTTTCTTCCCCGCACTTTCAAAGTGCGTGTTTTTCCGAAAGCATCCGGTTGCTGCAAATGCGCGGGAGGTAAAAGTTTTTTGGTCCTTTTTTTAAAAAAGGACTGCTTGCTTTCTTTCACGGGTC
>CAXTCL010000144.1:0-9679 GCA_964242035.1 uncultured Acetobacteraceae bacterium | reverse complement strand
CCGTGCAGCAGAACAAGCTGTACATGCTGCAGACGCGCACCGGCAAACGCACCGCGGCGGCCAGCCTGCGCATCGCTGTGGAGATGGCGGAAGCCAACCTGATCACCAGGCAGGAAGCGGTGATGCGGGTGAACGCGCAGGCGCTGGACCAGCTCCTGCACCCCACGCTTGACCCGAAAGCTGCGCGCACCCTGTTCGGCCGCGGCCTGCCGGCCAGCCCGGGTGCGGCGTCGGGCGCGGTGGTGTTCAGCGCCGACGACGCGGAGATGCGCGCGGCCAAGGGCGAATCCGTCATCCTGGTGCGCATCGAGACCAGCCCGGAGGACATCCACGGCATGCATGCGGCTCGCGGCATCCTGACCACGCGCGGCGGCATGACGAGCCACGCGGCCGTGGTGGCGCGCGGCATGGGACGCGCCTGCGTGGCAGGTGCGGGCGGCGTTAGCGTGGATTACGGCGCGCGCACGCTGTCGGCCGGCGGCAAGACAATACGCGGCGGCGAGACGATCACCATAGACGGAGCCACGGGCGAGATATTCGTGGGCCAGGTGGCCACGGTGGAGCCGACGCTGTCGGGCGATTTCGAAATACTGATGAAATGGGCTGACGAATCGCGCCGTCTGAAGATACGCACCAACGCGGAGACGCCGCTGGATGCCGAGACCGCCCGCAAGTTCGGCGCCGAAGGCATCGGCCTCTGCCGTACGGAACACATGTTTTTCGCGCCAGAGCGCATCGGCGCCGTGCGGCAGATGATCATGGCCAGCGACGAGGCCGGACGCCGCGTGGCGCTGGAGAAACTGCTGCCGTTCCAGCGGCAGGATTTCGTCGAGCTGTTCCGCATCATGGCCGGACTGCCTGTCACCATACGTCTGCTCGATCCGCCGCTGCACGAATTCCTGCCGCATGGCGACCACGAGATCGCCGAGCTGGCGGAATCGCTCGGCCAGGATGTGGACCAGATGAAGCGGCGCGCGGCGGAGCTCGCCGAAGCCAACCCGATGCTCGGCCATCGCGGCTGCCGGCTCGGCATCACGTATCCGGAAATCTACGAGATGCAGGCGCGCGCGATCTTCGAAGCTGCGTTGCAGATCGCCGAGGAGACCGGTGAGCCGGTGATGCCGGAGATCATGATCCCGCTCGTAGGCACCAGGCGTGAGCTGGAGATAACCCGCGCACAAGTGGAGCGCGTGGCCAAGGAAGTGCTGGAGAAAGCCGGCAAGACAATCGAGTATTCGGTGGGCACCATGATCGAGCTGCCGCGCGCGGCACTCACCGCCGACAAGATCGCCGAAGTCGCCGACTTCTTCAGTTTCGGCACCAACGACCTCACGCAGACCACCTTCGGCCTGTCACGCGACGACGCCGGCAAGTTCCTGCCGCATTACGTGGAAGCCGGCATCCTGCCGAAGGACCCATTCGTGTCGCTGGACATCGAAGGCGTGGGCGCGCTGGTGCGCATTGCCACGGAACGCGGCCGCGCGACGAAGAACAGCCTGAAGCTGGGCATCTGCGGCGAGCATGGCGGCGATCCGGCGAGCATTGCATTCTGCGAGGAGATCGGGCTGGATTACGTGAGTTGCTCGCCGTATCGGGTGCCAGTGGCGCGGTTGGCTGCGGCTCAGGCGGCTTTGGGTGTTATGGCGGACAAGACGGCGTAAGGAAGCAAGGCCTTCTTTTTTGCAAAAAAGAAGCAAAAAACTTTTACTACGCCGCCGGCAAAAAGGCCCGCTCAAATCCTGCAAGCTTCGAAGCTTGCAGGATCTAAGCGGGCCTTCACGCAACCGTCAGTAGTAAAAGTTTTTTGCTTCTCTTTTTCAAAAAAGAAGGCCTTTCTTGCCTTCCTTATGGCCCGTACTTAGGCGAGAACCCCTGGTTCGTGACCGGCGACCCAGCCACGCAATGGTAGCTCGCAGCCAGCGTCTTGTCGCCGCTGACATACGCGCTGTGCGCCGGATACAGGCACAGCGGACGCTGGAACGCCACGCCCGAGCTTTCATTGTCGTTGACGTATTTCGTGGCGATCACCGTCGTTGGCGCCACGCCGTGTTCCACCCAGGCGATCAGTGCGCCCAGAGCGTCATCGCTCGGGTCGAGCGGCTTGGGCGGCAGGTTGCCGGACAGGTTGCCGAACGCGTTCGGGCCTGGTCCGCCGCCGCAATGCCATACGCCGGGTGCCATGAACAGGCGGAGATAGTTCTGCACGTTCGGGTCGGCGGCGGCCACCGCATTGTAGTAGTCGATCGCGGTGGCGCTCGGGATCAGCGGGTCCGTGTAGCCCTGATACATCAGGATCTTGTGGCCGTGGTTGGCCACCGTGGACAGATCCGTGCTGTTGGCGTTCAGCACTTCCGCAAACGTCTCGCTGCCCACTGGCGTGTTGTCGATCAGCGCGATCTCGCTGGCCAGCTCGGGCGCCAGCTTGGAGGGCGTGGCAAACATCTCCTGCCAGACCCAGTCCGGGCCGAGCGCCCAGTTCATCAGACTGTCGAAGGCAGGGGTGGGCAGCGCCTGCTGGAACGGCAGGCCGAGATTGCCCTCGTAACCGTTTGCGGCGGAGGGTGCGATCGGCTCCTCCGTGCCGCGCTCCAGGCCGGGATAGAGCTGGTTGCCCTGGTTATCGACGGCGCCGCTCCAGTCGCGGTTCATCGCCTCAGCCTGGTCGTGCGTCAGGCAGGTGCAGCTCGCCGCGGTGGGGTCTGTGCAGGGCACCTCGTCCAGCGTGCCCTTGCAGGTCAGCGCCAGCGCGTTCGTCTTGCACATTGCAGGCTGCGTCAGGAAATCGTCGGTGCGCAGTCCGCCGTCCTTGCCGGCGCATTGCTTCAGGACCAGCGCGTGGGTGAGTGCCAGCGCCGCGTTCGTCAGATAGGCGTCTGGTGCGAAATGCGTGGCTTCATAGATTGCAGGACCTGACATGTGCAGGTGCGTGCGGTTGTGCGCGGGCGCGCCCGCCAGGATGCCCTCATAATCGTCCGGAAAGCGCTGGCTTTCCATCAGCGCCTGCTGTCCGCCGGTGGAACAGCCGTCGAAATACGCGGCCTTTGCCGGCCCCGCATAATACTTGTGCAGTATCTGCTTGGCGGCCACCGTCATGAGATGTGTGGACGCGTAGCCGAAATCGCGTATGGCGGGAGGATCGCCGTACAGGCCGCCGGGTATGCCGCCCTCGTGGGACGTATCGCCACAGAACAGGCCGTTGCACTTGAACAGGATGCCTGTCCCCATGTCCGTGTTGGCCGAGGCGAACCCTTCCAGGACGCCGAGTTGCAGCGAGCTGTAGCTGATGGCGCCGGCGAACCCGCCATTGCCGAAGCCGAGATAGCGGTGGTTCCAGGTTGTCTCAGGCAGCCAGACCTCGACTGCAGATTGCGAGGTGTTGGGATTGCCGCTCGACGAGATTACCAGCGCCACCCGGCAGAATGACGGAAGACCGTTGATGACGGTGCCGCCCGGCTCCGTGAAGCTGCCGCCGGTGACGTCCTCGGCGGTCAGTGAGACGATGGAAGCGTTGCCACCCAGCTTAGGTGCAAAATCGGCCAGCTCGGTGCAGTTTGTGGCAGACGCGGAATGAACGAGTGCGAATGCACTCGCCAGCCCGGCTGCCACCGACCACGCCGCCGTTTTCGGCGTACGTACGATGCGCATGAAGTTTCTCCCTTTGGTCACGCGGAACGAAGCTTAACGATTGATGACAATCGCGCAAGCAGGAAGGAAGGCCTTCTTTTTTGAAAAAGAAGCAAAAAACTTTTGGTCCGTGTCGGCGCGCGCTGAAGCAGTCGCCGACAGGGAGCAAAAGTTTCTTGTCTTTTTTTTCAAAAAAGACTGCTTGCTTACTTACGCCGGCATCACGTCAGTACCGCCTTTAGGAAACTTGGCGATGTCTTCCGGCGACATGTTGAAATGTGCCGCCAGCATCGCGGGCGGCGTGTGCGAAAGCCAATCCGACAGAGACACATCCTGGAAGGTTGGCGTCTTGAACACTTCGAGGAACACGAGATCCTCGTTGCCGATGTTCTTTATGTAATGGCCGTAGCTGCGCTTCACGTAGCCAATGTCGCCAGGTGCAAAATCGTTGGTGACCGCTTTTGGGCCGGAGCCGAACACGGTCATCTGGCCACGCCCCTTAATCCAGTATTGCCACTCGTCCGCATTCGGATGCCAATGCATCTCCCGCAGCCCGCCGGGATGCACAGTGACCAGCGCGGCCGCGATCGTGGACGACGCCTTGAAGTTGTGGCTGTCGGCGACCTGCACGAAGCCGCCGCGAGTCCTCTGGGTGACGGGGCCGGACGCCAGCGCATAGGTGAACGGATTGGGCGGCGCGCCCTTGTCGCTGGCGATGGCTTGCGCGTCCGCTTCTAGCGTCCCGGGGACCTGGCCCTGATATATCCACAGCGAGTGCGTGAAGTTCTTGCTGAACGCGGATTCGGGCAGGCCGAAATTGGCAGCCAGCACGTCAGGCGGCGTGTGGGCGAACCAGTCGGTGACGAGCAGCGTGTTGAACTCGGTGGCCTTGCCATCGTCGAAGCAGAGGATGAACTCGCAGCCGTCTGCACCGATGCCCTGCAGCGAGTGCGGATAGCCGCCGGGGAAGTACCATAAATCGCCGGCTTTGACATCCGCCGCGTAGGAGCGGCCCTGCGGATCGATACAGGTGATGCGGCATTCGCCGTAGGACATGTAGCCCCACTCGGCGGCCAGGTGCCAATGCAACTCGCGCGTGCCGCCGGCATCCAGGCGCATGTTCACGCCGCTGATGGATTCGGAGATCTCGAAATCGGCCTGCGTCACCTGGCGCGCCCAGCCGCCGGCCTGGATGCGCCGCGGCGCGTTGTTGAACGAGGCCCAGAACAGCGGCAGGTCGGCCACATCCGTCGCCGGCGGCGTGACGGCCGCGGGAAACTGGCTGGCCAGTGCGGGATTCTGCGGGCCGGGATCGACGGCGCTTTGCGGGTGGTCGCGAGTGTTGATCAGGCCCTGCGGCGGCTCGTTGGGATTGCCGGGTGATGCGGCGGCAAGTGCCGCTGTGCTGGCGGCGGCAGCGCCCAAAGCGGCGCCGGTGCCGAGAAGGGCGCGTCTCGAGTAATTTTCCATGTGCGTGACCTCGTAATCGCGGGGTCCGGGTGAAACGCCATGTATCCCGTTAAGTCGCGGTCACGATTGAGGGGGAGGGGGCCCCGCTATAGGAAGGAAGCAAGGCCTTCTTTTTTGAAAAAAAGAAGCAAAAAACTTTTATTCCCCGCGCATTTGGAGCGTCCGAGTGCGTCCGGACAAACACGCATGCTGCAGATGCGGAGTAGAAAAAGTTTTTTGCTTCTTCTTTTTAAAAAAGAAGGCCTTGCTTGCTTTCGCCTGACTACGAGCGCGTCAGCCCCGTGCTCGCAACATACCGTAGGGCCGCTGAAAAAGCCGCATCAGCATCCAGCGCCGTCGTATCAAGCACGAACGCGCCCTCCGCCGGCCGCAGCGGGGCCGTCGCGCGCGACGCATCGGCCGCGTCGCGCGCCTCCATGTCCTCACGCACAGTCTCCAGCTCGGCCGCAACGCCGCGGCCGGTGAGTTCCAGCCAGCGCCGGCGGGCACGCGCCGCCACGCTGGCTGTCACGAAAAGCTTTGCGCGTGCCTGCGGAAATATGATCGTGCCGATGTCCCGCCCGTCCAGCACCGCGCCATTTGCGTGGCCGAAGCTGCGCTGGAAATCCAGCAGTGCGGCGCGCACCGGCGGTATGGAGGCAACAGCGGCGGCGGCGCGGTCCACATCCGGCGTGCGCAAATCCGTGCGTTCGAGGTCAGGCGGGCTGAGCGCGCGGGCGGCTTGTTCCGCGGCAGTGGGGTCGTGGGGGTCGGCGCCGGCGAGCAGGAGGCGGCGCGCGGTGGCGCGGTAGAGCAGGCCGGTGTCCAGGTAAGGCAGCCCGAGATGGGCGGCCAGGCGGCGGGCCAGCGTGCCCTTGCCCGCGGCGGCCGGGCCGTCGATGGCGACGATGCGGTTCGAGATCATGCGAAGCGGCAGCCGAGGCCGGTCATCAGCGCGGTGAAACCGGGGAAGCTGGTGTCGATAAAGCCGGTGTCGTCCACCTGCACGGGCGCGCGGCTGACGCTGCCCAGCACCAGAGCGCTCATCGCCAGCCGGTGGTCCATCTGGGTGGCGACGCGGCCGCCGCCGGGAGGCGGGCCGCCGGCGCCGGTGATGATGAGGTCGTCGCCTTCTATCTGCACGGCCACGCCGTTGGCGGTCAGCATCGCGGCGGTGGCGGCCAGGCGGTCGCTTTCCTTCACGCGCAGCTCGCCCAGGCCGCGCAGGCGGCTGGTCCCGCGCGCGCAGGCGCAGGCGACTGCGAGTATGGGAAACTCATCGATCATGCTGGGTGCCAACGCGGCATCGGTGCCGGCGGCGGTGAGGTCCGAGGCGTCTGCCGTGATGTCGCCCACGCTCTCGCCGCCCTGCAGATGCTCGTTGCTGACCGTGAGGGCGGCGCCCATGCCGCGCAACCCGGTCAGCAGGCCGGTGCGCAGCGTATTCAGCCCGACGCCGCGCACCGTCACCGCGGATCCCGGCACCAGCAGGGCGGCCACCAGGGGAAAGGCGGCCGAGGACGGATCGCCGGGAACGGTGACGTCGGCGGCCAGCAGTTCCGGCTGGCCGGCGAGGCGGATGATCCGGCCGCTGCCGTCCTGGGCCACATCGACGGTAGCGCCGAAATGGCGGAGCATGTTCTCGGTGTGGTCACGCGTGGGTACGGGCTCGTCCACGCAGGTCTCGCCCCGGGCGTTCAACCCGGCCAGCAGGATGGCGGATTTCACCTGCGCGCTGGCGACCGGCATGCGGTAGGTGAGCGGCATGGCATGCGCCGCCCCGGTGATGGCCAGCGGCAAGTATCCGCCCGCGCGGCTCGCGAACTGCGCGCCGGTCTGCGCCAGCGGGGCAGTGACGCGCGCCATCGGCCGGCGGCGCAGGCTGGCGTCCCCGGTGAGCACGGCGAAGATCGGGTGGGTGGCGAGAATACCGGCGAGCAGGCGGGCGGCGGTGCCGGAATTTCCCATGTCCAATACGTCCGCGGGTTCAGCCAGGCCGCCCAGGCCGGCGCCGGTGACGCGCCAGTTTCCGGGCGCGTCCTGGGTTACGTGCGCGCCGAGGGCACGCATGGCGGCGGCGGTGCGCAGCACGTCCTCGCCTTCCAGCAGGCCGGTGATGCGTGTCTCGCCTATGGCCAGGGCCGCAAACATCAGGGCGCGGTGGGAGATGGATTTGTCGCCTGGGACGGTGATGCTGCCGGAGAGCGGGTCGGCGCGGCTGGCGGTGAGGGGGCGGAGGCTGGACATCCGGCGCGGTTACCATGAGGGGCCACACCGGAGAAGCCGTTCAGCCTAGCTCGACGCGCTTGAAGACGATGTCGTGTCCCTCCCTGCGGGAGACGTAGCCTGAGATGTCACCCCGTGTGTCACGCAGGAAGATGCGGCGTATGCGCGGCATGCCCGGCGTGAAGAACACGTCCCGCAACTCGGCGCGCTGCGCCACGGGAGGGCCGCCGTTCGTGGAGACGGTTAGGTCCCCGCCGACATGGGCGAACACCGCCTTCAGGGTCGGCGTTGCCTGATAGGTGCCGGCATACTGGTCCAGCAGCGGCGCGGGCAGCACCACCGTCTGTGGATCAACCTGCAGCACCGTCGTCTGGCTGCCGATCATGCGCCACTCTCCCCGGGCCTTCAGCCAGGTCTCCACGGACCGGAACTGCGCATGAAAGACCTGGCCGTGCAGGTCCTTCATTTGGTCGTCTATGAAGCTGGCCACGGCCACGTCGCCGTGCAGCTCGCAATGCCAGTCGGTCACCGTCATCTTCACGTCGGACGGCTTGCCAGAGGGCGTGGCGCCGCCCACGAGGTCCTCCTTGCTGCCGACGTCGCCGTCCTCGTTGGCGAAGACGACGTGGTCGTACAGCAGGGATTCAGCATTTCGGCATTGCCCGCCTGCGAGGCATCCGAGAAGGCCTGCGTCTTGGCACGCAGCAGGACGGACACGTCTTCCGCCCGGGCAGGCGGCACCACGAGCAGCAATGCGGCCGATATGAGGATGTGGGCGTGTCGCCGGACCGATCCGATCATGTCGCTCTCCCTGGATAGGGAGAGCAAAGCGCCACCGTCCGGGAAAGGCAAAAGGCTTTTGATGACCGAAGTGCTGGCGTGTGGCGGGGCAGCCCGCCGGTTAGACGCGCAGATGCTCCGGGAGCACCAGCCCCAGATGATCCGGCACGTCCCAAATCTCGCGCGCGGTCCGCACCGGCATGAAGCCGGCGCGCAGGTAGTTCGGCAGCGCCCGCGGGTGGTCCGCCGTGCAGGTGTTCACCGTCAGCGCGCGGGGCTTGTGCGCCCATGCCGTGGCCATGGCCACGCGCAGCAGCGTGGTGCCCAGCCCGCCGCCGACAGCATGCGGCAGCAGGCCGAAATAGCTCAGGTTCACGGTGTGCACGGCGCGTGCGTCCAGCTCGAAGAACCCAGCCGGCTCGTTGCCCTGATACAGCACGTGCACGGACACGCCTGGCGCGGTGATCAGCGCGGCCAGCTGCGCCTGCGGCATGGTACGGCGCAGCCACCAGGCGTATTGCGCGCCGACCGTGTCGTAGAGATAGCGATAGAACCCGACCGTCGGCTTATGTACGCGCACGATACCGGAATGTTGCGGCAGCTCGATTGGCGCGGAGGCGGGGGGCTGCTCCTGGCGCAGGAAGGTCACCATCACGGCGATTCGCGTGGTCTGTAGCGGCGGGCGGGAGGCCCAGAAGCCTGGCTCTTGGGATTTCATGGTGTCGCCTGGGAGGAAGGAAGCAAGCAGTTCTTTTTTGAAAAAAAGAACCAAAAAACTTTTGTCCCTGACGCTGGTGAGGCGCTCGTGGTGTCCAACGAACAGCACGCCTGTTTCAACAGCGTCAGTAGTAAAAGTTTTTTGGTTCTTTTTTTCAAAAAAGAACTGCTTGCTTGCTTCAATCGTCCAGAAATGACCGCAGCTTCCGGCTACGGCTAGGATGCTTCAGCTTGCGCAACGCCTTCGCCTCGATCTGGCGGATACGCTCGCGCGTCACGTTGAACTGCTGGCCCACCTCTTCCAGCGTGTGGTCGGTGTTCATGCCGATACCGAACCGCATGCGCAGCACGCGTTCCTCACGCGGCGTCAGGCTGCTCAGCACGCGCGTGGTGGCCTCGCGCAAATTCGCCTGGATGGCCGCGTCTAGCGGGATCACCGCGCCCTTGTCCTCGATGAAGTCGCCCAGGTGGCTGTCTTCCTCGTCGCCGATCGGCGTCTCCAGGCTGATCGGCTCTTTCGCGATCTTCAGCACCTTGCGCACTTTTTCCAGCGGCATGCCGAGTTTTTCGGCAAGCTCCTCTGGCGCGGGTTCGCGGCCGATCTCGTGCAGCATCTGGCGGCTGGTGCGTACCAGCTTGTTGATCGTCTCGATCATGTGCACCGGGATGCGTATGGTGCGCGCCTGGTCGGCGATGGACCGCGTGATCGCCTGGCGTATCCACCAGGTGGCATAGGTGCTGAACTTGTAGCCGCGGCGGTATTCGAACTTATCGACCGCCTTCATCAGGCCGATATTGCCCTCCTGGATCAGGTCGAGGAATTGCAGGCCGCGGTTGGTGTATTTCTTGGCGATCGAGATCACCAGGCGCAGGTTGGCCTCGA
>CAXTCL010000143.1:0-9744 GCA_964242035.1 uncultured Acetobacteraceae bacterium | reverse complement strand
AGAAGCAAAAAACTTTTGTCTCCCCGCCTGCACTATGGCTAGGCCATCTCCTGCCAACGCGCGTACTTGCAGAACCTGCGCGCGCCGTGGTGCAGGCGCAGTAGCAAAAGTTTTTTGCTTCTTTTTGTCAAAAAAGAAGGCCTTGCTTCCTTGCCTGCTCACTGCTGCGCCGCATGCCGATGCTTGTGCGTCCCCGACCCATCCCCGCCCTGGGCCGGCTTCGCACCAGGCAGCACAACCTTCGCGCCGTCACGCAACCGGTCCGAGCCGTCGATCACCACCGTATCACCCACGGCAAGCCCGCTCAGGATCTGCGTCTTTTCCGAATCCGCCACGCCCAGCTTCACCGCGCGCACGGCCACCGTGTCGGCTGGCGGGCCGGCATGTTCACCACCGACACCGTTCGCGTCACCCGCCTTGGCATCGGCGGGCTTCGCATCGTCCGCAGCCCGGCCGTCGGTCGGCTTCCCGGCCGCGCCGGGCGGCTGCACCAGATAGACGAAACTGCCGGGCGCCCCGGTCTGCAGCGCCGCGTTCGGCACCACCACCGCATCGTGCACCGTGCTGACGATCAGCCGCAGATTTACGAACTGGTTGGGAAACAGCGAGAAGTTCGGGTTGGCGAACAGCGCGCGCAATTTCACCGTGCCCGTGGTCACGTCGATCTGGTTGTCGATCGTCTCCAGCGTGCCGTCCGCCAGATGCACGGTGTTGCTGCGGTCATAGGCCTGCACCACAAGCTTGGTGGCGCCCGCCTGCAACTGCGCCTGGATCGCCGGCACGTCGTCCTCCGGCAGGGTGAACAGCGCGCTGATGGGGTCGAGCTGCGTCACCACCACCAGGCCGTTGGTCAGCGAAGTAGGTGTCACGTAATTGCCGGCATCCACCTGCCGCAGGCCCACGCGGCCATCCACGGGGGACACGATGTGGCAGAACGCCAAATTCACCAATTGCGTCTGCACCATGCCCTGGTCGGCCGCCACCGAGCCGATATACTGCTCGACCACGTATTGCTGGTCCTCTGCCTGCTGGCGCCCGATGCTGTCCTGCTTCTGCAGCAGCGCGTAGCGCCGCGCATCCATTTGCGCCTGGTGCAGCAGGCCCTGGTCATGCGCCAGCGTGCCGCGCGCCTGCGCCAGCAGCGCCTCGTACGGCCGCGGGTCGATCTGCGCCAGGAAGTCGCCCTTGTGGACGATCTGTCCCTCATGGAAACCGATCGTCTGCAGCACGCCGGCGATCTGCGTCTGCACCGTGACGCTGGCCAGCGACGTGATCGTGCCAAGCCCGGCGTCGACCACGGCCATGTCCGCGGTGCCGGCCTTGGCGACGCCCACCGCCTGCGGCGGCACCACCTGCGCGTGCCTGGCCGTGCCGCCGCCCAGGCGGGAGACGAGGAACACCACGCCGCCGAGGATCAGCAGCAGTATCAGCCAGGGCCAGAAGCTGCGGCGGCGCGCGGGCCGGCCGGTCTGATGCCCAGGCTGATGGACGATCGGCTGGGTCCGCGGCGTCGGTATGGTCTGCAGGTCATCCATGGATGCGTCTTCCGGCTTGCAGGGATCGTGCACAAGGCAGCCCCTTGTGAGCGCGCCGCGCTGGTCTAATCATCTGGGGCATTAGTGGCGTCACCCTGGTCCGTCCAGACCGGGCCGGCCAGCACACATTCGTAAACCTGTGTAACGCCTTCAGGGCACATCGGATAAGGATCGGACATGCGACGCCTCCTTGCTTCTGCGGCCCTGCTAGGCTGCCTCGCCGCCTGCAGCGCCACGCCTGATCCTGCGCTGCGCAACCGGGACACCAGCGACCGTGGCATCCTGCCGAAGGACCACCCGCTTGGCGTGATCTCGGCGGTGCCGCCTGCCGACACCAGCTTTACGCCGCTCCGGTGCTTGCCGAATGGGCCTGGGTATGAGTGTTCTCGCAGTAATTAGGAAAGAAAGGCCTTCTTTTTTGTACAAAAGAAGCAAAAAACTCTTGTCTCCACTATCGCGGACTCACGACAAAGATCACGCCTCCTTCAAGGAAGTCCGCGACAGCGGAGTCAAAAGTTTTTTGCTTCTTTCTTTCAAAAAAGAAGGCCTTCCTTCCCTTGCCTGACATAGACGCGATCGTAGCCGGCGCCGGCGCAGTAGGCCTTGCCATTGCCCGAGCCCTGGCCCGGGCCGGCCATAGCGTGCTCATCCTGGAGGAAGCCGCCTCCATTGGCACGGGCACCTCCTCGCGCAGCAGCGAGGTGATCCACGCCGGCTTCTACTACGCACCGGGCACCTGGCGCGCGAAGCTGTGCGCTCCTGGCCGCCGCGCGCTATACGCCTATTGCGCGTCCCACGGCGTGCCCGCGCGCGCCTGCGGCAAGCTGATCGTGGCCGCCGACAACGCAGACCGCGTGCAGCTCGACGAGATACAGGCCAAGGGCGAACGCAACGGCGTGGAAGGCCTGGTCAGGCTGACGGAGGCGCAGGCGCGCGCCCTGGAGCCGGCGCTCGCCTGCACCGGCGCCCTGCACTCGCCGATGACCGGCATCGTCGACAGCCACGCACTGATGCTGTCCCTGCTTGGCGAGGCGCAGGACCGCGGCGCCGTGCTGGCCCTGGGCGCGCCCTTGCAGCAAGCCGAGGTTGTGCCTGGCGGGTTCGAGGTGCTGGCGGGCGGCGCCGAGACAATGCGGCTGCGCTGCCGCGTGCTGGTGAACGCCGCGGGGCACGGCGCCTGCGCGCTGGCGCGCTGTATCGCCGGCCTGGATCCGGTGCACGTGCCGCAAGCCTACCTGTCCAAGGGCAGCTACTTCGCCCTGTCCGGCCGCGTGCCGTTTACCCGCCTGATCTACCCCGTGCCGATCCCAGGCGGCGCCGGCATACACCTGACTCTGGACATGGCCGGCCAGGCGCGCTTCGGCCCTGACGTGGAGGCGGTGGACGCGCCTGACTACAGGGTGGACCCGGCACGCGCGCCCCTCTTCGCCGCCGCCATACGCCGCTACTGGCCGGGCCTGCCGGCGGAGCGCCTGGTGCCGGCCTATGCGGGGATACGGCCGAAGATTGTGCCGCCCACGCAGACGCAGGATTTCGTCATACAGGACGCTTCGGTGCACGGCGTGCCCGGCCTGGTGAACCTGTTCGGGATCGAGAGCCCGGGCCTGACGTCGTGTCTGGCGCTGGGCGAGGTGGTGCTCGCGGCTGTGGCCTGAAGCAAGGAAGGCCTTCTTTTTTGAAAAAAAGAAGCAAAAAACTTTTGACTCCGCTGTCGCGGACTCACCGGATGGGCGCGGGACAGCGGAGTCAAAAGTTTTTTGCTTCTTTTTTCAAAAAAGAAGGCCTTTCTTGCCTGCGTGAAAGACCCAGCCCGCCCAGACCCAGACGCCCTCGTTGCCGCCGCCGCCCGAGAGCACCGGGGCTGCCTGAAAGTCTTCTTGGGCGCCGCCCCAGGCGTGGGCAAAACCTGGGAGATGCTCGCCAACGCCCAGCGCGCCCGCGCCGGCGGCCGCGACGTGCTGATAGGCGTGGTGGAGACCCACGGCCGCGCCGGCACCGAGCGGCAGATCGCCGACCTCCCTTTGCTGCCACGCAGCGCCATCGCCTATCGCGGCCAGGTGCTCGAGGAGTTCGACGTGGACGCCGCCCTGGCCCGCCGCCCTGCCCTGCTGCTGGTCGATGAGCTGGCGCACACCAACGCGCCTGGCAGCCGCCACAATAAAAGGTGGGAGGACGTGGCCGAGATACTGGAAGCCGGCATCGACGTCTGGGCCACGCTGAACGTGCAGCATCTGGAAAGCCTCAACGACGACATCGCGCGCATCACCGGCGTGCGGGTGACGGAGACGCTGCCGGACCGGGTGATGGAGATGGCCGATGAGATCGAGTTTGTCGACCTCTCGCCGGGCGAGCTGCGAAGCCGCCTGCGCGACGGCCAGATCTACCGGCCCGACGTGGCCACGCGCGCGCTGGACAGCTTCTTCCGCGAGGGCAACCTGGCCGCCCTGCGTGAGATCGGCCTGCGCCGCGCCGCGCAATACGTAGACCAGGACGTGCGCTCCTACATGCGCGCCCACGGCGTGGAGGGCATCTGGCCGGCCGGCGACCGCGTGCTGGCGCTGGTGGGTGCCGATTCCGGCGCGGAGGCGGTGGTGCGCCAGGCCAAGCGCCTGGCGGATGCCCTACGCGCGCCCTGGCTGGCGCTGCATTTCGAACGGCGGGACGGGCTGGACGCCACCCGGCCGGCGCTGGACATGGCGGCCAGCCTGGGCGCCGAGGTGGAGATACGCGCCGGCGGGCACCTGGTGGAGACCACGCTGGAAGTGGCGCGCGAGCGCAACGTGACGCATCTCGTCATCGGCCGCGGCGCCCCGAGCTGGCGGCGGCGTCTGACCGGGCGGACGCTCGCCGGCACGCTGGTCCGCCAGGGCCCGGAGTTCGCGATCCATGTGGTCCCTGTCGGCGGCTTGCCGGCCCGGAGGCGGCGGGTCAGCCCGTGGCCGGACGGCTGGGCGCCGTGGATCACCAGCACCGCGCTGGTCGGCGCCGTCATCGGTACGGGGGAGTTGCTGCACACTTACCTGGAGCACGAGGCGCTCGGGATGATCTTCCTAGCCGCCGTGGTGGCCACCGCCACGGTCTGGGGCCTGCCGGTGGCGCTCTACACGGCGGCGCTCAGCTTCCTGTCCTGGAACTTCTTCTTCATCCCGCCGGTCAACCACTTCACCATCTCGCAGCCGCGCGACGTGGTGGCGCTGCTGGTATTCCTCGGCGTGGCGTCCGCCACCGGCTGGCTGGCCGGCCGGCTGCGCACGGAGGCAAAGGGGGCGCAGGGCCGTATCGACAGCCTGCGCCGCATCTCCGGCTTCACCCGCAGGCTTGGCGAGCCGGCCAGCGAGCCCGACCTGCTGGCCGAGATCGCCAGGCTGGCCGGCGAGATCGTGGTGCCCGCGCTGGTGCTGATAGGCGAGGGCGAAGACCTCAACATACGCGCCGCCGAGCCGCCGAGCATCGATACCATGGACGACGGGAGCTGGGCCGCGGCGCGCTGGAGCTTCGCCCGTCAGGAGCAGGCGGGCCGCGGCACCGCCAGCCTGCCGAGCGCGGCCTGGCGCTTCGTGCCGTTGCGCACCGCGCGCGAGGCGATGGGCGTCGTGGGCGTGCGGCCGGGCGGCGCCATCGACCAGCCGAAGCTGCAATCGCTGCTGGCGCTGGCCGACCAGGCTGCCTCGGCGCTGGAGCGCGTGCGCCTGGCCGCCGACGCCGCGCGCACCCAGGCGCAGGCGGAGACGCAGAAGCTGCGCACCGCGCTGCTCAACAGCCTGGGCCACGATCTGCGCACACCGCTCACCGGCATACGCGGGGCTGCCGGCTCGCTGCGCACGTCGTGGGACACGCTGGCGCCGGCGGACCGCGCCGACCTGCTGGCCAGCATCGAGCAGGACATCGTGCGCATGACCCGCTTCCTGGCAAACATCACCGAGATGACACGCGTGGAGACAGGCGAGATCGTGCCGCGGCTGGAGCCGGTGGCGGTGGCGGACGCTGTAGAGGGTGCCGCGGCGTGTGTGCCCGGCCTGGGGCCCGTGCGGTTGGACGCGCCCTACACCCTGCCGTTGCTGAGCGCCGATCCGGCATTGCTGGAGCAGGTTCTGGTCAACATCCTGGAGAACGCCGCCAAATATGCGCCGGCCAAGAGCGAGATTCGGGTGATCGGGCGCCTGGAAGGCGCGCTGATGTGCATCTCGCTGACCGATAGCGGCCCAGGCATTCCGGCCGCCGACCTCCCGCATGTGTTCGACAGCTTCTACCGCGCGCGCCGGGAGGACCGCACGGTGCCGGGCACCGGATTGGGGCTGGCGATCGCGCGGGGGTTGACGGAGGCGATGGGCGGCACGATCGAAGCATTGAGCCCCGCCGCCACGCTTACGCAGCCAGGCCCGGGGACCACCATCCTCCTGCGTCTGAGAACCATACCATGAGCCTCTCTGCTGCCGCCCCGGCGCCGCTGCGCGACCGGGCGGTGATCCTGCTGGTCGATGACGAGCCGCAGATACACCGCTTCCTGCGCCCTACTCTGGAGGCGGCCGGCTACGAAGTGATGCGCGCCGATACCGGCGCGCAGGCGCTACGCGAGGCGGCCAGGAATCCGCCCGCGCTGATCCTGCTCGATCTCGGCCTGCCGGACATGGACGGCCAGGACGCGCTGGCTCAATTGCGCGCCGCCGCCCCGACCCCGGTGATCGTGCTGTCCGCCCGGGACCGCGCGGGAGAGAAGATACGCGCGCTGGACGCCGGTGCCAGCGACTATGTGGAGAAACCGTTCGACATGGGCGAGCTGCTCGCGCGCATACGCGTGGCGCTGCGCCAGGAACGCGGCGCGGAAGAAGAACCGGCCGTCTTCCACGTGCCGCCGCTGGAGGTGGACCTGGTGCGCCGCCGCGTGCGCGTGTCAGGCGCGCCTGTGCAACTGACGCCGCGGGAATACGATCTGCTGGCCCTTTTGGTGCGCAACGCCGACCGGGTGATCACCCACCGGCAACTGCTCACTGCCGTCTGGGGCCCGGCACACACCGCGGACGTGCAGTATTTGCGCGTGTATATCGGTCATCTGCGCCAAAAACTGGGCGCGGATGCGGCGGCCCTGGTCAGTACAGAGCCTGGGGTGGGTTACCGGCTGCAAGCGCAACGGCAAGTTGATTCGGTGGATGCGAAATAGCTGATAAGTCGTTGTTGCGTCGTAAAGCACCTCACTGTGTGAAACGTATCACATACGCTCACGATAAAGTTAGGTTAAACAAGCTTACCAACCCCGTGGTGAGCATTAGAATGCCGTCGACTCAGTCCGCAGTGGCCAGCTCTGTCATTTCTTTTGCGCTCCATTCAGCGCGATCGCCAACAGCCGTCCAGGGGTCTTGCCTGACCCCGAAAGACCGGATGCAGGTGGGTTTCTGGCAGGACAGGGCCAGACAGGCCGGTTTTGACCGCATGGTCATCCATGATCGCGACGAGGGTGACGCCTCTGAGGTCGGCAACTTCCTCAGCGTCCACCTGCGTGGACAGGCCTGGTCCCGCTGGGGCTTCGCGCGCGGCGGCAACACCGTACGCGCCTGGTGTTGCCTGACGGGCGCCGATGTCGGCGAGTTCGCCAGCATGAACGAGGCGCTGACTGCGGTGCTGCGCGGCGCCGGCGATGTCTCGCTCGGCGAGCCGGACGGCCCGGAAGCCTCGAACCTGATCCACCTCTCCTTTCCCAAACGGGTCGAAAGCGCGGCCTAGCAGCGTGCGCGCGGCTTCCTGCTTCAGGCGGCTGGCAGCAGCCGCCTCGGCTTGCCTGGCGCTGGCAGGCTGCCAGCATCAGGATGGGCCGGCCGCATCGCCGATCGCCGGCTACAGCGCGGCCAGGAACACTGCCCTCACCCGGGGCGCAGGTCAGTACGAGGCCACGCTCGACGCCGAGCTCGCGGCCAGGAACTACCCCACACTCGTCCGCACGCTGGAGGCGACCTTCTCCGGCACGAACGACGCGCTGCGGCAACGCACCCTGAACTGGCTGCTGCTCAGGCAGGAGAACGGTTCCACGGACTCGGTGTTCATCGGCCAGTTCTACGCGGTTGGGCTGCTGGTACAGGCCGCTCACAGCCAGGGTGACGCCCGCCTGCAATGGATGAAGGATGCCGTGACCGCCTTCTATCGCACCACCTTCATCATGCTGAGCGAGGCCGGCCAGTGCGCAGACCCGGCGGCAACGGACGCCCGGCTGGGGATGGCCGGCTACGACATGCAGATGTTTCAGGCGATCGTCCCGCGTATGACGCCCTCGGCCAAAGAGAGCGCCGCGCGCGATGCGTTCGTGCTGGCGATGCTGACGTTTCCCATCCGCCACCCGGATCCCTGGCTGTGCTCGAAACCAGGTGGCGCACCCGCCTATCGCCCTTACGCCGCCTGGATCGCCTCGCGCCGGCCAGCCTTGCAAGCTGCTGAAAAGGGCGTGTTCCTCACCACGCCGCCTCCGCCTGTTCCGGCGGACGGCCTCCTGGCGGGAAAGAATCCGGATGTTGTGCCGCTTTATGGCAGGTAGGAAGCAAGCAGTCGTTTTTTGAAAAAACGACCAAAAAACTTTTGGTCGTTGTCGGCGACTGTTTCAACGCGCGCCGACAGGGACCAAAAGTTTTTTGCTTCTTTTCTCAAAAAAGAAGGCCTTGCCTTCCTTGCCTACGCCCCCGCCAGAACCACCCGCTTGAACCGATCCCGCCGCTTGCACATGAACACCCAGGCCCCACGCGCCGCCAGCCCGGAGACACGCCCGCGCGGCGGCAGCCCGATCGCCTTCAGGATCATGCCGACCGCCCGCTCCAGGTGCTTGTAGCGGTACATCGTCATCGCGCGTGACATGTAGCCCGCGATCGCCGTCTCATGCTTGTAGATCGCGTCAGGCGGCGAGTTGCCGCAGTAGAACGCATAGGCGAGCTCGTCGTCCTCGCTCTCGCCGATGCGGCTGATCGCTATACGCATGCGCTGCACCAGGCCGATACGCTCGCGCTTCAGGTAGCGCTTCATGTGGTCGTAGAACAGCTTGAAGTGCCGGAACTCGTCAGCCGCGATCAGCCGGCAGATGTCACGCAGCACCGGTTCTTCGGCCGCATCGCCCAGCGCCGAATAGTAGCTGGACGTGCCGCTCTCCACCATGCAGCGCGCGATCAGCTCGCCGGTGCGCGAGCCGCGTATGGAGGCGTCCGTATCGAGCAGAGGCAGGTGATAGCCGTCCTTGTAGCGTTTGAACGCGGTCTCGAAATCCCAGCCAGGGTCGGCCAGCATGGCCCAGCGGCCGAGCGTGTCGCCGTGCTGCACTTCCTCGACGGACCAGCGGTCGGCCGCCTTGCGGAAATCCGGATCCTCGACGAACACGCGGTTCAGGTAGGTGCCGTAATCGATGCCGTTCCGCTCGACCAGGGCGGCCGCCTTGACCAGCGCCACGATCTGCGGGTCCAGTTTGGTAGCGTCAAACTGATCCCAGGGGACCTCCTCGATCCGCCAGTGTTTCATCGTGGCACCATCATCTTCATCCCTTGCGGTTCAGCCTGTGCAAGGCAACGCCCCAGACAGCGCGTGTACAGGATGCGAGGGGACATGTCCCGGCGACCGGTCAACGCGTAGCGCGGCTTGAACCTGCCATTGGTTGCAGTGCGGCGAAAGCCTCGGACCGCCGCCTGTGGCCGTCGAGCCACAAAGCGTCCGGCGACGTCCGCTGATAACGGCTTAGGGCGGCCTCCGGATGCAGGCTCAGCCGGCCTGGGCGTATTGCACGGCGGCCCGGGTGGATTGCAGCCGGTCGAGCACGGCGTCGCGCGCGTTGATATCGGCCTTATCAACCGCGGCCCACGCCGACTGTGCGTCGGCCAGGCTGCGGCGCGCGGCTTCGGCGGAAAGCTCGGCAACTGGTGTCGCGTCATCGGCCAGGATGGTGCAGCGGTCGGGGGTGATCTCGGCAAACCCGCCGCCCACGAAGAGTCGGTCAGTGACTGTGCCGCCTTCGTGCAGCGCGATGACACCGCCACGCAGCAGCACGATCATCGGCGCGTGGTTTTCCATCGCGGCAAGGTCGCCCTCGTAGCCAGGCATGACGACCATATCGACGGCGCGGCTGAGGACCAGGCGGGCGGGGCTTACGATTTCTAGCTGGACTGGCATTGTTTGAACCTAAGAGAAGAAAGGAAGGCCTTCTTTTCTGAAGAAAAGAAGCAAAAGACTTTTGACTCCGCTGTCGCGG
>CAXTCL010000142.1:0-9761 GCA_964242035.1 uncultured Acetobacteraceae bacterium | reverse complement strand
CGGCCTGCTGGTGAAATCCACCGTCATCATGCGCGAGAACCTCGAGGAGATGAGCCGACAGGGTCTGGAAATACCCGTGCTGCTGGGCGGGGCCGCGTTGACGCGCAATTACGTGGAGGACGATTGCGTCGCCGCCTACGCAAGCGGCCGTGTGGCGTATGCGCGCGATGCGTTCGACGGGCTGCACCTGATGGACCGCGTCACCGGCAACGGTTTCGACGATTACCTGTCCGCGCTACAGGCCAAGCGCAGCGGCAAGGCGAAGAACACCAAACGCAGCATTGGCAAGGCCGACGAACGCGCCTGGCGGCCGATCGACCTCGCACAGGTACAGGCGCGCCGGCGTCGCCTGACGCAGGACGTGCCCGTGGTGGAACCGCCGTTCTGGGGCGCGCGCGTGCTGAGCGCGCCGGCAAAAGCCGTGGTGCCGTTCCTGAACGAACGCAGCCTGTATCAATTCCAGTGGGGCTTCCGCAAACAGGGCAAGAACCTGGATGATTTCCTCGGCTGGGCAAAACAGGAGCTGCGCCCGATCATGAAGCGCATGCTGGCACTCTGCGAGGCCGAAGACATACTCAAGCCGCAGGCGATCTACGGCTACTGGAAAGCCGCCGGCCAAGGCAATGACCTGATCCTGTTCGAACAGGACGGCAGCACGGAAGTCGCCCGTTTCAGCCTGCCGCGCCAGCCGAAGGAAGACGGCGAATGCATCGCGGATTTCTTCCGCGACGTGGACGAAGCCGAACGCGACGTGATCGGCCTGCAGGTGGTCACCGTCGGCCAGGCCGCCAGCGACACCGCTCGCGTGTGGTTCGAAGACAACCGTTACCAGGACTACCTCTATCTGCACGGCCTGTCCGTGGAGATGGCGGAAGCGATGGCGGAATATGTCCACAAGCGCATGCGCGCCGAGCTGGGTTTTGCCGGCGAGGACGACCGCGATCTGGAAAAGATGCTGAACCAGAGCTACCGCGGCTCACGCTACTCGTTCGGCTATCCGGCGTGCCCGCGGGTGGAGGACCAGGACAAGCTGCTGGCGTTGCTGGATGCGGAGCGCATCGGCGTGTCTTTGTCCGATGAGTCGCAGTTACATCCTGAGCAGAGCACGAGCGCTATCGTGGTGGTCAATCCGCACGCTAAGTATTTTTCGGTTTAGGAAGGCAAGGAAGGCCTTCTTTTTTGAAAAAAGAAGCAAAAAACTTTTGTCTGTTTAGGCTGGGATTTATTCTGATCAGCGTGACTGGTTGTCCGGAGAGAACTCTCGTTGCCATAGCATGGCGCCTGCCGCCAGACCGGCGGCCATGGCGCCATAGGCCACCGACATGGACCTTTTGCTGAGCACGAATTCCCACCCGGGCGTGAAACGCTTCGGTGTCGCCAGGTAGTCCACGGCGGCGGCAAAAGCCGACATCGCCGTCGCGCGCTGCAGCATGCGCGACGCGGCGAGTGGCCGAAGCGGTCCGATCCACCACGCAAACAAGGCGGCCCAGAATATCGTGGCCGCGTGATGGGTGGCGTAGCCGACCGCGGTGTGGGAAAAATCGGCCCGGGTGCACGCGGCCGCCTGCTCCCCGTGCAACCAATGGCTCGTGGCGTTCACCGGTTGCAACGCCCCCTTGCCTTCCGCCCGCGCCAGCAGGCCGAGAGCTAGGGTGGATGTGATACTCGCCGCGGTGCCGATCAGGATTGCTCCGCCGAAAATCCTGCTCCAGCTGGTCATGGCAACTCCGTGTGATGTTGAACGCGACTGGGTCAGGCGCTTGCAGCACTGCGCACAGGAGCGATGCGGTTACCCCAACACTCGCCCAGCCACCGCATCCAGCCGAACCATCAACCCGGCATCCCGCGCCGCCGCCGGCGTGATCACCGCATTATCCAGCGCGTGATCGCACCCGACCGCGCAACCAGGCCCCGCATCCGCCAGCATCGGTATCGCCCGCCGTATCAACGCGCGCGCGCGCTCCGCATTCGCCGTCATCACCGCCACTACCGCATCGACCGTCACATGCGCATGCGTCTCGTGCCAGCAATCGTAATCCGTCACCATCGCCACGGTCGCGTAATGCATCTCCGCCTCGCGCGCGAGCTTGGCTTCCGGCATGTTCGTCATCCCGATCACGGCGCAGCCCCAGGACCGATACAGTTCGCTCTCCGCCTTGGTGGAAAACTGCGGGCCTTCCATCACCAGGTACGTGCCGCCGCGCTGCACCGGCAGTCCCAGCGCCCGCGCTGCCTTTTCCAACGTGTCGCCCAGCTTCGGGCACACCGGATGCGCCATGCTCACATGCGCCACGCAGCCCTCGCCGAAAAAGCTCTTCTCGCGCGCGAAGCTGCGGTCGATGAACTGGTCCACGATGACGAAATGCCCCGGCGGCAGCTCCTCCTGCAGGCTGCCCACCGCCGACAGCGAAATCACATGCGTGCAGCCGGCGCGCTTGAGCGCATCAATGTTGGCGCGGTAGTTCAGGTGGCTCGGCGACAAACGGTGTCCACGGCCATGGCGCGGGAGGAACACGCACGCGACACCGTCCAGCGTGCCGTGCAGAAGCTGGTCGGATGGCTCGCCCCAGGGGGAGCGGGCGGCACGCCATTCGCGGTCGGCCAGGCCCTCGATGTCGTACAGGCCTGAGCCGCCGATTACGCCGATTTTGGGCACGGAGATATCCTAAGGAAGGAAGCAGTTCTTTTTTGAAAAAAGAACCAAAAAACTTTTACTACTGACGCCTAAGCTATCGTGCGCGCCAGCAGAACTAGAGCAAGCCTAGATGCAGGCGAGGGAGCAAAAGTTTTTTGCTTCTTTTTTTCAAAAAAGAAGGCCTTGTCTTACCTTTCTTCGTCGTGCGTCGCCTTATGCACGTCCGACCACACGTGCTTCTTCACTGCATAGGTAAGCCCGGCCATCAGCGCGAAGAACCCGACCATACGCACGCCGAGATGCTTGCGCTCCTCCATGTGCGGGTTGGACGCGTAATACAGGAACGTCGTCACGTCCTGTGACTCCTGCGCCAATGTCGCCTTCGTGCCGTCCGCATATGTCACTGAGCCATCCTGCAGCGGCGCCGGCATGTGTATCTGATGGCCTACAAACCATTTGTTGTAATACAGGCCGTCCGGTACCTTCACGCCAGCAGGCGGCTCCACGTAGCCCTGCAACAGCGAGTCGATGTAGTTCGCACCGTCCTCACGCGCGTTCACGATAAGCGAGTGGTCCGGCGGATAGGCGCCGTTATTGGCGGCGCGCGACGCCTTTTCGTTCGGGTATGGCGAGGCGAAATGATCGCTCGGCAGGCCGGGGCGCGTCGTGGGCTCACCCTGGTCGTTGAGGTCGCCCGGCACTGTCTTGCTGGCGGCGATCGCGCGTATCTGGCCGTCAGTCAGCCCGATGCCGGCCAGGTTACGGTAGCTCATCAGCTTCATGGAGTGGCACGAGGAGCAGACCTCGTTCCACACCTGGAAGCCACGCTGGGCGGACGCGCGGTCGAATGTGCCGAACGGGCCAGCGAAGCTCCAATGCGTCTTGAGGAACGGCGGGAGGTCCTCCTCGCCGGCGGCATAGGCTGCGCCTGCGAGCATAACCGTGCCCAGGACGGCCGCGGCCGCAAGCCGGCGCATCAGATCTTCTCCATCGGCTTGGCAGCCGCACCGGTGGGCAGCGGACCGCCGCCGCCTGGGAAGTTCCGCCGCAGCACGGGCTTGCTGATGCTCTCCGGAAGCGGAAGCGGCCGCTCGATGAAGCCGAACAGCGGCACCAGCACCAGAAAATGCAGGAAGTAGTAGATCGTCGCCAGGCGCCCGATCGAGACGTAGGGCTCGATCGGGTGATGCGCGCCCACCACGCCAAGCGCTAGCATGGAGACCACCATCAGGCGCAGGGACCAGCGATACATCGGACGGAATCGCGCGCTGCGCACCGGCGAGGTGTCCAGCCAGGGCAGCACGAACCATACCAGAATGGAGCCGAACATGCAGATCACGCCGAACAGCTTGTCAGGCACCGAGCGCAGGATGGCGTAGAACGGCAGGAAGTACCATTCCGGCACGATGGCGTTCGGCGTCTGCAGCGGGTTGGCGGGAATGTAGTTGTCCGCCTCGCCGAACAGGTTCGGGATGAAGAACACGATGATGGCAAACAGCAGGAAATAAACGGCCATGCCGACGCTGTCCTTGGCCGTGTAGTACGGGTGGAAGGGCAGCGTGTCCTGCTCGCTCTTGGGGTCGATGCCCAGCGGGTTGTTCGAGCCGGTGATGTGCAGGGCGACGACGTGCAGGAACACCACGCCGGTGATCACGAACGGCAGCAGATAATGCAGGCTGAAGAACCGATTCAGCGTCGGGTTGTCCACCGAGAAGCCGCCCCACAGCAGCGTCACGATCCAATTGCCCACCGCGGGGATTGCGGAGAACAGGTTGGTGATGACGGTCGCGCCCCAGTAGCTCATCTGGCCCCACGGCAGCACGTAGCCCATGAAGGCGGTCGCCATCAGCAGCAGGAACAGGGTCACGCCCGTCATCCACAGCAGTTCGCGCGGCGCCTTGTAGCTGCCGTAGTACATGCCGCGGAAGATGTGTATGTAGATGATGATGAAGAACATCGACGCGCCGTTCATGTGAACGTAGCGGAGCAGCCAGCCGTAGTTCACGTCGCGCATGATGCGCTCCACGCTATCGAACGCGCCGGCGGTGCTGGCATTGTAGTTCATCGACAGGAAGATGCCGGACGCGATCATCACCATCAGGTTGACCACGGCCAGCGCGCCGAAATTCCAGAAATAGTTGAAGTTCTTCGGCGTGGGAAAGCTGCCGTATTCCTTCGTCATCAGCGTCAGGATGGGCAGGCGGGTGTCCACCCAGTTCAGCACCGGGTTCTGGAAGTCGCTCTTGTGCAGACCGGCCATGGGTGTTTGGTCCTCGAGGGCTAGCGGGGGCGCCGGCGGGCCTGCCGGGAAGTTCCCCTCCTAATAAGGGTGTGTTTGCCAGCCTGCAAGAAACCCCCGCCCCGGTAGTGCCATTACGCACTCGCGCAGAACCGGGCCGCACCTCCGGGCAAGCGGGGAAGCAAAAGTTTTTTAGTCCTTTTTTTCAAAAAAGGACTGCTTGCTTCCTTAGCTTTCTCCCCGCACTCCGCCCGTCTAAGCTGCCACCATGGACACCAACCACCCCACTACGATCCCCCACGAGGCCCTAAAGCCAGCAGCCCAAGCCTGGTTCGAGACCCTGCGCGACCGCATCTGCGCCGCCCTGCAGGCGATCGAGGACGCTCAGACCGAAGGCCCGCTCTCGGACCGCCCCGCCGGCACGTTCGAACGCCGCCCCTGGAGCCGCCCCACCGCGGACGGCAGCCACGGCGGCGGCGGCGTAATCAGCCTGATGCACGGCCGGGTGTTCGAGAAGGTGGGCGTCAACGTCTCCACCGTGTCCGGCGAGTTCTCGCCAGAGTTCCGCGCCCAGATCCCAGGTGCCGCGGAAGACCCGCGCTTCTTCGCCAGCGGCATCAGCCTGGTGGCGCACCCGCAGAACCCGCACGTGCCGGCGGTGCACATGAACACCCGCATGCTGGTCACCACGCGCGGCTGGTTCGGCGGCGGCGGGGACCTGACGCCGATGTTCCTGGACACGCCCGAGACGGCAGAGGACCGCACAACCTTCCACGCCGCCTACCAGGCCGCGTGCGATGCGCATGACCCCGCCTACTACCCGAAATTCAAGGAGTGGTGCGACCGCTACTTCTTCCTGCCGCACCGCAACGAGCCGCGCGGCGTGGGCGGGATCTTCTACGACCACGTGGACACCGGCGACGCCGACGCTGACTTCGCCTTCACCCGCGATGTGGGGGAGGCATTCCTGGCCGCCTATCCGGCGATCGTGCGGCGCCGCGCCGGGCGGGCGTGGAGCGAGGCGGACCGGCAGCACCAGCTTGTGCGGCGGGGGCGGTATGTGGAGTTCAACCTGCTGCATGATCGCGGGACCACGTTCGGGCTGAAGACGGGGGGGAACGTGGAGGCGATCCTGATGAGCTTGCCGCCTGAGGTTCGGTGGCCTTAGGGCAAGGCAAGGAAGGCCTTCTTTTTTGAAAAAAAGAAGCAAAAAACTTTGCTCCCCGCCTGCACAGAGGGCCGCGCCGGTTCTGCAAGTGCAACTTGCAGGGTCAGCGCGGGCCTTTTTGCAGGCGGAGTAGTAAAAGTCTTTTGCTTCTTTTCTTTAGAAAAGAAGACCTTGCTTGTCTTACTGACCTAAGCTCCGACGCCGTAGCTCCTACTTCGGACGCCCTGAATCCAACGGCTGCATCACCTGCCCGCTGATTGCGTCCTGATCCGTCTCCGCCTGCCCGCCGAGTGTCTTGTAGGCCGTGCCATCATAGGACGGAGACACCGGGGCGTCCGCCGTGACCGGCACGCCCAGTATCCGCGCGGACGGCACGGGCGCTGCCGTGTTGGTGCCAGGTGGCGGTGCTACCGGCGGGGCGGCGCGCAGCGAGGGCACCGCGACCCCCTGGGCACCGAGCGACTGCGTGGTCCCAGGCGCCTGATCGCCCTGAACCTGCGCGACCGCCGCTACCGGCAACACTCCCAGCAGGGCCGCGATCACCAAGCCACGCATGTGTGTCTCCAATTCGGGTCGATGCTGGGATCAACGCACCGTCACATGGGCGGCTTCACGCCATCCTTGCCCACCGCCACGAATTTGGCCGTCACCTTTCCGCCATCCACCCCGGCCACGATGAACGCCTGCGCGCCCACCTTCAGCACGGAGCTGTCGGCCAGCTGGAACGCCACCACGGGCGCCGATGCCGGCACCACAATGCTCTTGTGTCCGCCCTTGTAGTCCACGTCGATGTGCAGCGCGCCGTCCGCCTGGCCCGCCGACGCTATGGTCCCGTTCGTCATCGTGGTGCCCACGGCCGGGGCATGGCCGGCGGCCACCGTGCCGTTGGTCATGCTGCTGGCAACGGCACCGCCGGCGGCCGGGCTGCTGCTGTCCGGCAGCTTGTCCCAGGCGTAATGGCCCTCGCCCTGGCCGCGCAGCTCGGGCGGAAACACCACCACCTCCAGCGCCGTCATGTGCGAGCCGCTGCCTTTCGTTGCGGTGCCGATGAAGCTGCCGGGGGCTATGGCACTCGCCTTGGACGCCACGACGCTGGCGAAATGCGCACCGGTCAGGCCCACCGTCACGTCCTCGCCGTCCGTCGTATGGACGGTCATGCTGCTGGTGTCGGCGGCGCCTATGGTGCCGCGTATGCGTTCGACCGTGGGCGCAGCCTGGGCGGCCAGCGTGCAGGCGGACCATGCGGCGGCGGTGAGAAGCAGCTTTCTCATGGGGAGGGATCCTTGTGTTTTTGGTGCAGGTAAGGAAGCAAGCAGTCCTTTTTTGAAAAAAAGGACCAAAAAACTTTTACTTCCCCCGCATTTGCGGCGTCCGGGTGCCTTTAGACAATACAACGCATCTGGAACGGCGCAGGGCAAAAGTTTTTTGCTTCTTTTTTTCAAAAAAGAAGGCCTTGCTTGCTTATTGGTAAAACCAGTCCTCCAGCTCGGCAAACACGGCCGAGACAAGCCGCTGCTCCGCCGCGCCAAAGGTCACCCGATAGCCAAACGGCTCGCCGGCCGAGATCGCGCCGTGCCGGGTGTTTTCATAGCGCACGCCCTGCAGGACCATGTATGCCGGGTCGAACGCGTAGCCGGCATGCGCATACATCCGCTCGCAGCACCGCCGCGCATCCAGGCTCAGATCCTCCAGGCGCACGAGGCAGATGCGCGGGTCACGCGCGCGGCGATACTGGCCGTACAGGTGGCGCAAATAGCCGAGCTTGTCCGGCGCGTAGGCCTCGAACCAGGGGCCGAACGCCGGCCGGCCGGCCTTGCGCCAGTCCGAATGCACGATGGCCCGCGGGTCCTTAAACACGATGAAGAAGGGCACGGCCAGCTTGGCCATGCAGTCCTCGAGCGCCGACAGGTAGCGCGGGGTCTTGTCGAACACCGTGTGCGTGCCCGGTCGCAGCACGGTCGAGGCGGCTTCCAGCCTTTCGTAGAAGACCGCGAAATCATCGGTGTCGCAGCATTGGGCCAGCGCCGCGCCGTCGACGCCCCAACCCCAGCGCGTGATCTCGGCATGCACGGCCAGATCGGGAAAGCGGCGCGGGGAGGCCGCCAGCAGCACCCCCACCTCGAAGCCCGCATCCACGCCCGGAACCTGGCGGAACAGGTCGGAGACCAGGGTCGTGCCGCTATGTTCGGGGCCGCAGATGACGAAACGGATCACTGGGGCGGGCGGTCCTTCTTATGCAAGACGGTCGGCTTGCCATGGCTGGGCAAAGCAGGAGACGGGTCCATGTGATGTGCCGCCGAGTTTCTCGGGTGGAGGTCATGCCTTGCTGCTTCTGTCTACCGCGTTCCTGCTGCTGGTTGGTGCACCCGTGTCGTTCCTCGTGCTGGGACGGGCAATAGCTCGGGCCACCGATTTCGAGGGGCGGCGGAGGGCGGTTCCGGCGCCTGCGGTGGAGACGGAAGAGCCCTGGTATTTCCGCAGGATGCGGCCGGCGTTCAAATGGGTGGATGACGGCGGGACGCATCCGAGCGGGTCTGAGGCTGATTAGAGGAGGCAAGAAAGCCTTCTTTTTTGAAAAAAAGAAGCAAAAAACTTTTGCTCCTACGCTGTGATTCGGCATCGCTCCAGCCGGTAGCGCCTAGGCGTTACAACTGCATCGGACAAAAGGACTGCTTCTTTCGCCAGCCCCCGAGCCTGTCTTGAAACGTGGCTGGAGGGGCTAGCTGGCGTGCGTTTTCGAGCACCGGAGCGGAGTGGCCTCCTGTGGCCATGAGCACCGGAGCGTCGTGCGCAAAGCATGCATTAGCATGACAAACGCGCGTCAGATGGCCCCTCCCGGCGCGTTTCAAGACAGGCTCAGTGCAAGATGTCTCCGCCTCTGACCCACCCCGACCCGGTCACGCTGCGTATCAGCAGCCAGTTCTGCACCCCCACCCGTACCTGCTGCTCCACCACCACGCGCATGCCGCGGTTGAGGAAGGCCCGCACGCCGGCGTCCTCGTTCGGGCTCAGCCGGATCGCCAGGTCCTGCACCAGCACGGTGCCGAAGCTCTCCCCCGGCGCCAGGCGGAGACTGGAATCGTCGGCCGGCGGCACGTCCGGCCGCAGCATGCGCCGGTCCGCCGCGGCCACCGCCTCGCCCTGCGCCATGCCTTGGATATGCAGGTGCTCGGCCACCGCGAGCGAGCCCACGATCGCCACCATCATCCAGCCTATCACGGCCACCAGCCGCACCCGCGCCTGACCCGCGACGGCGAGCCCAACGTCAAAGGCCGCCTGCTGCAGCGACTGGCGCAGTTCGGCCACCTGCATCATCGCCCGCTGCATGTCGGACTGCGCCTCCTGACGGGAGATGCGGGCGATGCTGAGCTGGCGCTCCAGGCTCATCTCGCGGGCGCCCTGGGTGAAGGAGGCAGTGCGCGCGCCGGCAGGCAGGCGCAGCGCCACGTCGGTCAGCGACAAGCGGTGATGGTTCAGGTGTTCGAGCAGCTTGCGCCGTGCTGCATCCGCCTCGCCCGGCTGTTCGGAGGCGAGCATGGGCAACAGCTTCTGCAGCCGGGTGACGAACGCGGTGTCGGCAAAGGGGTCTGTGTCGGCCACGCGTCCAGACATACCAAGCCCCAGCTTCCATGTCAGCCGGGACGCATGCCGGCCCGGCGCGCCGCCTAGCAGGCTGTCGGGTTGGGGGTACTCATAAGCGGCATTTCGATGCAGAATAT
>CAXTCL010000141.1:0-9766 GCA_964242035.1 uncultured Acetobacteraceae bacterium | reverse complement strand
TGGGTGATCGCCGCCAGCCGGAGCTCGCGGTGATCGCCCCACAGGCTGACCATCGAGACCATGAGTTCCCGGTAGGTGATGACCGCCTCTGGCCGGCTGCGTGGCAGGCTGAATGCCAGCACGCCGCCTGCCGCCAGCGCCAGAGGCACGCTCAGCCAGAACATCGCCCGCCATCCCGCATGGGCGCCGACGAGGCCGGCCAGCGTGCGGCTGAGCAGGATGCCGGCAAGCAGGCCGGACATGACGCTTCCTACGGCAGCACCACGCCGCGCCGGCGTCGCAAGGTGCGCCGCGAACGGCACGATCTGTTGGGCGACCGTGGCCGCCATCCCCACGAACAGTGATGCGGCTATGACGAGCGCCGTGGAGGGTGCGCAGGCGACAGCGACTAGGGCGCAGGCGAGCACGGCGAATTGCAGTACGATTAGCCGGCGCCGCTCGGTGATGTCACCCAGCGGCACCAGGAGGAACAGCCCTAGCGCGTAGCCGAGCTGGGTCACGGTCGGTATCATCGCGGCCGAGGCGCCGCGCAGATCGCGCTCCATCAGCCCGAGCATCGGCTGGTTGTAGTAGAGGTTAGCCACGGCGATGCCTGTCGCGGCCGCCATGACAAAGGTCAGGCCCGAACCGAGGGTGGCCGGCTGTGATACCGCTCCTCGTTGAGGTTGAGTCATAGGAAGCAAGCAGTCCTTTTTTGAAAAAAGGACCAAAAAACTTTTGCTCCCCTCGCCTGCACCAACGCCGAGTGAAGCAGGATAGATCATGGCGGCGGATGCAGTTAGCACCTAAGCGGAGCGGCCTATTGTGGCCGTAAGCATCGGCGCCCAACAAACGCGCGCTGGCGGGCCGGCAGGGGAATGTTCCCGGACAGACACTCAGTGCACGCCGACGATCGCCAGCGGATCATCCCCGCGCAGGTCACGCACGCCCGCATCGTCGCGGTGCCACCAGCCGCCCCCCAGCGCCTGGAACAGCGCCGTGGTGTCCGCCAGCCGCGCAGCACGCGCCTGTATCAAGGTCAGCTCCGCCTGCAGGGCGGCCTGCTGTGCGTTGAGTATCCCCAGATACGCCACCTGCCCCAGCGACACTTGCAGCCGCACGATGCGCAGCGTCTCGGCCGCCGCCTGCTCCGCACGGCCGGCCGCCGCCAGCGTGTCCGCATCCGCCTGTAGGGCCGCCAGCGTGTCGGCCACGTTCTGAAACGCGGTCAGCGTGGTGTTGCGGTAGTCCGCGGTCGCCTGCGCCAGCGCTGCTCGCGCCGCGCGAGCCTTGTGCAGCAGCATACCGCCCTCGAACAGCGGCTGCGTCAGCGAGGCGGCGATGGTCCAGAACCCGTTTCCGCTGGCAAACAACTGCCTGAAGAAGTTCGACTGCGAGCCGCCCTGCGCCGATAATGTCAGAGACGGCAGGCGGTTGGCGACCGCCACGCCCACATTCGCGGTGGCCGCGTGCAGGTTGGCTTCCGACTGGCGCACATCCGGCCGCTGGTTCACCAGCGACGCGGGCAGGCTCACCGGCAACTGCTTTGGCAGTGCGATGTCGTCCAGCACGAACTGCTCGGGGATCACCTGGTCCGGCGTCACCCCCAGCAGCGTGGCCAGCGCATCGCGCTGCTGGTCGAGCTGCCGGCGCAACGGCGGCAGGGTCGCCTGCGCCTGTGCCAGCGCGGTGACCTGCGCCAATTGGTCCACGCCCGCGATCTGTCCCACCGCGAGCTGCTTGTTCAGCACCACCAGCAGCTCGCGTTCGGCGGCGATGATCTGCTCGGTTGCCTTGACCTGCGCGCGCAACGACGCCTCGTTGATCGCCGCGTTCACGATGTTGGACGTGAGCGTCAGGTATGTCGCCTCAAGCTGGAAGCGCTGCTGCGCGGTCTGCGCCACCTGGTTCTCCACCTGCCGCCGGTTCAGGCCCCAGATGTCCGGCGTATAGGAGACGGCGAGTTGCGCGGTGATCAGCGTGTAATAGGGATTGCCGCCCAACTCGTAACCCGAGGCTGCCGAAACGCTGCGCGTCGCCGTCTTGTTTCGCGTCGGCTCGAACGTGGCGCTCAGGCTTGGGAAGAAATTGCCTTCCTGGGCATAGAGGTTCTCGCGCGACTGCAACAGCGCCGCCTGCGCCGATTGCAGCGTGGGGTTGCCGGCATACGCACGCTGTATCAGCGCGTTCAACTGCGGTGAGTGATACAGCGTCCACCATTGCCCGGGGATGTCCAGGCCACGCACGTAGGTCTGCGCATCGTCGCGCGCCGCCAGCGGCGCCGGCGCGTAGCCTTGTGCGGCGGGCGGTGCCGGCCGGTGGTAATCCGGCCCCACCGCGCACCCGGCCAGCGCGCACGCGGTCACCAGGCAGAGGGCGCGCTGCATCACTCGCCCGCCTTGGCCAAAGCCGGCTCGCTCTCGTGGCTTACCCTGCGGGAGAACATGTCGAGCAGCACGGGCAGCACCGTCAGGAACAGGATCGGCGCCAGCGAGATGCCGCCCACAACGACCAGCGCCAGCGGCCGCTGCACCTGGCTGCCGATGCCGGTCGATACCGCCGCCGGCAGCAGCCCCACCATCGCCACGACGCAGGTCATCACCACGGGCCGCAGCTGCACCGTGCAGGTGCGCGCCACAGCCGCGTAACGCTCCGCCCCGCCTTCGATCTGCTGGTTGTAGTAGGTGACGACGATGATCCCATCCATCGCGGCGATGCCCATCAGCGCCACGAACCCGATTGCCGCCGAGACGCTGAACGGTGTGCCGGTGATGGACAGCATCAGGATGCCGCCGATCAGCGCCATCGGAATCACGCTAGCAGCCAGAAGCATGTCGGTGATCGAGCCGAAGTTCACATACAGCAGCAGGCAGATCAGCACGAAGGCCAGCGGCACCACGATCGAGAGCCGTGCTATCGCCTCCTGCAAATTGCCGAACTCGCCCACCCATTCGGTGTGATACCCGCCGGGGATCACCACCTGCTGGGCCACCTTCTGCTGCGCCTCCAGCACCGTGGTGCCCAGATCGCGCCCGCGCACGGAGAACTTGATCGGGATGTAGCGCTCCTGCCCTTCGCGGTAGATGAAGGACGCGCCCGAGGCCAGCCGCACGGTGGCCACATCCACCAGCGGGACCGGGATCGTGCCGTTGCCGTTCGGGTTGGGCGCGTTGACCACGATGTGGCCGATCGAATCCAGGTTCTGCCGGTATTGTGGCGAGAGGCGCACGATGATCGGGAAGTTCCTGTCGCTGCCTTCCTCGTACACGTTGCCCGCGGCCTGGCCGCCGATCGCCGCCTGCACCGTGGTGTTTATGTCGCCAGGTGCAAGGCCGTAGCGCGCGGCGCGCACGCGATCTACGTCGATGCGCACTGTCGGCTGGCCCAGCGAGCGCAGCACGGCCAGGTCGGTGACGCCCGGCACCTTGCTCATCACGTCGGCCATCTTGTTGGCCGTAGCTTCCAGCACGTTGAGGTCACCGCCGTATAATTTGACGGAGTTCTCGCCTTTCACACCGGACGCCGCCTCCTCCACGTTGTCCTCAATGTATTGGGAGAAGTTGAAGTCCACGCCTGGAAAGGCCGCGATCAGCCGCTTCGTCATTCCGGCGACGAGGTGCTCCTTGTCCACGCCGGAAGGCCACGTGTCGAACGGCTTCAGCGGCACGAAGAACTCCGCGTTGAAGAAGCCGGTAGCGTCGGTGCCGTCATCGGGGCGGCCATGCTGGGAGACCACGGTGATCGTCTCCGGATAGCTCTTGATGATACGCCGGATCGCGTTCACCCGGCTGTCGCCCGCCTCCAGCGACACCGATGTCGGCATGGTGGCGCGTATCCATAAATTGCCTTCCTCCAGCTTGGGCAGGAACTCCAGGCCGAGCGAGCGCGTGCACAGAGCGCACAACACCAGCAGCACCGCCATGCCGCCCAACGTCAGCAACCGGTTGGCCAGGGCCACGCGCATCAGCGGCACATAGGCGCGGTGCAGGCGGCGCACGAACCAGGTGTCGCGCTCCTCCATCGCCGATGGCAGGAACAGCGCGCTCAGCGCCGGCGTCACCGTGAAGGTGGCGATCAGCCCGCCGGCAATGGCGTAGGCGTATGTCTTGGCCATCGGGCCGAAGATGTGCCCCTCGATGCCGCTAAGCGTGAACAGCGGCACGAAGGCCGCGATTATGATGGCCGCCGAGAAGAATATCCCCTGGCTGACCTCGGTAGCGGCCCCGGCGATGATCAGCGCCTTGCCGCGTAGCCCACTATCCGAACGGTCGCGGTGCATCATCGAGTTGCGGAAGCGCTGCGACGGCGGCTGCGACATTCGGCGTATGATGTTCTCCATCATGATAACGGTCGCATCCACGATCAGCCCGAAATCGATCGCGCCGACGCTCAGCAGGTTTGCCGATTCGCCCTTCAGCAGGATCAAACCGATGGCGAACGAGAGCGCGAAAGGAATCGTGGCCGCCACGATCAACGCCGCGCGCACGTTGCCCAGGAAGATATACTGCAGGATGAAGATCAGCAGCACGCCTTCCACCAGGTTGTGCAGCACGGTGTGCGTGGTCACTCGTATGAGGTCGGAGCGGTCGTAGATGCGCTCGATATGCACGCCGGGCGGCAGGATGCCGGTGCTGTTGATCTTCTGGACGAGCGCTTCCACCGCCTTGATCGTGGGCGTGCTCTCCGCACCGCGACGCATCAGTACGATGCCCTGCACGATGTCGTCCGCATCGTCCTGGCCGGCAATGCCCAACCGCGGCTGGTTGCCGATGCGCACTTCGGCCACGTCGCTTATGCGCAGCGGGCTGTTGGTATTCTGCGAGATCATCGTGTTGCGTATGTCGTCGAGCGAGTGAATCAGCCCGATGCCGCGCACCACGGCCGCCTGGTCGCCGAAATTCACCGTCTGGCCGCCCACGTTCACGTTGGCGTTGTTCAGCGCGGCTATCACCTGCGGGATGGTGACGCCGTAATGCAGCAGCTTCGGTTTGTCGATCTGTACCTCGAACGTTTTGGTCTTGCCGCCCCAGCCGTTCACGTCGATTACGCCCGGCACCGCCTTGAACCGGCGCTCCAGTATCCAGTCCTCGATGGTTTTCAGGTCCATCACTGAGTAGCCGGGCGGGCCCACCACGCGGTAGCGGAAGATCTCGCCCACCGGACTGGCCGGCGAAATGCCAGGCAACGCGCCGTTGGGCAGCGCCGATAACTGGGAAAGCCGGTTGATCACGCGCTGCTCGGCTTCCTCGTAGCCAAACGCGTAGCTGAACTGCACCTTCACGTCCGACAGGCCAAACAGGCTTATCGTGCGTATCGCGGTGATGTTCGGAATGCCCGCCATCTGCACTTCGATGGGGATGGTGATGTAGCGCTCCATCTCCTCGGCACTCTGCCCGGTGCTTTGCGTCACGATGTCCACCAGCGGCGGCACCGGATCGGGGTAGGCTTCGATGTTGAGGTTGATGAAGCTGACGACGCCGGCCGCGAAAGCGAAGACGGTCAGCACGCCGACCAGGATGCGCTGGCGCAGGACGAAGGAGAACAGGCCGCTCATCGATACACACCAGAAAGAAAAGGAAGCGGTTCTTTTTTGAAAAAAAGAACCAAAAAACTTCTGGTCCCGCTGTCGCGGAGCTTGGCCAACACGGACCCTAAACAGGTAAAAGTTTTCCGCCTCTTTTTTTCAAAAAAGAAGGCCCTGCTTGCTTCCATTCAGCTATCCGACAGCGTCCGGTCGATGAACACCGCCCCGCTCGTCACCACGCTCTCGCCCGCGGCAAGCCCGTGCGTCACCTGCACCATGCCGTGGTCAGAAGCGCCGGTCACCACCGGCCGTAACGCCAGCGTCTTGTGCACGGGGTCGGCCACCCAGACATGCGCGTCCGAACCCTCATACACCACGGCGATTTCAGGCACTGCCAGGATGGCGGAGGGCGTGCCCGTCACGATCTCGAAATCGGCCAGCATGTCGGGCTTCAGCATGCCGTCCGGGTTTTCCACCTCGGCGCGCACCAGCAGTCGGTGCGTGTTCGGGTCGATCACGCCTGCCACGAAGCTCAGACGGGCCTCGAAGCTGCGGTCTGGGAACGCCGGGACGTGCACGCGCGCCAGGTCGCCGGCATGGAACCGCCCGGCGTCGTCCTCACGCGCGTTGGCGATCATCCACAGCTTGGAGAGGTCGCCAACGGTGAACACCGCGCCGGCGCTGCCCTGGCTGGTCACCGAACCCACGATCGTCTGCCCCGGGTTGATACCCCGCTGTGTCACCACCCCGGAAACAGGCGAGCGCACGATGGTGTCGGCCGCCTCCCGCTCCAGGTCCGGCGCGTTGGCTATGCCGGCCATCTCGGAGCGGCTCACGCCCAGGATGGCCAGCCGGTTGCGCACGGCTGCGACCGCGATAGCGGCCGAACTCAGCCCGCCGCGCGCGGTTGCCAGGTCCACCCGGCTCTGCTGCCAATCCTTGAGGGCCGCGCCGTGGCCGACGTAGAGCTGGTGCAGCCGGCTCTCGTTGGCGACCGCAAGATCGAGCTGCGCATGCGCCGTGCGCAGTGAGGCCAACCCGCTCACTAGGTCATTCTCTGCCTGCGCCAGCTCGGTGGACTGCACCGCGAACAGCGGCGTGCCCGCCCTGACCTGCGCCCCGGCCCGCAGGAACACCCGCGTCACCCGGCCGGAATAGGGCGAGACCACGGGCGTCGTCAGGTCATCATCCAGCGCGATGCGGCCCTCGGTCTGCACCTGCGGCGCGTAGTCGAGTTGGGCCACTGGTTTGACCTTCAGCCCGGCCCATTGCTGGTCTGTTGGCTTGAACTGGCCGGACGCGGCCTCCTGCTCCGGTGCCGCGGCTGGAGCCGCCAGGCCGACGATGGCCGGCAGCACGAACAGCAAAGCGACCAACGCTCCGCCTAACGCCAGCAGCGCTACTCCTTGCGCCGCCGCTGGAAGGCGGCGCCCTGGTAGCGGGACGGCGTCCGAGACGTGCCCTGCCTCTTCGTCTGCACTCTTGTAATCGGTGTCCAAGCGACCTCCAACATCACCAAACCTGGCCCGGCCCTGCAGCTTGACCGAACAGGCAACTTTGCTCGCAGGCGCAGCATAGCAAGGCGACGGTCTCTTCGAAACCGCTGCCTCCGGCAAAGACAATTCGTAACACTGAGCTTGGCTGGAGCCGTGTGCTTATCGTACATTCAGAAGTGCACGATGATTTCGTTATCGGGCGACGTCGCGCAGTCTTCGTCCGGATAACCCCGGTGTAAGCGTGGCCTTCGAGACGGGTGCTCTCTACGCAAGTTCGTGGCGCGTGTGCGTAAGCGTTTTCAAGCATGTATGTTCGAATTGCGCAGCACACGGGTATGACAGCTTCAACAGCGTCACCTGCCTGAAGCTCACGTAGTAATCCATGCCTCTGGTCTCTGCTCGGCCCACGCAATTCATTCCACCCGACTTTCAGCCGCAAGCAAGCTCTTTGAACGAGGACACTTGAAGAGGGATATATTGCAATGCCGCATAAAGGATCGATCAGAGAAAGTCTTTCATGGTATAAAGAACCCATAAAAATTAAGGCTACTCGCCAGACAGAGGCCACGTCGTGTAGCGCCGACTTTAGCTGGCTTCGTTGCATAGGGCGGAGCTTTCATCATCGCTCGAATAAATAATCTAAACTTTGCGGGACCTATCTTGCCGACCGCTCGACCTCTATTGCGGCGAAGCGGCGTACGCTGTTCTGGCGTATGAGGTAGTTGACCGCATAGAATGGGTCTTCTATTTTCGCCTGACATTCCGGAAAGCGAGTGATGGTCTGCGCGGCGTGCGCAAAACAACTTGCCGTGGTTCTTTCGATTCACGCGTGCAGATCGGCTATTGTGGGTGACACCGATTTGCATTTACGTTGACTCACGAAACGAAACAGTCCGTTCTGAACACGGGAACCAAAAAACGTGTTGTTCTGCACACCTGTAGAGCGCCTCCTGCTTCAGGAGGCACTTATACCCACTAGCTTAAAAGTAAACACACGCTCAATTGCAGCTACCGATTGAGACAATACGCGCCGGGTCGGCGAAAGCCAGTTTCAGGCGGTTTTTGCGAGCCTCGACAATGTCGTCGTAGCCTTCCCAGACCAGAGCACAGAGTTTGTTCCGGCGCAGATAGTCCCAGACGTTCTCCACAGAGTTCAACTCGGGACCGGAGGGTGGCAGGTGGAGTAGAACGATGTTCTCCGGCACCACCAGCGGGTGCTAGCTCGCACACCGTCGCAGACCAACACGGTTGCGAACGAATGGCGCCGCGATAAAGGCGGAGTCGTGCCGATTATCGCGCACCATAGGCGGCGCGAGCCGATCGGTGCCCAAATATACGCGTCACTTCGTGCTGACCGACTCTGGCCTCGTTTTGGAACCAAATTTCTGATGGTATGTTTGCCGTCGTGCCGGCGAGGGTCTCGTGCACCAAGCTGATGACGTTTGTTAAAAGTCCCCTCGGCCGCGGCATCTTTTTTAGGATGTACGGGACGCGGCTACAGCTGTGCCAGACCGAGCTTGCCCAACTAGGCGGCGTTGTGTTCTCATGCACTTCGACCGACAACGGCGGGCGAGTTCCGCCGAAGGTCCGCGCGCCGCCAGTGTACAACCTCGTGCACGGCACGATCAGCGCCCTGAGCACCAACGCGCGCAACTCGGCCGTCTGCGCCGTGGGTTGCTGGAATGTCTTGTTGCCTCTGCCCTGTTCGAGGAGTTCTGCAAGGAGTTTACGCGGGTGGTAAACAGGCTGCGCATGGAAGTCGGCACCCCCTTTCGAGGCCGCGCGCGCTGAGCAGCCCAAGATCAAGTGCCAGGTTCGCGCTACTGTCAGGGCGATTAAGGACCGCCTCTAACAATAGCCATGAAGGCGGAGATGGAGCGGCTGGACGTACGCAAGGCCGAGCAAGAATAGGTTCCGACCAGCGCCGACCCCCTCATCTTTTGCTGCATCCTGGTCTTGCCGAGACCCATTGCAAGAAGGTCGCCTTCCTTGGCCGAGTGTCGGGCGGGGAGGATACGTGCGCAGATGCTGGAGAGATCGTCGGCTCGCTGGTGAGCAAGATCGAGCTGAACCCCTGAGGATGGCCGCCTTGCAATCACGCTGCACGGTGACTTTGCGCATTTGCTGAGTTTCGCGAGACACAACAAAAGCCCGATACTCCTGCTGGGGAGCGCCGGGCGTTATGCCAGTCATATCGAGTATGTTGTGGTTGCGGGAGTCGGATTTGAACCAACGACCTTCAGGTTATGAGCCTGACGAGCTACCGGGCTGCTCCATCCCGCGGTATCAGGTATCTGCTATCCATTGGACGATGTCAGGTGATTTCTGACTTTTTCCAACGGTAAGGCGTCGCCTGGACGAGTGCTTTGGAAGACCTGGCGGCGACCGACTTTCCCACGTCTTGAGACGTAGTATCATAGGCGCTGGGGGTTTTCACGGCCGAGTTCGGGATGGGATCGGGTGCAGGCTCCCCGCAATGGCCACCAGGTCGTCCAAGGCACTTGTCAGAAGAACAGCTGCAAACCTGATGGCGCGCAGTTGTTCTTTGTATCGATCAGGTTCTGGTGCCTGTCAGCGCTCGGCTGACAGTTAGATTGTGCTGCGCAGACGTGTCTTGCTTCTATGCATGGTGGGTTGCTGTCCTGACAACACGAAGTTGTCGACTGGCAACTGACCTAGAGCCTATCGGGCGATTAGGACCAGTTAGCTTCAGACGTTACCGTCCTTCCACACCTGGCCTATCAACGTGATGGTCTGTCACGGCCCT
>CAXTCL010000140.1:0-9776 GCA_964242035.1 uncultured Acetobacteraceae bacterium | reverse complement strand
AAGGCCTTCTTTTTTGAAAAAAAGAAGCAAAAAACTTTTGACTCCGCTGTCGCGCGCCTGCCGGAAAATACCGTGACAACCGAACAAAAGCCCCCGTGCGTGTCCAGCCGCACCGAAGCCGGCGAACAGCAAACGCGATAAAAGTTTTTTGGTCCTTTCTTTCAAAAAAGGACTGCTTGCTTTCTTCCTTCAAGGCAGTCAGCCCAAAATGCGCTTCTCCCACGTCTTCATAGACCGCCCCATCCTCGCCACCGTCTTCAGCATCTTCATAACGCTGATAGGCCTAGGCGCGCTCTTCTCACTCCCGATCGCGCAGTACCCGGAAATCGTGCCGCCCACCGTGCAGGTCACCGCCAGCTACCCCGGCGCGTCCGCCACGGTAATGGCCGAAACGGTCGCCACCCCGCTGGAGCAGCAGATAAACGGCGTGGAAAACATGCTCTACATGAGCAGCCAGTCCACCGGCGACGGCAACCTCACCATCACCGTCACTTCCGCATCGGCACGGACCTGAACACCGCGCAGGTGCTGACGCAGAACCGCGTCACCGACGCGCTGCCCCGCCTCCCGCTGGACGTGCAGCGCCTGGGCGTCGACGTGAAGAAAGCCTCGCCAAACATCCTGCTCGTCACCCACCTTATCTCGCCGGACAAATCGCGCGACCAGCTCTACATCTCCAACTACGCAACCCTGCATGTGAAGGACCAGCTCGCCCGCCTCCCAGGCGTAGGCGACGTGCAGATCTTCGGCGGCCGCGACTACGCGATGCGCATCTGGCTCGATCCCGACAAGGCCGCCTCGCGCGGCCTCACCGCGGACGACGTAGTGGGCGCGTTACGCGCACAGAACGTGCAAGTCTCCGCCGGCGTGCTAAACCAGCCGCCGATCGCCCCCCACGGCGCCTTCCAGCTAAACGTGCAAACGCTAGGTCGCCTGCACACGCCTGAAGAGTTCGGCAACATCCTGATAAAATCCGACGCGCAAGGCCGCGTCACCCGCATACGCGACGTCGGCCGCGTGGAAATAGGCGCGGCCGATTACGGCACCGCCGCCTACCTGGACACAAGCGACGCCACACCCTTGCTCGTCTTCGCCCAGCCAGGCTCGAACTCGCTGGCTGTCGAGAAAAGCGTGCTTGCCACGATGAAGACGCTGTCCGCCGACTTCCCGCCAGGCCTCGAATACCGCGTCGTCTACGATCCCACCGAGTTCATCTCGCAATCGGTGCACGAGGTCGTTCGCACGATCATCATCGCAATCGCCCTCGTCGTCGCCGTGGTGATCCTCTTCCTGCAAAGCTGGCGCGCCTCGCTGATCCCCGTGGTCGCCATCCCCATCTCGCTCATCGGCACCTTCGCCATCCTCGCCGCCCTCGGCTTCTCGCTGAACAACCTCTCGCTGTTCGGCCTGGTGCTGGCCGTCGGCATCGTCGTCGACGACGCCATCGTCGTGGTCGAAAACGTAGAGCGAAACCTCGCCGCCGGCATGACCCCGCGCGAAGCCGCCCACCGCACCATGGACGAGGTAGGTTTCGCCCTCGTCGCCATCGCCCTCACGCTCTGCGCGGTGTTCGTCCCCGCCGCCTTCATCTCCGGCATCTCCGGCGAGTTCTTCCGCCAGTTCGCCGTCACCATCTCCGCCTCCACCATAATCTCCTGCATCGTCTCCCTGACGCTCAGCCCCGCCCTCTGCGCCGTCCTGTTCCGCCCGCACATCGCACACGCCGCCCCGCCGCGCAGCCTGCCCGCCCGCGCCTTGGCCGCAGGCTTCGGCCTGTTCAACCGCGGCTTCGAGAGCCTGTCGAACGCCTACGGCCGCGTCACCATGCGCCTGGTCCGCGCCCTCGGCATCGTAGCCGTCGCCTACAGCGTGCTCATCGCGCTAGCCGGCGTGCAGCTCTTCCGCGCCCCCACCGGCTTCATCCCGGAGCAGGACCAGAGCTACCTGATCACCGTCCTGCAACTCCCCCCAGGCGCCTCGCTCGCCCGCACCCAGACCGTCCTGCGCCAGGCCGTGGACATCATCCTGCACACCCCAGGCGTCGCCCACGCCGTCCCCTTCGCCGGCCTGGACGCCACCACCTTCACCAACGCGTCGAACGACGCCACCATCTTCTCCGCCTTCGACCCCTTCGCCGTACGCGGCCCGCGCGGCCAAACCGCCAACACCATCCTGGCCGACATGCGCGCCCGCCTCTCCGTCATACGCGGCGCCTTCGTGCTCACCATCCCGCCGCCCCCCGTCCAAGGCATAGGCAACGCCGGCGGCTTCAAGATGATGGTGCAGGACCGCCGCGGCGCCGGCCCACGCGCGCTGGAACAGGCGACAAACGCGCTGATGGCAGCCGCCAACAAGGACCCTGCCTTTGCCGGCGTCTTCACCCTGTTCAGCACCCGCACGCCCTCGGTCTACGCCGACATAGACCGCGAAAAAGCCGAAAAAGTCGGCCTGACGCCCACCGACGTGTTCGACACCATGCAGACCTATCTCGGCTCCACCTACATCAACGACTTCAACTATCTCGGCCGCACGTTCGAAGTCATCGCCCAGGCAGACGCCCCCTTCCGCGCCGACATCACCGACATCGGCCGCCTGCGCGCCCGCAACGCTACTGGCGCCATGGTCCCGATCGGCGCGGTGGCCAGCTTCTCCAGCGTCACCGCCCCCTACCGCGTCCCCCGCTATGACCTCTATCCCGCCGCTGAACTGATGGGCGCCGCCGCCCCGGGTGTAGCCTCCGGCACAGCGCTCGCCCGCATGGAACAGCTCGCCCAGACCGTCCTGCCGAAGGGCTTCGGCTACGAATGGACCGAGCTCGCCTACCAGCAGGAGCAGAAAGGCACCCCCACGCTCCTGGTCTTCGGCGCCGCCGCCCTCTTCGTCTTCCTGGTGCTCGCCGCACAATACGAAAGCTGGACCTTACCGCTCGCCGTCGTCCTGATCGTCCCGATGTGCCTGCTCGCCGCGGTGACCGGCCTGCTGCTACGCGGCATGTCCATCGACATACTGGCCCAGATCGGCTTCGTGGTCCTCGTAGGCCTGGCCGCAAAGAACGCCATCCTGATCGTGGAATTCGCCCGCCAGGCCGAAGACCAGGGCAGCCCCCCGCGCCAGGCCGCAGTCCACGCCGCCCGCACCCGCCTCCGCCCGATCCTGATGACCTCCTTCGCCTTCATCCTCGGCGTGGCGCCGCTCGCGGTCGCCACCGGTGCCGGCGCCGAAATGCGCCAATCCCTAGGCACGGCGGTGTTCGCAGGCATGCTGGGCGTCACCCTCTTCGGCCTGCTGTTCACCCCAGGCTTCTACGTCCTGGTGCGCTCGTTCGGCCGAAAGACGCGCCGCCCTGCCGCGCAAGCACGCCACGCGGTGGAGGTTGGCGAATCCTGACAATAGGCCAAAGAAAGCAAGCAGTCCTTTTTTGAAAAAAAGGACCAAAAAACTTTTGCTCCCTGTCGGCGATTGTTTCACCGCCCGCCGACAGGGACCAAAGTTTTTTGCTTCTTTTTTCAAAAAAGAAGGCCTTGCTTCCTGTCGTAAACTTCAGCCAGACGGCACTCAATCCTCCAAGCCATTGGGATAGTCGTCCGATATCTCGTCGACCACCGCGGCGGTGGCGCGGATATGACGGCGCGCCACAAGCTCGGCCCTGCGGGAATTGCCGGCCAGTATGGCGTCCGCCATCAGCGCATAGTCCGTAAAACGCTCCGTGACGTAGCTTTCGTGCACGGCCCGCAATTGCACCCGCAGGACATGCACGTGCATCGTTTGCAGCAATTTCTGCAGCTCGCGGTTGCCACCTATCGCTGCCATCGTCCTGAAATACCGGTTGCGGGCCCGCAGCAGCTCGAAGGACTCGGGCTTGTTGGCGAAAGCCTGCAGATCGTTGAAGCTGTCGAGGAAGAGGGACCGGTTCGCACCTTCGTTGATGCGTTTCGCGGAAAGCCTGGCGGCCATGCCGATGACCATCTCCATGACAGCGACGATGTCCTGCATCTCCGAACGATCGAGGATACGTATGCTCGCGCCCCGGTGCCGGCTGAGCGAGACGATGCCCTCGGCCGCCAGCCGGTTGAGCGCTTCGCGTACGGTCCCGCGGCTGACGCCCCATCGCTGCGTGAGGTCCGTCTCCACCAGGCGCTGGCCGGGCACGTAGGTGCCTTTATACAGGCCCTGGACCACTTCCCGGAAGATCATGTCGGGCGAGCTCATCGACGGGACGCGCGCAAGCGGGGGTGCCTTGCCGGAGGGCGCAGCATCGTCCGCGGCCGCCCTTGTCGCGGCTTTCGCGTCAGGGCGCTCCCTTGCAGCTACCGGCGCACGACGAGTCCGCTCCGCTGAACTATTTTGCTTCGTTCCCAACGCTGCATCCTAGCCGGACTTACAACACCCCACTGGCAGACGGGCCGACAACGTGCAAGCCCAATGATGACGGTTGCCACAGCCAGTTCGCGGAGTCGTTCCGAAGCAAGCAAGGCCTTCTTTTTTTGAAAAAAGAAGCAAAAAACTTTTAGCCACGCTGTCGCGGACTCATCCACAACCGCGCGACAGCGGAGTCAAAAGTTCTTGCTTCTTTCTTTCAAAAGAGAAGGCCTTGCTTTCTGTAACCCATCATCCAGGCCGATCGTCAGGCAGGACGGCCCAACGCGTTGGTTGACACCGCCCTGAACGGCATCGTACCGTCATATTGTCCTACAATCCTGCCCTGCAACGCGGCGGGAACAGAAAGCATCCGGGAGAGTCGTTTGCGTTACATCGTCGGCGTCGATATCGGGGGGACCTTCACCGACTGCGTGGCGCTGAAGATCGGTGACGACGACAAGGCGGTCATCAAGATCGGCAAGGCGTCGTCCACGCCGCCGGATTTCCAGCATGGTTTCGTGGCCGCGCTGAAGGTCGCGGCCACGATGCATGGCACGTCGCTGGAAGACATGCTGGGCCATGCGCAGGTGTACCACGGCTGCACCGTGGGCACGAACGCGCTGGTCGAACACAAGACCGCCAAAGTCGGCCTGCTTGCCACGCGCGGGCACGCGGACACGATCTTCATCATGAAGGCGGGCGGCCGGCTGAAATGGATGCCGGCAGATTACATCGCCCATGTCGCCAAGCAGACCAAGCCCGAGCCGCTGGTGCCAAAGGTGCTGTGCCGGGAGATGGACGAGCGCGTGGCCTTCGACGGCCAGGTCCTGGTCCGCCTCAACGAGGACGGCGCGCGCCGCGCCATCGAGGAGCTGGTCGCACTCGGCGTAGAGGCGCTGGCGATCTCCCTGTTGTGGTCAACGGCGAACAGCGAACACGAGCGGCGCCTGCGCGAGATCGCGCACGAGATCGCACCGCATCTGTTCGTCTCGATCTCGTCGGAAGTCAGCGCGCGCGTCGGCGAATACGAGCGCACGATCGCCACCATCGTCAACTCGCTGATCGGCCCACCCATGCGGCACTATCTCGAGGGTCTGGAACTCGACCTCGCAAAAGGCGGCTTCTCGCAGACTCTGCAGATCATGTCGTGCGCCGGCGGATTGATCGACGCCGACCACGCCCGCGCATTCCCCGTGCTGACGATCGGCTCCGGCCCGGTAGCCGGCCTGATCGGTGCGGCAAGCCTGGCGTCCACCACGCGCGCCGGCGGCAGTGACAACGTCGTCACCGCCGATATCGGCGGCACCACACTGGACATCGGCACGATCTTCAACGGCTTGCCGGTGCGTCGGCCGACCGGCAGCTACGGCCAGTACGAATATTTCGTCCCCACGCTGGACGTGCGCTCCGTCGGCGCCGGCGGCGGCAGCATCATCCACGTCGACGGCCGCGCGATGAAGGTGGGACCGAAGAGCGCCGGCGCGCGGCCTGGCCCGATCTGTTTCGGCCGCGGCGGCACGGTCCCCACGGTGACGGATGCCGCCGCCGTGCTCGGCTATTTTGACCCGGCCTATTTCTTTGGCGGCCAGATCTCGCTCGATGTGGACGCTGCCCGCAACGTGCTGGGCGAACTGGGTGCGCCGCTTTCACTGAGCGCCGAACAGACCGCCGCGGCCGCGTTGCGCATCATAGACAGCCAGATGGCGGACGCGATCTGGCTGACGGTGACGCAGCAGGGCTACGACCCGCGCGACTTCGTATTCTACAGCTTCGGCGGCGCCGGCGGCCTGCACGCCGCCGCGATCGCGCGCGAGCTGGGTATCGGCAAAGTGGTTGTTCCGCTTAGCAACCTTGCCGCCGGCTGGTCGGCATTCGGCATCGCGGCCTCGGACGCACTGATCGCAGAATCCCTCGCCGCCGGACTCAGCAGCCCGTTCGATCCCGAAGCGCTGAACACGGGCTGGCGCACGCTGGAGTCGCGCGTGTTCGCCAGGCTGGAAAGCCAGGGCGTCCCGCGCGAGGCGGTGCGCGTGCAATACTTCGCAGAGATGCGCTATGCCTTGCAGATCAATGAGGTGGTCGTCACCGTGGAAGGCGGCACCTACGACACCGCCGCGGTGGACCGCATGGTCGCCGCGTTCGAACAGGAATACGAGCGGCTCTACGGAAAGGGCAGCGGCTACGCGGCCGCCGGCTTCACCCTGACCGGCCTGCAGGTGCACGGCCGCGCCAGCCTCAGCGACACCCGCGTGGAGACCATCGCCAGCAGCGACGCCGTGCTGTCCGGCGACGCGCTGAAGGGGCAACGGGACGTGATCTGGTATGACAAGGGCGCCGCCCGCGTGGCCACTTCTGTCTATGACGGCCCGCGTCTCGGCCTCGCCAGCGAAACCCACGGGCCGGCGATCATCGAATATCCCGACACCACCATCGTCGTGCCGCAGGATTGCGTGGCTCGCATCCACCAGACCGGCAGCGTCGTCATCGACCTTCCGGCCGGTGCGTAAGGACAGCCGCATGGACACGATCGAGCATTTCTCCGCCGACGCGCCTGGCTGGACCGGCCGCACGCAAAGCTACCGTCCCGGCTCGTACTGGCACGACAGGATCAGCCCCGAGCTGCCGATACACGACGAAGCCGCCGCCGACATCGACCCCGTCACGTTCGAGGTCATCAGGCAGAAGCTCTGGACCATAAACATCGCGCATGGCGAGACGATAACCCGCATCTCCGGATCGCCGTTGCTGGCGTCACTCGACTTCAACATGTCGATCCTGACGGCAGACGCCGAAGTCGTGCTCAACGCGCCCTACGTGCAGTTCCTAAACGCCGGCGCGCCGCTTGGCATACGCTACATACTTGAAACATACAGTGACCGCCCCGGCATAGACGAGGGCGACATCTTCTGCTGCAACGATCCCTGGATCGGCGCCTGCCACCAGATGGACGTGCTGTTCGCCGCCCCCATCTTCGTCGACGGCAGGCTGTTCGGCTGGGTCGCCAATGCCGGCCACCAATACGACCTCGGCGGCATCGTGCCGGGCGGGTGGCCGCAGAATGCGGTGGACGTGTACTCGGACCCGATCGTGCTGCCGCCGTTCAAGATGGTCGAGCGCGGCGAGCTCCGCCCCGACCTCGAAGCGATGTACCTGCGCCAGTCGCGCGTGCCTGACCTGGTGGCGCTCGACCTGCGCGCGCAGATTTCCGGCGCAGTGTTCGCCCGCGACCAGATCGTGTCGCTGTGCAAGCGCTACGGCGCCGGCACGGTAAAGGCCGTCATGCTGCGCATGCTGGACCAGGCGCAGCAGAGCTTCCAGGCAAAGCTCCTGCGCATCCCTGACGGCACCTGGAGCGAGGTGCGCTACCTCGACGAAGCGCTGCCAGGCGACCGGACATCGCAGCGCACGCAGCTTAACGTACACAAGACCGGCGACCGCATCGTCATCGACAATGTCGGCACCGATGCCGAGACGCCGGGCACCAACGGCATTCCGTTCACCTCGTGGTCCGGCTCGATCACCGGGATCATCTCCGTCTCCATGCTGCACAAACAGCTCTTCGCGTATGGCGGCAGCGAGCGGCAGATCGACTACCGCCCGCAGCCCGGCCTGCTCACCTGCGTGAACTATCCCACAGCGGTCAGCGGCGGCATCCTGCAGACAATACCGATGATGAACGCAATCCAGGCGCTGCTGTCGCGCATGATGGCGTGCGACCCCGAACTCAAGCAGGATTTGGTCGCACCCTGCGCGGACTTCATGCTGCCCGTGCTGATCGGCCATGACGACCGCGGCAAGTATTTCGGCCAGGCGATACTCGACGCGTTCGGCGGCGGCTCCGGCGCCCGTGCGTTCGGCGACGGCGTGGACACCAGCGGGCCCACCTTTAGCCCGCTGTCGATGATACTCAACGTGGAGCTGATGGAGCAGTGGTACCCGATCCTGTTCCTCTACCGCAAGCAGGACACGGACGGCGGCGGTGCCGGCACATGGCGCGGCGGCACCGGCGTACGCTCGGCCATCACGCCATACCGCGCCGCCTCGATGACGATCGTGACGAACACCGGCGGCCAATGCGTCTCCGCGCAGAACTCGCCTGGCCTGTTCGGCGGTTATCCTTCGCCGGCCGGGCACTACCTGGTCCGCCGCGGCACCAACCTCGCGCAATGGATGAGCGAGAGCCGTGTGCCGTCCGGCGTCGAGGACCTTGCAGCGGACGAGACCTTCCGCCTGCGTGCAAAATCCAACGGCACGCCGCTCGGCGCCGGTGACGTGATGGAGATGCGGGTGTGCGGCGGCGGCGGCTACGGCGATCCGCTGGAGCGCGATCCGGCATACGTCGCGCGTGACGTGCGTCTGCAGACCGTCTCGCGCGAAACGGCCGAGACCGTGCACGGCGTGGTCCTCTCTGACCGCGGCGACGTCTCGGCCGGGGCGACCCATACGCTACGCCAGAAACTGCTGCACGAGCGGGCCGCGTGGCCCAGGGTGGAGGCCGGCCCGCCGGCGGATAATGCGCCGGCGCATCGCGGCGACGCACCCAGGGCCGTGCACGAGTATATCGGCGCCAGCGAGCGCGGCGGACGCCGCATCCTGGCCTGCCTGCGCTGCGGCGAAGCGCTGTGCGACTACGACGGCAGCTACAAATCGGGCTCCCTGATCCACGAAGGACCGCTGACGGAAATCCCGACGGTGCAAGATCCCGCCTACTACGTTGACGAGGAGCTGGTGTTCCGGCGCTTCTGCTGCCCAGGCTGCCGCGTGCTGTTCGCCACCGAGATCGTGCGCGCGTCCGATCCGGTGTGTTCGGAGATGCGGCTTTCGGGCTGATACTTTAGCAAGGAAGAAAGGCCTTCTTTTTTGAAAAAAAGAAGCAAAAAACTTTTACTCCTGCGCAGGCTCAGCCGCCTCGCTCTGTCCGGAGATGACCGGCTGCGGCAGATGCGGGGTAGTGAAAGTTTTTTGCTTCTTTTCTTCAAAAAAGAAGGCCTTTCTTGCCTACGACCACACGCACGGCCCCTAAACAAGAAAGGTGAGGAATATGGACGAGCATTCGGCCCCCGCGCGGACGTCACATCCGTTTCTTGACGGCAAACTAAAGACGATGCTGATCGGCGGACGCTGGGTGGCAGCCGCCTCCGGCCGCACCTTCGAGACGCGCAACCCCGCCACCGGCGAGGTCATCGCCGAGGTCGCCGAAGGCGGCGTGGAGGACATCGACCTTGCCGTGGCAGCCGCGCGCAAGGCGTTCGAAGGGCCGTGGAGCAAGTTCAAGCCGTTCGACAGGCAAAACCTGCTGCTGGCGATCGCCCGGCTGATCGAGCGCGATGCCGACGAGCTGTGCCTGCTGGACACGCTGGACATGGGCGCCCCGATCGCGCGCACGCGCACCTACAAGCGCTGGATGCAGCAGACAT
>CAXTCL010000139.1:4397-9850 GCA_964242035.1 uncultured Acetobacteraceae bacterium | reverse complement strand
TGCGCATCTCCTCGCCGCCCACCACGCATTCCTGCTTCTACGGCATCGACACGCCGGAGCGCAGCAAGCTGCTGGCCGCGCGGCACAACGTCGAAGAGATGGCGGCCCTGATCGGCGCCGACAGCCTGGCCTTCATCTCCATAGACGGCCTGTACCGCGCGCTGGGCCGTCCCGGCCGCAACGCCGCCTCGCCGCATTACTGCGACGCCTGCTTCACCGGCGAATATCCCGTCCCGCTGCCGGACATGGACGAACGCGCCAGTAAGCAGCTCAGCCTGGCGATGGGATGACCCCGCTTGCCGGCCGCGTGGCGCTGGTCACCGGCGCCAGCCGCGGCATCGGCCGCGCCATCGCCAGGCAGCTCTCCGCGCAGGGCGCGCATGTTGTGCTGACCGCACGCACGCAGGGCGCGCTGGAGGAGCTGGACGACGAGATACGTACTGCCGGCGGGACCGCCACCCTGCTGCCCATGGACCTGCGCCAGGCCGACAGCATAGACCCGCTCGGCCCCTCCCTGAACGCCCGCTTCGGCCGGCTAGACATACTGGTCCACAACGCCGGCGCGCTCGGCAAGCTGACGCCCGCCGGCCACATACGCCCGCAGGACTTCGCCGAGTGCGTGGCGGTCAACCTGGCCGCCACCTACCGCCTGATACGCACCTGCGCCCCGCTTCTCAGCGCCTCAGATGCAGGCCGCGCCGTGTTCGTCACCAGCAGCGTGGCCCGCACGCCGCGCGCGTTCTGGGGCGCCTACGGCGCCACGAAAGCCGGCATGGAGAACTTGGTGCTGAGCTGGGCGGACGAGGTGGAGAACACGCCCTTGCGGGTAAACCTGTTCGACCCAGGACGCACCGCCACGCGCATGCGCGCGCAGGCGTTCCCTGGCGAGGACCCGAACACGCTGCCGCAGCCGGACGACGTGGCGGGCGCGCTGGTAGCGTTATGCCTGCCCGATGTGACGGCGCACGCGTCCCTGGTGCGGGCTGCATAACTACCGATCATCTTTTCCGCTCGAAGCAAGCAGGATGTAGCACCAAGAACACGAAGGAAGGCAAAGCCGCCAAGATCACCCCAAGAAGCAGGCAAGCGCCTCCTTGTGTCGTCTTGGCGTCCTTGGTGTTGATCTTTGGGCTCGCGCCACAAAGCGTTCCCGTAAAGCAAAGCCTGCGCCGTAACAGAAAACTCCTGCCGGCGCTGCCGTCGGAACCCAAGCGCGCGCCTCAACAACACGCACCCGAACGGACCAAAATTTTTTGCTTCTTTTTTCAAAAAAGAAGGCCTTGCTTCCTCCCCAGCCAAATAAAAACTCCGCGGCCACCCGGTTACATTCCCGTCGGCCGTAGCCATCCAGCCAATGACACCCAACCGCACGGAGCGCTCGATGGACTCGCAAACCTGGCTATGGCTCGACACCATATTGATGACAGTCGGCGGCCTGGCGATCCTCGCCATCGGCAAGCAGCGCACCAGCGGCGAGCAGGCCCACACCATCTACCACGGCATCGTGCCGATCCTCGCGGCCTGTTCGTATTTCGCCATGGCCGTGGGCCAGGGCGCCGTGTCTATCCACCAGGGCCCCGCCGACGCCGGCACCACCCGCCTGTTCTACTTCGCCCGCTACATAGACTGGACCTTCACCACACCGCTCCTCCTGCTCAGCCTGGCGCACACGGCCATGCATTCCGGCATGCGACGCGGCGGCATGGTGGCCGGCCTGCTGATCTCCGACGTGCTGATGATCGTCACCGCCTTCCTGTTCGGCGCCAGCACCGTCGAGTGGGTGAAGTGGACCTGGTTCCTGGTTTCCTGCGTAGCCTTCCTCGGCGTGTTCTACGTCATGTGGGTCCCCATGCTGCGGGAGAACGCGATGGAGTCCGCCGAGGCCCGCTCGGATTACCGACGCAACGCCGCCATGCTGTCCGTCCTGTGGCTGGTCTATCCGCTCATCCTCGCCGTCAGCACGGACGGGCTCGGCACCATCAACAGCACCCAAAGCGTGGCCGCGGTCGCCATCATCGACGTCATCTCGAAGGTCGCCTACGGGCTGCTGACGGTGATCAGCACCACTCGCCTGGTCACGTCCGACCTGGCTGGTGAGACGAAGCCCACCCTGCGCCGCGTAGCGGTGTGAACCTACGCGGGCGCTAAGAAAGGCCAGGGGCGTCGTGCGCAGCACGCTCTCGCGTGACGCCCCTGGACCCCGCTAAGGACAGTCGTCCTTATACCAATGGGCGGAAGTCCTGACCTGCCAGTAAGCATGGGGCTCTGCCCCAAACCCCGCTGGGGCCTCGAGGCCCCAGACCCCCATCTCTTTAGCCCGGAATTAATAGGTTCTAAGGACGACTGTCCTTAGCGGGGTCCAGGGGCAGAGCCCTTGGCCTTCTAGAGGAGTCAACACTTCAGCCCGTTGGTATTAGAACCTCAAGGCCCAGCGGGGTATGAGGCAAAGCCTCAGCCCGCCCCACCTCAGTAGTGGCGGTGGCCGAACAGCAGAAACAACACCACGATCAGCAGGATGATCCCCAGCCCACCGCCGCCGAAGCCGGCCGAAGGCGGCGGCGCGTAGTACGGGTCCCTGCCGTACCAGCCACGCTGGTAGCCGCTATGGCCAAAGCCGCCCAGCGCGAGCACGGCGAGTATGATTAGGATAATGAGCATCGTTTACTCCGTCACGGTAGCAGACAAGCAAGAAAGGCCTTCTTCTTTAAGAAAAGAAGCAAAAAACTTTTGCTCCCCCCGACGCTACGAAGCGCGTGCCAGCAAACGTAACCGGCTGGTGCAAATGCGTGGAAAGTAAAAGTTTTTTGGTCCTTTTTTTCAAAAAAGGACTGCTTCCTTCCTTCGTGCAACCCTCTACGCCAAACGCGCCCTACACCATGATCCGTTGCGCCGCCAGCCACGCGCCCATCGCCGCATTCACCCGCTCAGGCGCCTCCTGCTGCACCCAGTGCGAAACACCAGGCAGCCGCCGCAGCGTGAAGTCAGCGACATACGGGCCGTAGCCGTCGGTCAGCTCCAGCCCCAGCGCAGAGTCCTCCTCCCCCCAAACCATCAGCGTGGGCGTACGCACGATCGGCGTCACGGCGCGCGAGGCCAGCGCACCAAGGTTGGCGCGGTAGTAGTTGATCATCGCCGTCAGCGCGCCTGGCTCGCCGGCGCTGGCGCGGTAATGCGCGAGCACCTCCTCCGGAAACGCTGCCTTGTCCACAGCCATCCCGGAGAACGCCCGGCCCACGGCGCGTGCGCCGGCGGCACCCAGCATCAGCTCCGGCAGCACCGGAAGCTGGAAGAAGAACACGTACCAGGAGCGGGCGACCTGAAGCGGCGAGCGGCGCAACACGCGCCGGAAGACCGCAGGATGCGGCACGTTCATGACGATCAGCCCGTCCAGGGAGCGCGTCTGCTCGATGGCGAACTGCCAGGCGATCAGCGCTCCCCAATCATGGGCCACGAGCAGGCGCCGCCTGGCGCCCAGCGCATCGAAGATCGCGGCCACATCGGATACCAGGTGCGGCATGCGATAGGCCTCGCGGCCGGTCGGGCGAGTGGTGCCGCCGTAGCCCCGCAGGTCAGGCGCTACGGCGTGCCAGCCCAGCCCCGCCAGGAACGGCAACTGGTGGCGCCAGGAATAGCGGTTCTCCGGAAAGCCGTGCAGACAGAGGGCGATGTCCGGCCCGTCACCCGCCTCGTCGATGGCGAACTCCAGGGTCGAGGTTGGCAGCACCCGCGTCGTAATCCCGCTCATGGTGACTGGCTCCTTTAGGACAGGCGTGGGCCGCGGCCGATCAGGGCCAGGCAGACGATGGCCACCGGCACGCAGGCGCGGACCACGCCAGGCAGGCGAAGGCGCAGGACCAGCCAAAAGCGCGTGGCCGGCGAAGCCCCCGCCGCCGCGGCGGCCCGCAGCACGCCGTGCGGCAGAAGCGACCATTCGGCCGCTAGCAGCGACATCATGAGCGGCATGGTCAGGAGGGTGGCGCGCACCACCTCGCCGGAGGCGGCATGCGGCGCCGGCAGCAACGCCCAGCCCAGACCGCCCAGGACGGGCGACGCCCACAGCGGTAATACATATAGCGGTCCGGCGCCTCGCACGGCCGGTGCGATGGCAAGTAGCAGTCCTGCCAGCGTGGCGCACGCGGCGAGAGGAACCGCGCGTTCAGCCCAGGCCAGGGTGGCCTGGATCGGAAACAGCGCCGCGCAGGCGATGCACGCGACGCCGAGCGCCAGGCTGAGCACGATCAGCGGCAACAACAGCCACAACGACGTGGCCGGGGTCCCGCCGGCATCCGCCCTGCGCCCCGCAGACACTACTTTCCCACCCAGGCCACAAAACGGGCTTCCAGCCGGTCCGCGTTCTCGGCCCAGAAACCATCGTCGATGGCGAGCGCGCCCTGCTGGTTGGCAGGCGTGCTCGGGTTCTGTGTGCGCACGTCGGCCGGCAGCAGTGCTATCGCGGCTTTCGTGGACGGTCCCAGCCCGGACGCGCGCGCCAGGCTCGCCAGCCTGGCCGGGTCCGTCGCCACGATCAGCGCGGCGGCGGCGCCCTGGCCATGCGGAGCCCCGGCCAGCCGCGCCCAGAAGGTGATCTCGGTGAGGCTGCCGTCCCACTGCGTGCCGACATGGGCCTTCGCACCCGCGGGCAGGCTTGCCGAGGGTGCCGACGTCAGTAGCACCTTGGCCTGCGCCAGTAGCTGCCCCGGCTGTTCCGGCTTGTCCCACCACAGGACGTAAGGCTTGAGCTGGTCCAGCTTGCGGAAGGCGCGGTCCACGCCGTCGTTCGAGCGCAGCGACCGGTACACGTCGGCGGCCGAGACACCGTCCGCCAGCAGCGCCAGCTCCAGATTGCCGCGCGCGCCGCGGCGCAGGCCGCGCCGGCCGGGATGCTTGGCGATGTCCCAGAAATCCATCCAGCCAGGCGTGCCTGCCAGCTTGTCGCGGTCCCACGCCAGCACGGTGGCGGACGTATATGCGCCGGCGCCACAGTCGGTGGACGCGTTGGCGACGAACCGGTCGCGGCCAAGCACAGCCCAGTCCATCCTGTCGGTCACCTGCGCCTTGCACAGCGTGGCCAGCGTGCCGCCGTCCAGCAGCACCAAATCTGCCGCATGCGCCGCCTGCAGACGGCGCAGCGCGTCGGCCGAGCCGTCCCAGGCCGGTGCGCCCAGCTGTGTGGCGGTGGCGTCGGCATAGGGCTGCAACAGCAGGTGCCGGACGGCCTCTGCTGCGGGGCCTGGGGCGATTGCGGCGGAAATGGGTTGGGGAAGGGTGTCTTCCGGGGCGGCGGCTAGGAGGAAGAAAGCAAGCATTTCTTTTTTGAAAAAAAGAAACAAAAAACTTTTGCTCCTGGCGCCCGCACCATGGCGCGCTCTGGTCTTGCCGGTGCATGCGTTTGCAGAGTCAACCGAGCTGTTGACGCAGGCGCCAGGACCAAAAGTTATTTGCTTCTTTTTTTC
>CAXTCL010000139.1:0-4387 GCA_964242035.1 uncultured Acetobacteraceae bacterium | reverse complement strand
TTCCTTCACCCACCTCAATGCAACCGAGGCGCACGAAGAAAACTGCTACGCGCCGCCGAATGCACCGTCACGTGCAGCAGTTCGTCATCCCGCCCCACGCTCATACGCACCCGTGCCCCCGCCGTACCCGCGCTCCACACACGCCGCCACAGCCCGCCCAGCTCGGTCACCTCGTCACCATCCACCGCCACCACGCGGTCGCCCGCCCGCAACCCCGCCTTGTCGGCCGGCCCGCCATCGGTCACGCCGCCGACCACCACCGTATCCTCGCTCTCCATCGCGTACAGCCCGAGCCAGGGCCGCGGCGGCCGGCGCACATGGCCGTGCTGCACCAACTCGTCCAGGATCGGCGTGAGCAGCGCGGTGGGCACCACCATGTTCATGTCCACGCGCCGGCCGCGCTCGTCAGTCTGCTGCAGGATCAGCGAGCCGATGCCGAGCAATTTGCCGTCCGGCCCGATCAGGCCGGCGCCGCCCCAGAACGGATGCGCGGGGGCGGTGAACATCGCATCGTCGATCAGGTACTCCCAGTAGCCGGCAAATTCCTGGCGCCCCACCACCTGCGTCTCGACGGTGCGGTGCCGCCCGCCGGCAGCCGCGAGCAGCACGGCGTTGCCGACCTGCACCGCGTTGCTGTCGCCGATCTGCATCTCCGGCACGCCGAGCTTGCCTAGCGGCTGCACCAGGCCGAACCCGGTCTCAAAATCCACCGCAAGCGCGTGCCCCGGGACCGCCCAGCCGTCGCCTGTGGTCAGCCAGATGCTCTCCGCCTCCATGACCAGGTAGCCCATCGTGAGCACCAGGCCGCCCGGGATGCACACACCGTTGCCGGCGCGCTCGGTGCCGAGCGTGCCGGCGGTGAAGGCGTCATGCGGCACGTCGGCGCGCAGCGCCACTACGCTGCGCAGGCTGGCCTCGAGGTCGAAGCTGTAATCCGCGGCGCGCGGCTGTAGGTTTGCTGGGATGTCGCGGTCGGTCTTGGCCATGGGGGCAAAATGCGTCTGCCGGGGAGGGTGGCGCAAGGGGAGGGCAGGCAAAGAAAGCCGGCAGTCCGTCCTTGAAGAAAACGCCCGCTTCCCGCATCGCCGGCAGCCAGCCGTCTTCGAAACAAGCAAGACCGCGAACCAGGCGCAGGAACAAAAGTTTTTTGCTTCTTTTTTGCAAAAAAAGCTTTTTTACAAAAAAGAAGGGCTTCCTTCCTTCGATCCCGCCCCGCAAGAGTACACCCGTGCCCGAGGACCGCGCCACAAGCTACATCCCGGCCCTGGACGGCTTGCGCGCCGTCGCCATCCTGCTGGTAGTCGCCGCCCATGCCGGTCTGGACCACCTCCTGCCCGGCGCCTTCGGTGTCACGCTGTTCTTCTTCATCAGCGGCTACCTCATCACCAGGCAGCTGCTGGGTGGGCTCGAACGCACCGGACGCATTGGCCTGCCCGGCTTCTATCTCCGGCGCGTGCTACGGTTGCTGCCGGCGGGCGCGGCCTATGTCGCTCTCGCCGGTGCGCTCTATCTGGCGTTTGGCGGCCGTGTCTCGGCGCTGGGCTGGTTCAGCGCGGTGTTCTACGGGGCGAACATCTTCGACCTCTGGGTAGGCTACCGATCGACGCTGGCCGGTGTCCGCCATCCGTTCAACATCCTGTGGTCGCTCGCGATCGAGGAGCACTTCTACGCGGCCTGGCCGCTGGTGCTGGCGGCCGTGTGGCGGCTGCGCTTCCTGGCGCTAGGCCTGGTGGCTCTTTGTGTGGTTGTGCTGTGCTGGCGCGCCTGGCTGTTCGGCCATTGCACCTGGCATTTGTCGGCGTTGTGCGGGCGGATACAGGCGGATCCGGCGTGGCGCTACAACCGGCTGTATCAGGGCACGGACACGCGCTTCGACTCGATCGCCTGGGGCGCCGTGCTGGCGGTCATGGAGCAGCGTCGCCCGGCCCTCGTCCGCGCCGCTGCGAGTCTCTGGTTTTGTGGCCTGCTGGCACTCGCCTCCAGCTTTCTGCTCACTGGTGATTTCGCCCGGCAGGTGGTCCGCACGTCGTTGCAGGGTGCGGGGTTGCTGCTGCTGTTTCCGGCCTTGCTGTATCGGCCGGGCGTGATCCGCACCTCACTGTCGCTGCCGGCCATGTTGCTGATCGGGCGGCTCAGCTACTCACTGTACCTGTGGCACTGGGGCGCCTTCATGGTCGCCGATTACGTGGCCGGGCCGCAGCGAGCGGCCTGGCTGGCGATCGGGCTGCCGCTCTCGGCGCTGATGGCGGCTGCGTCTTACCGCTTCGTGGAGCAGCCGATGCTTGCGTGGCGTCGCCGCGCGGGAAGCGAGGCAAGATAGGCAAGCAGTCCTTTTTTGAAAAACAGGACCAAAAAACTTTTTCTCCGCTGTCGCGCGCCTGTCCGCACCACCCGACAGGGAGCAAAAGTTTTTTGTTTCTTTTTTTCAAAAAAGAAGGCCTCCCTTGATCTTACTCCGGCAAAGCCTCCCCGCGCGTCTCCACCGCAAACGGGATCACCAGCAACCCCAAGGCAAACGCCACCGCCGTAAGCGCAACCGGGATACCAAGCGTCCCCATGCGTGCCACCCCCGCCGCCAACGCAAAATTCACGCCGGCGCCCACGAAACGGCCGATCGACGTGCAGAACGCAAACGCCGTCGCCCGCACCTGCGTGTTGTACTGCTCAGGCAGCCACAGGCTGAACAGCGCGAAATTGCCGCCGAACACGCCGAGGAAGAACAGCGCGATCAAGAAAGCCGGCAAAGCCGTCCCCGCTGGCAGGTAGAACGCCCAGCCAAAGCTGGCCACGATGGTCACCGCCATACCGACGAAATACACCGCCATGGTCCAGCGCCGGCCGATGCGGTCCGCGATCCCCGGCAGCACCAGGCAGCCAAGTATGGTGCCGATCGAGAGCAGGCCCGTGGCGTAGGACGCGGTGCGCACGGCGTCAGGCGCGCTCTGGCCGGCCTGGGTGGCAAGCCGGATGACGGCGGTCGGCTCATACACGGCGCCGGCCCAAAGCCCCACGATGGCGATGGCCACGAGCGTGGTATTGACCAACGTGCGCCGCAGCAGCGCACCCGACAGGATCTGCGCCAGCGGCGAGCGCCGCGGTGCCGCGGCATGCGCCGCCTCCCAGCGCTCTGGCTCCTTCACGCGCAGCAGGGTGACGACCGAGACGACCACGGGCGCCAGGCCACACAGGAACATCGCGCGCCAGCCATAGGCGGCGCCCACGGTGAAGTTCAGCACCGCGGCCACGAAGAAACCGGCATAATACCCGGTCTGCAGATACCCCGCCCCCTGCCGCCTGCGATCCTCCGGCCAGGCCTCCGCCACGTAGGTGCCCGCCATCGCCCACTCCCCGCCGATTCCTATGCCCGCCAGAAACCGGAATGCCCCCAGCTCCCACACGTTGTGGGAAAACGCCGCCGCCCCGGTGAACACGGAGTAGATCAGCACCGTGCCGGCCAGCGTGCGCGTGCGCCCGAACTTGTCGGCGACGGGACCCCAGATGAAGGACAGGCCCCAGCCGACCAGGAACAGGCCGAACAGCAGCGACCCGGCATACGCCACGTCCTTCGGCCCCGCCGGCAGGCCGGAGCGCGGCAGCAGCTCGCGCATCGCAGGTGCGAGCACCAGGGCGTAGATGAAGCTGTCCATGCCATCGAGCATCCAGCCGGCCCAGGCGGCCCAGAAGCCGGTGATCTGCTGGCCGGTCAGCTTGGTTCGCATTCTTCGTTCCTTCCGATTCGCGCTTGGGTGCGCGGTTGGCAGGAAGAAAGGCCTTCTTTTTTGAAAAAAAGAAGCAAAAAACTTTTGCTCCGCTGTCGCGCCTGGCTGACTTGTGGCGCGTCAGCTTCAAGCGGTCGCGTTGCTGCTAGGGCCTGAACCAGTCTGGTTTCGGCGGTTCCGCCGAGCCCGCCTGCGGCACTCTCCCATTTGGCTACTTCGAATCCTTGCCAGCCTGGCTGGAGAATTGCGTCAGATCCCCGGGAACTCTCTTGTCGATGCTATGACCAATCCGACGGCCTGTAACGCCTGAATATTTGGCCGCGCCAGGATCACCGCTCCATGATGCCGGGCTTGTTCAAGTCCAGCCACTCAAGCAGGTAATCGGTTCACCAATGCCGCGGGCTTTCGCTACATACCCGCGACGATCCTGCCGCAGTTGTTCAAGGCGCTTTACGTTCTCAGGCTGCCGCTAATAAACGCCATGCACTCGAACACTTGCCTGATCCGCTCGAAGCTGCCAGTTGCTGACCTAATTAACTCGCCCAAGCGAATCCAGCGACCTCGTAGCCAGGTGATCGAGAATACGTCTGAGTGCTGGGACATTGTTTTCGTTTTCGGCGCTTTCGAGCGCGTCCTGGAGCACTTCGCGGATGTCGTCGGCACCGACC
>CAXTCL010000138.1:0-9912 GCA_964242035.1 uncultured Acetobacteraceae bacterium | reverse complement strand
GACGAGCGATCCTACCAGGCCGCCGGTGCCGGCGCCGACGGCGGCACCCACCCCCGCGCCGGTGAGCGTGGCCACAAGCCAGCCGGCTGCGACGACCGGTCCCACGCCCGGTATCGCGAGGGCGCCCAGACCAGCCAGCAGGCCCGCGCCGCCGCCGATGACGGTGCCGGCGGTGGCAGCTGCGGCGGCGCCCTTGCCGCTTTCGGTGTCAAGGGCAGGGTTGGCGGCCGAGGCTGGGCCGCCCTGGCCGCAGCCGATTACGCTGACTTCCTCGTGTCCAAGCCCCGCCGCTTCCAGTCCGGCTACCGTCGCCTCGGCGTCCTCTTGGGATTTGTAGATACGGGTGATCACGGGCATGGCAGCATTCTCCGGCAAAGCGATACGATGGCAGAAGAAGAACTGAACCGAGGTGTCAGAGTCAAAAGTTTTTTACTGCTTGGACATACCTTTGCGTGTCCTGACACGGCACGCATCTTTGGCGGCTGGGGCGTCTGGCGATTGTCGTGGTTACGCACCCGGCTAAGACGCTGCCGCAACAGCGCGCTGTCAGGCTGGTATTCCCCGCGGTCTGGCTCGGCGGGTGCGCTTATGTATGATTGCATGCGAGCGGGTGGTCGCGGCTGGCGGAAGCGCCGAGTGTTTGGGCTGAGGCGCCGGGGCTCTCGTACGTAAAGCGGTGGTGCCAAGATCGCCAAATTTGCAGACGGCTTATGATGCGTTTGATCTGCTTTATGCGCCGTGTTGGTGGCTGTGACGATTGCGTTGTTCTCTGGACTGCCTGGTCGCGCCAAGCAACAAACGACATCTGGTTACAAGAACGCGGTGTCACAAAGGCGGCGAGACAAAAGTTTTTTGGTTTTTTTTTCAAAAAAGAACTGCTTGCCTGCCTTACTTCGCAAACGTCGCCACGCACTCCACCTGAGCCGACCAAAGAAACTGGTCGATAGGCGTGACTGCAACGAGCCGGTATCCCGCCTGGGCGAGCACCGCGGCATCGCGCGCAAGCGCCCCGGGGTTGCAGCTGACATAGGCCACGACAGGGACGGCGCTGGATGCGATCTGCGCCATCTGCGCGGTGGCGCCGGCGTAGGGCGGATCGAGCACCACCATGGCGGCGCCGGACATTTCCTTGGCGGAGAGCGGCTGGCGGGCGAGGTCGCGTTGGGTCATCTCCACGCGGGTGCCGGATTGGGCGCGGCGTACGCTGGCGGCGGCTGGCGCGTCGCCCTCGTAGGCCTGGACGCGGAGGTGCTGGGCGAGGGGGAAGCTTATGGTGCCGCAGCCGGCGTAGAGCTCAACGGCGCGGGAGCGGTTCGTGAGGCGGGGGGGCAGGGCGGCCAGGGTGGCGGCGACGATGGCGGCCTCGCCGGCGGGGGAGGCTTGCAAGAAGGCGCCCGGCGGCGGTTCGATGCGTTGGCCGGCGAACAGCATGTGGGGCGCGCCGAGCTGGAAGGCGATCTCTGGCGGTCCGTCGTTCAGCGACCAGGCGATACGGCGAACGTCGTGCGCGGTGGCGAAGGCGGCGAGCTTGGTGCGGTCAGTGGGGGCGAGCGGGCCGTCTGTGCGTATGAGGAGGTCGGGGCCGTCTGCCAGGAGGTTGGCGAGGACGGAGCCGCGGCGGCGCAGCGCGGCCAGGCCGCGTAGGGTCTGGCGCAGCGGGTTCAGCAGCGCGACCAGCGTGGGGTGCAGCACGTGGCAGGTGTGCAGGTCCGTGATGCTGGTGGCATGGGCTTCGTGCAGGCCCAGCAGGAGGCCGCCTTGGGTGCGCTCGGCGGCGAAATCCATGCGGCGGCGGGTGGCGGGTGCGGTGCGCACCAGCCCGCCTACGAGCGGCTGGGCGAAGCCGGCGCGTTCCAGGGCGGCGACGACCAGGCTGCGTTTCCAGGCGGCGTAGGGCGCGTCTGCCCAGTGCTGGAGGGCGCAGCCGCCGCAGCCTTGCAGGAAATGCGGGCAGGGCGGCTGGACGCGGTCCGGGCTGGGTTCGGCGATGTCCAGCAGCGTGGCGCGCGTACCGCCCGGTTGCGGCTGGGCGTGCACGGTCTCGTCAGGCAGGGTGCGGGCGACGTGCAGCTTGGTGACGCCCGCTGCCACGCCGTCACCGGCGCTGCCTATGTGGCTGATGCGGGCAAGCAGCGGCATGGCGGCGGCGGATGAGGCGGGCTGGCGCCGAGGTTGGCGCTCGCTGGGGATGGGCTCAGGCCTCGGTGGGTTCCGGCGCAGCCTCGGCCTGGGCGAGAGCGGGGCGGCGGGGCAGGGTCATGAAGGCGGGCACCTCGTCACCGAAGCCGAGCACGGCCGGGCCCAAATCGTCGTCACGGCGGCGGTAGTCGCGCGGGCCACGGTCTGCGCGAAAATCCTGGCGCGGCTCGGCGCGGGGTTCGGCGCGGGGCTGTTCGCGCAGCGGGGCTTCCACTCGTTCCTGGCGCGGCTCCTGACGTGAGTCCTGGCGCGAGTCTGGGCGGGGACCGCGCGGGCGTTGCTCCTGGCGGCCTTGTTGCGGGCGAGGTTCGCGGGCCTGGACGGGTTCGGGCAGGTCCGGCTGCAGGATGGCGGCTTCCGTCGCCTCAGCGGGGGCGGTGCGTTCGGCACCGCGGCCGCGGCCGCGTGTCCTGCGCGGCTTGGCAGGTTCGGCGCCTGGCTCGGCGTCAGCCCGCGGCGTGCGGGCCGGCTTGGCCTCGGCTTCCGGCTTGGCCCTGCCGCGATCTTCAGAAGCGGCTCTGCCGCGGGCGGGTGCCGCGCGGCCACGGCGCTTGCGGCCGTCGCCTTCGGACCAGTCGACCACGTCCAGTTCCGGCACCACGATGCGCGGTATGGCGAAGCCGGTCAGCTTTTCGATGGCGTCCACGGCCAGCTTGTCGTCCGGCGAGCACAGGGTAAAGGCATGGCCGACCAGGCCGGCGCGGCCGGTGCGGCCGATACGGTGGACGTAGTCCTCGGCGTGTTGCGGCACGTCGAAATTGAACACGTGGCTAAGGCCGCCGATGTCTATGCCGCGGGCGGCGACGTCGCTGCAAACCAGCAGGCGCAGTTCGTTCTTCTTGAACTTGTCCAACGTGGCGAAGCGGGCCGGCTGGGACATGTCGCCGTGCAGGGAGCCGGCGGAGAAGCCGTGCCGGGTGAGCGACTTGAAGAGGATGTCCACGTCGCGCTTGCGGTTGCAGAAAATCAGCGCGTTGGCGACCTCTTCCGAGCGTATCAGGCGGCGCAGCGCCTCGCGCTTGTCGTGCTCGGCGACGAGCGCCAGGCCGGCGACGATGGTGGTGGCGACGGAGGCGGATTTAGACACCGTGATCATGCGCGGGTTGTCGAGGAAAGCGTCCGACAGGCGACGGATCTCCGGCGCCATGGTGGCCGAGAAGAACAGCGTCTGGCGCGTCTTGGGCAGCATGGCGACGATGCGCTCGACGTCCGGGATGAAGCCCATGTCCAGCATGCGGTCAGCTTCGTCGATAACGAGCAGCTTGGCATCGGTCAGCATGAGGCCGCCGCGCTCGAAGAGGTCGATGAGGCGGCCGGGCGTGGCGATGAGGACGTCCACGCCCTTCATCAGCGCCTCTTTCTGGTCGTTGAGGCTTTCGCCGCCGATCAGCAGCGCGTGGTTCAGCTTGAGGTATTTGCCGTATTCGACGAAGTTTTCCGCGACCTGCAGGGCCAGCTCGCGCGTCGGCTCCAGAATCAGGCTGCGCGGCATGCGGGCGCGGCTGCGCGAGCCGGACAGGATGTCCAGCATGGGCAGGGTGAAGCTGGCGGTCTTGCCGGTGCCGGTCTGGGCCACGCCCATGACGTCCCGACCGGAGAGCACAGCGGGGATTGCCTGCGCCTGGATCGGGGTTGGGTGCTTGTAGCCCTTCTCCTCGATGGCGCGCAGGATCGGCTCGGACAGGCCGAGGTCGGCGAATATGGTCTCCGGCTCGGCGGGCGCGTCAGGGGTGCTGGCGGCCGGTTCGGCTATCAGGTCATCCGGCGCCACAAAGGTGACGGCGGCAAGCTCGGCCGCGATGTCGGCCGCCTCCTGGGCGTCGGTGGCCTCGGGCGGAGTCTCTTCCGGCAAGTCTTCGGCCTGGTCGTCTTCTGCCTGGCCCGCTTGCGTGGCCTGCGGTATCGCGGATTCGGCCGCCGCTTCAGGCGCCTTCGCTTGTGCGTCGCGCACGTCGGAGGAGCTGTGCAGATCGGGCACGGGCTCGTCCGCCTCGTGGGCTGTGTTTTGGTTCAACAAATCTTCTCGGTCTCTTGGAGATTGTGCGGCTAAGCTATGACGCGGCCGTAACGGGCAGGTTGCCCCGGGCGAACCGCAACTGTGCGCGTCGCCTCGCGGGATATCTGAAACTGCGCGGGAAAAGTCAAGCTTTTCGCGCTTGCGGCGGCGTTTGGAAAGGATGAAAGCACTTCTTTTTTGAAAAAAAGAAGCAAAAAACTTTTTGTCCCTGGCGGTGCCTGTATCAGCATCCGCCGACAGGGAGGAAAAGTTTTTTGGTCCTTTTTTTCAAAAAAGGACTGCTTGCTTTCTTGGCCACGTAAAGGACCGCGCCATGCCGTCGAAGATCGAAGACTACGCCATGATCGGCGACCAGGTGACCTCCGCGCTGGTCGGCCTGGACGGCTCGATCGACTGGCTGTGCCTGCCGCATTTCGACAGCCAGGCGTGTTTCGCGGCACTGCTCGGCAACCGCGACAACGGATGCTGGAGCATCGCGCCCCATGGCAGCCCGCCCGCCACCAGGCGGCGTTACCAGGGCGACAGCCTCATCCTGGAAACTGTGTTCGAGACCACGGGCGGCAGTGCGGCCGTGGTGGATTTTATGGCGATCGGCCAGCCGAACCCGACGCTGGTGCGGCTGGTGCAGGGCAGGGCGGGTCGGGTGGCGATGCATACCGACCTGGCGCTGCGGTTCGACTACGGCATAAGCGTGCCCTGGGTGACCAGGCTGGACGACCATTCCGGCCTGTGCGCAATCGCCGGGCCGAACATGGTGGTGATGCGCACCGACGTGAAGCTGCATGGGCGGGACATGCGCAGTGTCGCGGACTTCACCGTCGCGGCCGGGCAGACGGTGGCGTTCGTGCTGTCTTACGGCGAGTCGCACAAGAAGCCGCCGGAGGCGGTCGATGCGATGGCGGCCCTGGCCAAGACGGCGGCGCATTGGGAGGCGTTCATCGGGCGCTGCCGCTATCACGGGCGCTACAGGAGCGCGGTCCACCGCAGCCTGCTGACGCTGAAGGCGCTGACTTTTGCGCCGACGGGTGGGATCGTGGCGGCGCCGACCACCTCGCTGCCCGAGCAACTGGGCGGGCCGCGCAACTGGGATTACCGGTTTTGCTGGCTGCGAGATGCCAGCCTGACTTTGTACGCGCTGATGGATGCCGGCTACACCGAAGAGGCGGTTGCCTGGCGGGATTGGCTGCAGCGCAGCGTGGCAGGATCGGCGAGCCAGATACAGATCATGTACGGGCTGCACGGCGAGCGCTCGCTGGACGAGCGCGAGCTGCCGTGGCTGACCGGCTACGAGGCTAGCGCGCCGGTGCGCGTGGGCAACGCGGCCAGCGGGCAGGTGCAGCTGGATGTGTATGGCGAGGTGCTGGAGGCGCTGCACCAGGCGCGGCGCCGCGGGCTGAAGCCGGCGCCGCATGGCTGGGCGCTGCAGCGCAACATCGTGGCCCATCTGGCGGAGATCTGGCAGGAGCCGGACGAGGGCATGTGGGAGATACGCGGGGGGGCGCAGCAATTTACCTTCAGCAAGATCATGGCCTGGGTGGCGGTGGACCGGATGATCAAGGATGCCGTCCGCTATCACCTGCACGGACCGATCGATGACTGGCGGGCGATGCGCACGGCGATAGAGGAGCGCGTGCTGCGCGAGGGCTACGACCCGGTGCGCAACACCTTCGTGCAGATCTTCGGCGGGCACGAGCTGGATGCGACGCTGCTGCTGATACCGTTGGTGGGGTTTCTGCCCGCAGACGACAAGCGGGTGGTGGGCACGGTGGCCGCCATCGAGGCGGATCTGCTGCAGGACGGCTTCGTCCTGCGCTACCGGACGCAGAGCAACGTGGACGGGCTGCCGCCTGGCGAGGGCGCGTTCCTGGCCTGCACGTTCTGGCTGGTGGAGGCTTATGCGATGCAGGGGCGCATCGACGAGGCGCGGGCGCTGTTCGAGCGGCTGCTCGGTTTGTGCAACGATGTCGGGTTGCTGAGCGAGGAGTACGACGTGGGCGCCAAGCGGCTGGTCGGGAATTTCCCCCAGGCGTTTTCTCACGTGGCGCTCGTGGCCGCCGCCATGCGTCTGTTCAAAGGTGGCTCTCCCGACGAGATGCCGAGCGGCGAGGCGATCCGGCAAGACGGCCAGCATTAGCCAGCACGCGATTCCACAGCCGCGCCAGGTAGCAAAAGGGTTTTGCTTCTTTTCTTCAGAAAAGAAGGCCTTTCTTACTTTCCTTGAGGCCCAAGCGTTGCCCCCAGACCCAAGAGAAAACCCGGACCTGATCGGTCACGAGGCCGCGGAAGCGGCGATCCTGGACTCGCTGCAAGGCGGCCGGCTGCACCACGCCTGGCTGATCAGCGGCCCGGAGGGCGTGGGCAAGGCGACGCTGGCCTACCGCTTCGCGCGCAGGCTGCTGGCCGGCGGCAGTGCCACACTGGAGATGGGCGCCGGCGAGGCGGTGTTCCGCCGCGTGGCGGCGTCCACGCACGCGGACCTGCTGACGATCGAGCGGGAGTGGGACGAGAAGAAGAAGCGCCTGAAAAAGCAGATCGCCGCCGAGACGGCGCGCCAGATCCCGCCTTTCCTGCACCTGACGCCGGCGGAAGGCGGGTGGCGCGTGGTGATCCTGGATGGTGCCGAAGACCTGAACCCGCAATCGGCTAACGCCTTGCTGAAGGTGCTGGAGGAACCGCCGGCGCGCGCGGTGCTGATCCTCGTGTGCTCTGCGCCCGGGCGGCTGCTGCCCACCATACGCAGCCGGTGCCGGCATCTGGCGCTGGCGCCGCTGGACAATGCGCAAATGGAACGCGCGCTTGCGCTATACCTGCCGGCTGTGCCGCAGGCGGACCGGGCGGCACTGGCCGCACTGACGGACGGCTCGCCCGGCCGTGCGCTGGCGCTGGCAGAGGATGGTGGGCTGAAGATCGCCGGAATGGTAGGGGAGGTGCTGGCGGCCGGGCCGGATGTCTCACTGCTGCGCGGCTACGAGATGGCGGACGCGCTGCGGGACCAGGTGGCGTTCGAGACGTTCATGGGGCTGTTGGCGCGCGGGCTGGCGGGCGCGGCGGTGCGCGCGGGCGCGAAGGGTGGAGCTTTGCGGTTGGCTGAGGCGGCGTCTGGCGTTCAGGCTCTTTTGGTTGAGACGGAGCGGGCTAACATGGATCGGCGGCAGGCTGTGATAGCTGGATTGGCTCTGGTAAGGCAGTAGGCAAGGCCAAGGGCTCTGCCCCTGGACCCCGCTGGGGCTTTGGCCCCAGACCCCTGGGCTTCGCCCCTTTAAGAGCTGTGATGTCAACGTTCTATCTAACTACTCCGATATTCTATGTGAACGGTTCGCCGCATATTGGGCATGCTTACACGGCCATCGCTGCGGATGTGATCGCGCGGTTCAAGCGCCTGCAAGGCGTGGACACCTACTTCCTGTCCGGCACCGACGAGCACGGACAGAAGGTTGAAAAGGCTGCGGCCGACGCCGGTCTGGTGCCACAGGCGTTCACCGACGCCGTCTCCGGGCAGTTCCGCGCCATGCTGGCGATGCTCGACATCTCGAACGATGACTTCATCCGCACCACGGAGCCGCGCCACAAGGCCGGCGCGACGGCCCTGTGGGAGAAGCTTGCGGCAAGCGACGACATCTATCTCGGGCACTACGAGGGCTGGTACGCGATACGCGACGAGGATTTCTACACCGAAGCCGACCTTACCACGCTGGCGGACGGAACCCGGCTGGCGCCTACTGGCGCGCCGGTAGAGTGGGTGAGGGAGCCCAACTACCTGTTCCGCCTCTCCGCCTACGAGGACAGGCTGCTTGCGCATTACGAGGCGCATCCGGAGTTCGTGGGGCCCGCCGGTAAGCGGAACGAGATGCTGAGCTTCATACGCGGCGGGCTGCGCGATCTCTCCGTGAGCCGAAGCAGCTTCCGCTGGGGCATCCCGGTGCCGGGCGACCCGGACCAGGTGATGTATGTCTGGCTGGACGCGCTGGCCAACTACATCACCGCACTCGGCTATCCGGACCAGACGAACCCGCTCTGGCGGTTCTGGCCGGCGGACCTGCATCTGGTCGGCAAGGACATACAGCGCTTCCACGCCATCTACTGGCCGGCGTTCCTGATGGCCGCGGGGCTCCCCGTGCCGCGACGCATCTTCGCGCATGGGTGGTGGACGCGGGACGGCGCCAAAATGAGCAAATCCTTGGGCAACGTTGTCGATCCCTTTGATCTTGTGGCAAAGTACGGTGTGGATGCGACGCGGTTTTTCCTGCTGCGCGAGGTGCCGTTCGGAAATGACGGCGATTTTAGCGACCGCGCTTTGGTCGGCCGGTTGAACACGGACCTGGCGAACGGCATCGGCAACCTGGCGCAGCGCACGCTGTCTCTGATCGCGAAGAACTGCGACGGGCGGTTGCCGGACACCGGGCCGCGACATCCGGCGGATACGGCGCTGCTGAACCTGGCCGGCGCGCTGCCCATGGTGCTGGACGGGCTGTTTGCGCGGCAGGCGCTGCATGAGGCGCTGGACGAGGTATGGCGGGTGATACGCGCGGCCGACCTTTATATCGATCAGATGGCGCCCTGGTCGCTTCGCAAGACGGATCTGGCGCGGATGGGCCATGTGCTGCGCGTGCTTGCCGAGGTGATACGCGTGGTTGGGGTCGTGCTGCAGCCTTTCATGCCGACCAGCATGGGCCGGCTACTTGACCAGCTCGGGGTGTCCGGAGCTGCGCGCGACCTTGCCGCGCTGGAGGTTCCTTTACCGGACGGGGTTGTGCTGTCGGCGCCGCAGGGCATCTTCCCGCGCTGGGTTGAGGATGCAGGAGCACCGCGTTGATGTTGATCGATTCGCACTGCCACCTCGACTATTTCAGCGAGGCGGAGCGGCCGGACATGCTGGCGCGCGCGCGTGCGGCGGGTGTGGGCGAGATGGTGACGATCGGCACGCGCCTGTCGCACGCCGCCGAGCAGCTGGCGCTGACGGATGCGGTGCCGGGGCTTTGGTGCACCGTCGGCACGCACCCGCATCATGCCGCCGAAGACGGCCTGCCTAGCGAGCAGGCCTTGGTGGACCTGGCCGGGCACCCCAGGGTGATCGGCATAGGCGAGGCGGGGCTGGACTACTTCTACGACCGCGCGCCGCACGACGTGCAGGCGGAAGCGTTTCGCATCCAGATACGCGCGGCGAGGCGGGCCGGCTTGCCGATCTGCATACATACGAGGGACGCCGACGAGGATACGTTGGCCATCCTGAAAGAGGAGCAGGATCAGGGCGGTGCGTTCGCTTTCCTGCTGCATTGCTTCAGCTCCGGCCGGGCGCTGGCGGAGCAGGCCGTGTCGATCGGCGGGTATGTCAGCTTCTCGGGGATCCTGACATTTCCCAAATCTGGGGCGCTGCGTGAGGTGGCGGCCGACCTGCCGGCGGAGCGGCTGCTGGTGGAGACGGACGCGCCCTACCTGGCGCCGGTGCCGTTTCGGGGCAAGCGTAACGAGCCGTCCCATGTGGCGCACACGGCGCGGGTGCTGGCGGAGGTGCGCGGGATGAGCACGGATGCTGTCGCCGAGCTGACTACGGCCAACTTCCGGCGGTTGTTTACCAAGGCGAAGTAAGCAAGGCCTTCTTTTTTGCAAAAAAGAAGCAAAAAACTTTTGCTCCGTCCGCTGCCGATGCAGCCGTTTTCGTTTTGGAAAGGCCACGCGCGTTCATGCAGGCGTCAGGT
>CAXTCL010000137.1:0-9999 GCA_964242035.1 uncultured Acetobacteraceae bacterium | reverse complement strand
CCCACGGACACGCCCCAATAGAACACCACCACCGCGCCCAGCGCCGCGCAGCCGCCGATTCCCAACAGCCCCGGATCCGCCAACGGATTACGCAACGCGCCCTGCAGCACCGCGCCGGAGATGCCCAGCCCTGCGCCCACCAGCAAAGCAAGTATCGTGCGTGGCACACGTATCTGCCAGAACACCAGCCGGTCGGGCACGCCCAGGCCTGACGTGCCTACCAGCAGGGAGACCGCGAAAAGCAGAATTACGGCACAAGGAAGCAAGCAGTCGTTTTTTGAAAAAAAGGACCAAAAAACTTTTGCTCCTGGCGCCTGCATACCCCAGCGCGATCGCTTAGAAACACTTTCGGCTGCATCGGCGTCGTCAGGAGCAGAAGTTTTTTGCTTATTTTTTTCAAAGAAGAAGGCCTTCACTTACCTAGAGCCTCCACAGCCCCCACGCTCCAAGGCCCAGCGCACACCAGCAGCGCCGGCGCCACCACCCGCCGCATCATCCCCGCCAGCGCCGGATGCCAGGCCATGTCTGTCGCCATCGAGGGAAACCGCGCCGCCGCCTCTGTGACCAGGACATCCGGACGCAGCGCCAGCAACCGCTCCACCCCGATCCGCCCGCCGCTTCCCACATTCAGTAATCCCGCCGCCCGCAGCACCGCATCGCCAAAACTGCCAGGCCCCCCGCTCCACCCGCCGGCTTCCCACAACACCGCGGAGCCCGCACGCCGCCGCACCGCCGCCAGCCTGCGCCACATCCCCGCAACCAGGCGCGCACCACGCGCCGGCACACCCAACAGATCGGCCATCTTGCCAACCTGCAGGCCCACAGTAGCAAAGTCCTCAGCCTCGTCGAACTGCACCACGCGCACGCCACGTTCGCGCAGCAACGCCAGCGTGCCTTGCGCCCCATACCGCCCGGCCAGCACGAGGTCCGGATGCAACGCGAGCACCGCCTCCGCATCCGCGCGCACCTGCGGCAAACCCGCGGCCTGCGCGGCCACGTAGGACAGCGCGGGATCGCGCGCCAGTGGTTCCAGCGCGGTCACCTGTTCGGGTGCCAGCACAACGAGCAACTGGTCCGTGCACAGGTTAAGTGAGACTACGCCAGCGTGGCTGCAAACAGGGAAAGCAAGCAAGACAGCAAGCAGGCCTTTTTTAAAAAAAAGGACCAAAAAACTTTTGCTCCCTGTCGGCGCGTGCTGAAAAAGTCGCCGACAGGGAGGAAAAGTTTTTTGCTTCTTTTTTTCAAAAAAGAAGGTCTTGCTTGCTTCCTTCACAACGCCACAACGCCAACCCGCTTCGCCTTTTCCTCAGGCTCCACATGGATGTTCACCACCAGGTGCTCCATGTCCCGCCGCAGAGCCGCCTCGATCCGGTCGCAGATCTCGTGCGCTGCATCCACGCGCATCGCCCCGGGCACCACCAGGTGGAACTGCACGAAGGTCGCCCGTCCCGCCTGGCGCGCCCTTATGTCATGCACCTCGATGGCGCCGTCGCCGTGGGCGACCAGCACCGCCTCTATGCGCGACACCGTGTCGTCGGATGGCGCCATGTCCATCAGCCCGCCGATGGAGTCGCTGATCAGGTGCACGCCCGACCACAGCACGTACACCGCCGTCGCCGCACCCACTGCCGCATCCAGCCGCAGCACGCCCGTCGCCAGCACCAGCCCCACCCCGCCCACCACGCCGAACGAGGTCACCACGTCGCCCATAAGGTGTCGCGCGTCGCCTTGCAGCGCCGGCGAGCGCGCCCGTCTGGCCACGCCGAACAGCACCCAGGCCCAGACGGCGTTCACCGCTGTCGCCGCCAGGTTCAGCCCCACGCCGAGCCCCACTTCCAGCAGCACGCGCGGATGTCGCCACGCGCTCCACGCATGCTGCAGGATGCTGACCGCGGCCACCACGATCAGCACGCCCTCTACCACGGCGGCCACGAACTCCGCCTTGTCGTGCCCGTAGGGATGGTTGGCGTCGGCCGGCTGGGCCGCGAAGCGCAGCGCGGCCAGCGCGATGCCGGAGGCGGCCACGTTCACCACCGTCTCCAGCGCGTCCGAATAGAAAGCGGCGCTGCCCGTCACCCGCCAGGCGGCTGTCTTCAGCGCCAGCACCAGCAGGCCTACACCTATGCTGGCGGTGGCGATTCGCATCACCTTCGTCATGGGGGCGGTTCTACAGGAGCCAGGAAGCAAGCAAGGCCTTCTTTTTTGAAAAAGAAGCAAAAAACTTTTATCCCCACGCCTGCATCGGGGCCCACCCACACCTGCAGCCGTAAGCGCTGGCAGAAACCTGGCAATGCCTTCGTGCAAGCGCAGGAGTAAAAGTTTTTTGCTTCTTTTTTTCAAAAAAGAAGGCCTTGCTTGCTTTACGCATCCGCGCCTCGACCAGACCCGTTACCCCAGAAAACCAACAGGGAAACGCCAGACCATGCTCCGACGCATTGCCGCCATCGCCACCCTCCTCACCACCGCCGCGCACGCCGCCACCTACGCGCCCCCAAACCGCCCAGGCCCCGCGCTCAGCGTCCCGCAATCCGCCATCACCGCGTCCCTCGCCTGCACCGGCTCGCTTACAGACCCGGCGCACGTGCCCACCCTGCTCGTGCCAGGCACCGCCAGCACGCCGCAGACCGCCTTTTCCTGGAACTACGAGCGCGCCTTCACGGCGGATTCCCGCCCGTTCTGCGCCATCACCCTGCCCGGTACCGCCCTGATGGATATCCAGCAGGCCGGCGAGTACATCACCGGCGCCATACGCACCCTCTACGCGGCGGACAATCACCGCCGCATCGCAATCGTCGGCTGGAGCCAGGGCGGCATGGTCCCGCGCTGGGCGTTGCGCTTCTGGCCGGACACACGGCCCATGGTCGCCAAGGTGATAGGGCTGGACCCGTCCAACCACGGCACGCTGGACGCCACAGCCAATTGCGACGCCACCAAAAGCTGCCCTGCCGCCTTCTGGCAGCAGGCGAGCAACGCCGCCTTCATCGCCGCCCTGAACAGCTACGCCGAAACCTTCGCAGGCATCGCCTACACCACCATCTACAGCCGCACGGACGAAGTGGTGGTTCCCAACCTGGATGTCGCCGGCAGCTCCTCCCTGCGCACCGGCGCTGGCCGGCGCGCCAACATCGCCGTGCAATCCATCTGCCCCAATGACACGTCCGAGCACCTGGCCATGGGCACCTACGACCCGGTCGGCTACGCCCTTGTCATCGACGCTCTGGACCACGCCACGCCTGCAAACCCCGCGCGTATTGCCCGCAGCGTCTGCCTGCAGTCGCTCCAGCCAGGCGTGGACCCGGCCACGTTCGCGCAGAACTTTGCAGAGTTGGGCCTGTCCGTCGTGGCCGCCGTGCAGAATGCGCCGAAGCTTGCGGCGGAACCTGCGCTGGCGGGTTACACGCTAGCGAAGTAAGCAAGCAGTCCTTTTTTGAAAAAAGGGACCAAAAAACTTTTGCTACCTGGTCGCAGAAACATCCGCGCCGGTTTTGCCAGCACAGGTTATGGCAGGACCGGCGCGCCTCTCCCTGCAGGCGGGGAGCAAAAGTTTTTTGGTTCTTTTTTCAAAAAAGAACTGCTTTCTTCCTTCTCCTCACCCTTCCAGCCCAAGCCACCCCCAGAACCGACGCCGCCGCCCGCCTTGCGGACACCGAACGCCAGCGCGCTGCCCAAACCCAGGCCCAGTCCACCGCCCAGCGAGACCTGGCCAGCGCGCAAGCTCAGGCCGCCCGCCTGGCGGACGCCAGGGCACAGCAAGCCGCCGCCCTGCAAGAGACCGAAACGCGCGTGCTGGCTGCCGCCGCGCACCTGGCCATTGCCGAAGCGCGCCGGAATGCCGCCGAAGCCGCCCTCGCCAGCAGGCGGCAAGACTTCGCGGCGCTGCTCCCCGTCCTGCTCCGTCTCTCCCGCACGCCAGAGCTGGCGGTGCTGGCCGCACCCGTGCCGCCAGAGCAGGCGATACAGGGCCTGCTCATCACAAAGGGCCTCGCCATCACGCTGAACCGCCAGGCGGCCCTGCTGCGCACGCAGCAGTCCGACGCGTCCGCCGCCCGCGCCGCCTTGGCGGCCGAGGCACACGCCTTGGACGGCGCACGCGCCGAACAGGCCGCCCGCGGTGCCGCCTTGGACCGCGTCATCGCCCAGGCCCGCGGCCAGGTCAGCCAGGCCGAGGCGGAGGGTCGCGACGCCGCCGGGCAGGTGGCGGCCGCCGCCGCGCAAGCGCGAACCCTGCGCGAGGCGATCGCCGCCATGGACGCCGCGCAAGCGCGTGCCATCGCCCGCGCCGCCCAGGAGGAAGCGACCGCCACCCGTCAGCACAGGCCAGGCGCCGCCCAGGCCGCCTATGCCCGCCAGGCGGCACTGGCCAAGCCGTCCGGTCCCGCACTGGCGCAATCGGCCGGCCTGCTCGTAACTCCAGTGGCCGGCCCGGTGCTCCGCGGCTTCGGCGCCGCGGCGGAGGACGGGCCGGCCACGGGCCTCACCTACGAAGCAGCACCAGGCGCCTATGTCAGCAGCCCCTGCACCGGCCGCGTGGCCTTTGCCGCGCCGTTCCGCAGCTACGGCCAGCTGCTCATAGTGGAATGCGGCGGCGGGTATGACCTGGTGCTTGCCGGCCTGGGCACCCTCGCCACGCGCCCGGGCCATCCCACCCGGGCCGGCGAGCCGCTCGGCCGCATGCCTGACACTGGCAAACCTGCGCTTTACGTCGAATTAAGGTCGCAGGGCCGCCCTATCGACCCGGCGCCCTTCCTTCGCGCGAAATCCTAGGCTCTACTGGGGAAAAGAAAGTAAGCAAGCAGTCCTTTTTTGAAAACAAGGACCAAAAAACTTTTAGTCCGCTATCGCGCGCTTGCCGGAAAGGTCCGCGACAGCGGAGTCAAAAGTTTTTTGCTTCTTTTTTCCAAAAAAGAAGGCCTTCCTTGCTTACTTCCCTTCGATCAAGCTCAACATACCTTCGCACGTCCCCAAGGATCACGGCATGAAACTCCGAACCGGCCTTCTGCTAGGCGCCGCCTTCACGATAGGCCTGGCGTCCGGACCCGCCCTACGCACCTTCGCCCCGCATCTGGTCGGCACCGCCCGCGCCGACGACGAGATCACCGCCGGCCCGCAGGACACCTATCACCTGCTCACCCTGTTCGGCGAAGTGTTCGAGAAGGTGCGCGCCGACTACGTGGCGCCGGTGAAGGACCGTGACCTGGTCGACAACGCGCTGAACGGCATGGTGAGCTCGCTCGATCCGCACAGCAGCTACATGGACGCCAAGCAGTACAAGGACATGCAGGTCACCACCCGCGGCGCCTTCGGCGGCCTGGGTCTGGAGGTCACGTCCGACCAGGGCCTGGTGAAGGTGATCAGCCCGATCGACGACACGCCGGCCGCCCGCGCCGGCATGAAGCCCGGCGACTACATCCTCTCGCTGAACGGCAAGTCCGTCGAGGGCCTGCCGCTAAACGACGCGGTGGACATGATGCGCGGCGCCCCAGGCAGCACCATCACCATCAACATCAAGCGCGAGCACATAGACAAGCCGTTCGACGTGACGATGACCCGCGAGCAGATACACGTGCAGGTGGTCAAGTCTGCGCTCTACGGCGACGTCGGCTACATACGCCTGGCCGGCTTCAACGAGGAGAGCGACACCAAGACGCGCGAGGCGATCGCCAAGCTGAAGGACCAGGCGCACGGTCACCTGCGCGGCGTGGTGTTCGATATGCGCAACAACCCCGGCGGCCTGCTCGATCAGGCGGTGGACATCTGCGAGGACTTCATCCCGGACGGCGAGATCGTCAGCACCCGCGCCCGCCACCCCGAGGACAGCCAGCGCTGGGACGCCAAGGGCACCGACCTGATCGACGGCCTGCCGATGGTGGTGCTGATAAACGGCGGCTCGGCCAGCGCCAGCGAGATCGTCGCCGGTGCCCTGCAGGACCATCGCCGTGCCATCATCGTGGGCACCAGAAGCTTCGGCAAAGGCAGCGTGCAGACGCTGATCCCGATGGGCAACAACGACGGCGCCATTCGCCTGACCACGGCACGCTACTACACGCCGTCCGGCCGCTCCATACAGGGTCTCGGCATAGCACCCGACGTCCCCGTGCAGGAGACGCGTGAGGACGAGGTGCATTTCCTGCCCGACCGCGAGGCCGACCTGAACCACGCGCTGAAAAACGAGGGCGGCTCGGAGCCGACCAAGCCGCCGGCGCCGCGCGACGACATCCCGGCCGCGGCCAAGCAGATCGCCGCCAAGCCGCCGACAAACTGGCCGAAGTTCGACCTGGCTAATCCTTCTACCGATTATCAGTTGCAGCAGGGGATCGGGGTGGTGCGGGACATGGCGCAGAAGCAGGCGTCTAAGGGCTAGGCAAGCAACCCCTTCTTTTTTGCAAAAAAGAAGCCAAAAAATTTTTGGTCTCTGTCGGCGAACGTTTCGACACGCGCCGACAGGGACGAAAAGTTTTTTGCTTCTTTTTTGCAAAAAAGAAGTGCTTCCTTCCTTAACTTGCCTGTCGTGACCACCTTCCGCCCCCTCCTGATCTTCTGGGCCTGCATCCTTGGCCTGCTGGCCGGCACCGCGGTCACGCTGCAAATCATCGGCCCACCAGCACCTCGCGTGGTGACCAACGTCAAGGTCGCACCCAGGACGCCGCACCAGGAGCAGCCGGCCCGCGCGCTTCCGAGCACGCCCGATCCGCCGCCTCCGTTGAAGATGACGCTTTCCGCCATCCCGGACCCCAGCCCTTCCCTGCAGGAGCCGGCGCCTGACTGGCCCGGCCGCAGCCTGCCGCGTATCGATGCGGCTGGCCGCCCGCCGTCGGTCACCTATGCCGCCGCCTTTGACCCGGCCGAGCGGCATCCGCGCGTGGCGCTGGTCATCGACGGTGCCGGGCTGGACCGCGCGCTCACCGCGCAGGCCAACAGGACCTTGCCGGCGGCGGTCGATTTCGCCTTCTCCGCCTACGTGCCCCAGGCGGATGGCGCCAGGCTCGCCGGCGAGGCCCGGGCGCAAGGACGCGAGTGCCTGGTCAGCATACCAATGGAGCCGAACGGCTTCCCGATTGCCGAGGAGGGCGACCGCTCGCTGCTGACGGGCGCGGACCCGGTGCAGTTGCGGCTGAACCTGGAGTGGGCGCTGTCCGGCGTGGCGGGATGCGTGGGGGCGACAGGCGCCTCGGACGGCATGGGCGGGGAGCGCTTCGCCGAAAGCACGCAGGCCTATGCCGACATGCTGGAAGCGGTGGCCGCACGCGGTCTCCTCTTCCTCGATCCCCGGCCAGGTGCCACGCCGCCCGATGCGGCGTCCTCCAGCCCCTACGTGGCCGACGCAGTCATCGATCGCGAAGCCGGTCCGGAGTCGCCGGCCGATGCGCAGACGATCGATCGCAACCTGGCCGCGCTGGAACAGGCGGCGGCCAGGCACGGTGCGGCCATCGGCATCGCCGGTCCGCCGACCCCTGTCCTGCTGGACCGCGTGGCCGTCTGGGCGCACGGGCTCGCGGCGCGCGGCCTGGTGCTGGCGCCGCTCACCGCCATCCACCAGCTTCATCCGCCCTCGCTCGCAGGACAGCCGCGAAAATGACCGACCTGCCCTACCGCCTCAATGTCGGCGCCGCCCTGTTCAACCGCAGCGGCCAGGTCTTCGTCGGCCGCCGCACGGATCTGGCGACGGACGCGCAAGCCGTCTGGCAGATGCCGCAGGGCGGGATCGACGCCGGCGAGGACCCGGCATCCGCCGTCCTGCGCGAGCTGGAGGAGGAGATAGGCACGGCGCGCGCCACCATACTGGCCGAACATCCGGACTGGATGACCTACGAGCTGCCCGCCGAACTGGCGCAGCGCGCCTTCCGCGGCCGCTACCGTGGCCAGAGGCAGAAATGGTTTGCGTTGCGGTTCGACGGCACGGATGCGGACATCAGGCTCGACGCCCACACCCACCCGGAGTTCTCCGCCTGGCGCTGGGCCGGGCTGGACGAATTGCCCGGTCTGGCGGTGGCCTTCAAGCGCGATATCTACACCGAAGTGGCGCGCGCGTTCGCCGCTTTCGCCGGCCGTTCATGATCCGGCAAGCTCTCCCGGCCAGGATGCGCCCGGGAGGCAGGCATGATTCAGCAGGAACACGGATGCTACGCATTTTAGACCTTGCTGCGTGAGGCGGCGGCGGGCACCGAGGCGCCAATGCGCGCATGGCGGCGAAGGCTCGGCGCGATCGCGCTGACGCCGGCCGGGCGGGCTTGCCGTCGACCAGAACGGCGGGGGGCTGGGTGTCTCCCGGCCTTGGCGGCCTGCGGGATGAGCGCCAGGGATGCAAGCTGAGCAGGAACCCCCTTCCGTTGCATTTCCGAGAGGCGCGCCGCTTTTTTTTGGGATAAACCCCGACTATACTGTTTATCTTTACCAAATGGCACGGTCAGCCGTGACGAGATGCAGACTGGTGCAGTAAACCTGTTGACATCGAAGTGTAAACAATGACGGATTGCGTCCGTAACATTCCTCGGAGGCTCGGGTGCAGAAACGGTCTGGCATGATGACGAAACTCGCCTTGCTGACAGGCGCCGCGGCAGTGGGCTTCGTCTCGCCGAGCCTTGCGCAGGCGCCGCGCGTGATCTCCAGCGCCGTCGACGAGCAGCAGACAACGATGCTGCCCGGCAATCTGCGCCCGGAGGCCGTGCTGGCCAACAACCGCGGCCCTGTCGATGACAGCCTGGTGCTGGACCACATGCAGATGCTGCTGTCGCGTCCTGACAGCACGCAACGCGAGCTCGCCCGCTTCATCGGCGCGCAGCAGGACCCCGCCTCGCCGCACTACCACCACTGGCTGACGGCGCGCCAGTTCGGCGAGCGTTTCGGCCCCGCCAGCGCCGACGTGGACGTGGTGGTCGCCTGGCTGCAGAGCCACGGCTTCACCGTGGGTGGCGTGCAGCCCGGCCGCATGATGATCGATTTCAGCGGCACCGCCGCCCAGGTACGAGACGCCTTCCACACGCAGATACACAATCTGAGCGTGCGCGGCGTATCGCACATCGCCAACATGACCAACCCGCGCGTGCCGGCGGCCCTGGCCGGCGTGGTGGCCGGCATCGTCTCGCTGCACGACTTCAAGCCGCACACCAATTTCAAGCCGAAGCCGGCTTACACCTTCAGCAATTCGAACGGCACGTTCCAGGCCGTGGTCCCGGGCGACCTCGCCAAGATCTACAACTTCAACCCGCTGTTCAGCGCCGGCATCTCCGGCCAGGGCCAGACGATCGTCGTCATCGAGGACACCAACGTCTACAGCACCGCGGACTGGACCACGTTCCGCTCCGTGCTCGGCCTGTCCAGCTACTCTGGCGGCAGCTTCACCCAGGTGCACCCGACGGGCAGCAGCTCGTGCAGCAACCCCGGCACCGTGGCAGGCGCCGAGAGCGAGGCCACGCTGGATGCCGAATGGGCCAGCGCCGGCGCGCCCAGCGCCCATATAGAGCTCGCCTCCTGCGCAGACACAAACGTGACGTTCGGCGGCCTGATCGCGCTGCAGAACCTGCTCAACGGCTCGGCCCCGCCCACCATCGTCAGCATCAGCTACGGCGAATGCGAGGCGGCCAATGGCGCGGCGGCCAACGCCGCCTACAACAGCACCTACGAGCAGGCCGTGACGCAGGGCACCTCGGTGTTCGTCTCCGCCGGCGACGAGGGGGCCGCGAGCTGCGACGCCGACGAGACGAAAGCCACGCACGGCATCGCCGTCAGCGGCTTCGCCTCCACCCCCTACAACGTGGCCGTCGGCGGCACCGATTTCGGCGACGCCTACGCCGGCACCACCAGCACGTATTGGAGCAACACCAACAGCTCCACCTACGAATCCGCACTGTCCTACGTGCCGGAAATCCCGTGGAACAATTCCTGCGCCAGCGTGCTGCTGGCTACCATCTCCGGCTACAGCACCACGTACGGCACAAGCGGGTTCTGCAACAGCTCCACCGGCAGGGAATACTACCTGACCACCGCCAGCGGCAGCGGCGG